>JANWWH010000033.1 GCA_025056375.1 Aquificaceae bacterium
AAATCCAGAATTTTACGTATTGGTAGTTTCCATTGAAGGAATATTTCGTGTCGTTATGCGGTATAGTGCCTATGCTTGGCAAGGGAAATTCGTAGAATTCTTCAAGGTCCTTCCTCATAGCCTTTCTCTCTTCATGCATACAGCCGACATACAGAGAATGAGGAACAAAGGTTATGAGGTCAACTCCTTCGCTCCTTTTTGCATAGTAGGCTTCAAGTGCCTTTCCCGATATAATGTGCAGAAACTTTTCGTCCTTATACTGGAAGTCTGCTGGCTCTTTTTTCCTGATACCACCATGAACCCATATAACCGCCATTCCCTCCATGTCCGTGGACGATTTACATTATTGTAGCATAACACGCCACATATAGCTCTGTGAAATTTGAGAGGTATGTGGATAGCCTGAGAGAGGTTTTTAGAGGGGCGTATGAGAGTGCTCTGAGTTGTTTGAGTTTTTGTAGGTTTTTGAAGCTTCTTATTGGACACAATAGAAAAAAAATTACTCTACTTCACTCCTGCCAACCATTTGCTCACCAGCTCAATCTCCATCTCTGAAAGTCCACGACCCCAAGGACACTTTTTAGCCAGCTCCATAACCGCCTCAGGCTTGCCCCGATATTTTTCCTTTAGGTAGTTAAGGGGTTTTTTGTCTTTCTCTGTATGACATCTCATGCAGGAGTTTTTGAAGATAAGCTCGCCCTCAGAGGCAAAGGTTAAACCTACTAAAAGAAGAAAGGACGGAAAAAATATCTTCATAGCTTACCTCCTTCTTTAAAATATCCCTTGTGTTAAAGATAGCTCTTACGGGAAATCTTGGCTCGGGCAAATCCACTGTAAGGAAGTTCTTCGAAGAAGCAGGCTTTTATGTCTTTGATGCAGACCAGATTATAAGAAGCCTCTACGAGGAAAGGGGTGAAGTTTACTTAGAGGTAGTTAGGGCTTTTGGTAAAGGGGTCCTCGACCACAGAGGTGGTATTGATAGAAAGAAACTTGCCTCCTTGGTCTTTGAAGATGACAGGAAGCTGAGGCTTTTGGAAAGTATAACTCACGGAGCTCTGTACAAAAGTCTCGAGGAAGAGTTTAGAAAACTGCCCCAGAGGGGCGTAGCTCTGGTAGAGGCGAGCCTTTTCATTGAAAAAGGCACCTACAGAAAATACCACGCCACCCTTTTGGTCTACGCACCCTATGAGCTGTGTAAAGAGAGAGCCATTAGGTCAGGTTACAGCCCTGAGGATTTTGAAAGAAGATGGAAAAGGCAGATGCCCCCAGAGGAAAAGCTAAAATATGCCAGCTATATAATAGACAACAGGGGAAGTTTACAAAAACTCAAAAAGAGAACGGAAGAGATGGTCAAAACCTTCAGGAACTGGGTGGAGTTTCAGGGTGAAGGAGTTTTTTGAACTTCTAAAAGAAAGGGTCTCCAGAGCCAAAGAGAGCCTTAAGATAGCCTCACCTTGGGTTGAGCAGTGCATCCTCGAAAAGCTACTGGAAGTGCTACCCGAGGGCGTGTCCCTTCAGGTTATTTTAAGGGTAAGGGAGAAAGAGGACATGAGCATAACGGGTGCAGGAACCTTCCGACTCCTGGAAGGAGAGAGAGGTGAGCTTTACATAAACGACAAACTTCATGCCAAGATGTTTATAGTGGACGACCTTTTTGCCCTTGTCGGCTCTGCCAATCTCACCGGGGCGGGTATGCGAGAGGAGGGTAATCTGGAAGCCATGGTGCCCCTCGAGGGGGAGGAGGTAAAAAGGCTCTCGGAGCTCTTCGAGGAATACAAAAGGGGTTCTATAAAGCTTCTGAGAGAGGCTGTGGCGGTTGTCCTATCTCTTGAATCCTCCACGGAGGCAATCGTCTATCTCCTTCAGGAACTCCCTGAACAGTCTCTCCTCTGGTCTCAAAAGGAAAGGAGTAAACTTCTATGCAGTCTTACGAGGGTATACACCACCCCTACCCATGTGGAAAATCTTACCTCGGGCAAGTTCTGGCAGATAGCTTACCTGAACCTGCTGAACAAGAGTGCAGGAAAACTCATAGGGAGAGTAAGGGTGCTTATAGAGCTCAGAGAAGGAAGGGAGGGCTACTTTGGCACACCTCTGAAGACACTGAGTGTAGGCGACCAGCTCCTGCCAGTTACTGAGGAGGACCAGAACTTGGTTAGGGTTATGAAGACGAACCTTTCTGGTTATCCTATGGATATTCCCGTAAGGGTTGGTCACCTGCCCGAGAAAAGTTCTGGGGTCTATGTGGACCTTGCCAAACTTACCTCCATGCACATGGCAGTTCTTGGAACTACTGGCTCTGGTAAAACCACTTTTGTGTCAAGGCTCGTGGAAAACATACCGCCCCGCAGTGCAAAGACCTTTATCTTTGACCTTTTTGGTGAATACCCCCAGAAGCTGAACCTACCAGAAGAGAGAACCCATTTGGTGAGGATACCCTACACCCTCCTTCCTATCTGGACGGAGGATGTGAAAGAGCTCTTTAGAGACTACGGTTTTCTGATTCAGGAAAAGGGCGAGGAAGAAAAAAGCTTCTTAACCAGCTTACGGGGTCAACTCAAGCCAGACTTTAAACTTTCTGGCTACAGGGAAAAATCTCTCGAGGAAATCCTTCTCCAGTCCTCAAAGGGTGCACTGAAAAGAGAGGTGCTCGAACTTTTAGACATGCTCTCCAAAGACATAGGTGAGGAGGCTCTTAAGAACCAACCGCAGGTCTTCAATCTCTTGGAAGAAGCTCTAAGGGTGGACAGAGATGTGGTGATAGTGGACCTTAAAGAGGTGGTGAACCCTTCCACCAGATTGAACTTGGTAGGTCTCCTCCTAAAAGAGATACTCTCCCTTGCAAGACAGAAGCCAGAAAGGAGGCTTTTGGTGCTGGAAGAGGCTCACAACTTTGCACCGGAGAGGGGTGCCCTCGAAGTATCCGCAGGGAGAGAAAACCTCGCCATCAACATGACCAAAAGGATAGCCCTCGAAGGTCGTAAGTTCGGTCTTGGTCTCCTTGCCCTATCTCAGAGGCCCTCAAACCTGAGCAAGTATGTGCTTTCTCAACTGAATACGCAAGCTATCTTCAGGCTTATAACCCACAGAGACATAGAGGCTGTGTCTCAGTTCTTTGAGTATCCCTACGAGGACAAGCTCAGGCTTTTGCCCACCCTTAAACCAGGACACCTTTTCCTCAGTGGCGTGGGTGTGCCCTTCAGTATGCTCGTGGAGATACCCCTTTAGAGTTCCTTACTATCGATTATCAGCGTCACTGGTCCCCAGTTAAGGATGTGCACTTCCATCATAGCCCCAAAGACACCGCACTGGACGGGCACATACTCCGAAAGCTTTTTAAGGAAGAGTTCATAGAGTTCCTTTGCCCTCTCCGGCTTCTCCGCAAACTCAAAGCTGGGTCTTCTGCCCTTCTTAAGGTTGGCGTAGAGGGTAAACTGGGAGACTACGAGAGCGGAGCCCCCTATATCCCGAAGAGAAAGGTTAAACTTACCCGTGCTATCCTCAAAAATGCGCAGGTTCACCACCTTTTCCACGAGCTTTTTTACATCCTCCTCTCCGTCCCCAACGCCCACGCCCAGAAGTATGTTAAGCCCTTCACCTATGCTGGCAACTTCCTTACCTTCCACATATACCCTTGAAGACTTTACCCTTTGAAGAACTGCCTTCATGGCGTAAAATTTTAGTAGAATAGGAAAACATGGAGGGTGCCATGAAAAAAATCAGTCTTATACTCCTGACCTCCACGGTGGTGCTGGCTCAGGACTTCTCGGGCACGAGGCTCCTTGAGGGCATAAACCAGCTCTGGAGGAACTTGGAGCTCGCAGGTAGGGGGGAGGTGGAGCTCAAAGACATCTACCACTTTGAAAAGGCAAGGGCGAACAAGGATGTCTCCTATAGCTTAGCCTCCGGTCTGGACGAGGTAGGGGCAAGGGTCTTCATGGTAAAGGGCTTTGGTGCACTCTCAAAGGCGCTTTCTGGCAGGGGTGAACTGGATAGGATAGACTTCCTACCAGAGGGTGAGGACAGAAAGGTTAGAAGGGTAGAGTATGGTGAATACGGAGAAGCCTTAACCTCTGAAGAAGAGGGGTTTTCAAGGGCAAGTGGGGAGTATGAGAGAAGTCTGGGGATTGACCTAAAAAACCTAAACTCAAACCTAAGGTATCTAAGAGAGAACAGGGCTCTCAATTGTGCTCCAATCGAATTGGCGAGGGCTGAAGTTTATTATGATGCACTTGCCTACGAGCTTAGGAAATCAAAACCTAACGCGAACAACCTCTTGGAATTTTACCGCAAGTCTTGGACAGAGATAAGCAAAGCCCTTGAAAAGGTCCAAATAGCCAGAGAGGGTCAGCTGGAGTGCTACACGGGTAAACCCTTCGTGGCGGAGCTGACAAAGGCAAAGGAAGAAGTCTCTGCAGCTCCAAGGCTGGAGCCCCCAACCCAATCCATCCTTCAAGAAGAGCCGCTGATGATAACGGCGAGGGTTCACTTTGATTTTGACAAGCACCAAATAAAGAAGGAATACCTGCCCTTTCTGGAGGAGGTGGTGAAAACCCTGAAGGAAAACCCAAATGTAAGGGTAAGGATAGAGGGTTTTACGGACCATGTAGGCTCCAAGGCATATAATGACAGGCTTGCTCTGAGAAGAGCTCAGGCGGTTAAGGAATATCTGGTTAGGGCGGGTATACCTGCGGATAGGATAGAGGTTAGGGGTTTTGGAAAGGAGAGGTATGTGGCTGACAACCGGACCCCAGTAGGAAGGCTCACCAACAGAAGGGCGGAGTTTATCCTGATTCAGGTGCCCGGTCAGTAAAGGCAGACACCGAAGTCCGCAAAGTTTTTACCCCTACGCGCGTCCATCAGAAACTTGAAAAGCCTGCTCTCCGAACCCGTGTAAAGCCTAAAAGTTTTAACGGGCTCACAACCGCCAAAGTAGCCTAACCTGAAGACCACCAAAGCACCCCTTTGGGGCTCCCCTCCCCTAATTATGCGTCTTCCTGAGTAAAAGGGTAGGCTGTGGTGGAAGTGTCCCAGTTGATATGTGGGTTTTAAGGACTCCGGGTCCAGCGACTTTATAAACTTACCCAGTTCCTTCACGCCCCTACTACTCTCGATATAAGGTAGAAGGCTGGTCTTAAGGAAAAGCACAAGAAGTATGCCCGCCACCGCAGGCGACAGCCTGTATTCTTTGAAGAAAACAAAGAAGGGCAGGGGCAGGAGTAGTAAAAGGGCAGGGTGCAGAGAAAAGAAGAACACCGCCAAAAGTAGAGCGAGAACCATCAAAGAACAGAGCAGGAAGGAAAGAAACCTCTTGAGCCTTTCCCAGTCCTGGGAAAGCAAAAAGCAGGAGGTGATTATAGCAAGGGCTGGAAAGGCAGGAAGCACATAGAGGGGTATCTTCTGAGATATAAGGCTGAAGAGCCCATAAACAAAGGTAAACCAGACCAGAGGAAAGAGGCCTTCTCTTCTCAAGTTGAAGATAACCCAGAGAAGGGCTGGGAAGAAGAGGAGGGAGTAAGGAAGAAAGCTGACGTTCGTGTCCAGAAGGTAGAAGTAAATAGGCTCATCTCCATGGTAGATGCGTCTTATGTTCTCTTTGTAAAAGACCTCCCAGAAGAGTTCACCCTTCGTCAATAGTTGGTAACCATGCCACCCCAAACCAAGCAAAAGGGCAGGCAGGCTAAGGAGGTAATACCTGAGCTTTAAGAGTTCTCTTGGGTTCTCCAAAAGCAGGTAAAGAAAGACAACCCCCGCAGGCAAGACAAAGCCCGCAGGACCTTTGACCAGCATGGCAAGAGAAGAAGAGATAAAGGCAAGGAGGAGCACAAAAAGGCTTTTCCTTCTGTAGGAAATTAACCAGAGGTATAGGCTCAGGGTTATGAAAAAGGTAAAGGGAACCTCAGGAGAGGCATACTGAGCGCTGGCAAAGAACTGTAAAGAGAGAAGGAGTATAAGAAGGCTAAGTATGCCAGCCTGCCAATTACCTGTAAGTTCCCTTGCGATTAGAAAAGTGAGAAGTCCTGTCCCCACCCCCAAAAGAGCGTGCATAAGCCTCAAGCCCAGCTCGTTGACCCCCAAGAGCAGGTATCCGAGGCTTACGAGCCAGTAAGTCATGGGTGGCTTGTTCAGCCTTAGTTCTCCGTTGTAGTAGGGGTTAAGGAAGTCACCGCTTTGAAGCATCTGGCGCGTTGCCTCCGCATAAAAAGCCTCGTTGGGTGACCAGACCTGAAAGGAACCCAGTTTAAAAAAGTAAAGTGCCACAGTTAGAAAAACCAGAAAGTAAAGCATGTTAGAATTATAAGCATGAGAAACATCCCATTTATGAGGCTCAGGTTTTACGCCTACGCGGTTTCCCTCCTTTTAGTAATCCTAAGCCTTTTATCTTTATACTACAAGGGTTTAAACCTGGGTCTCGACTTTACTGGAGGGAGCGTTCTGGAGTTAAAGTTTGAGAAGAAAATAAGCATAAGTCAGGTGAGAAAGACCCTCGAGGAGCTCCGCTATTCCCACTTTCAGGTTCAGGATACCGCTCAAGGGAGCATCCTCATAAAGCTCAGGCTTGGGGATACCGCAGAACGGGCACTGGAGGGGCTTAAGAAGCTATCAACTTACCAGCTCCTAAGGTCGGAGACCATAGGCGGTATCATAACCTCTGAGCTCAGACATAAAGCCCTATGGGCTATTCTGATTGCCCTCGTTGGCATACTAATATATTTGGGTTACAGGTTTGAAGCCCTCTGGGCGCTGGGTGCTATCCTCGCTCTTGTTCACGATGTTCTTATAGTGGTAGGTGCTTATTCAATAACCCAGAGGGAGGTAAGCCTTGATGTGGTGGCTGCCCTTCTCATAGTGGCAGGATACTCGGTTAGCGACACGGTGGTGGTCTTTGACCGCATAAGAGAGAACGCGCGTATAAGGAAAGGCACCCCTCTTAGAGAACTCATAGACCTTTCTATAAACCAGACCCTTGCCCGCACCCTGATGACCTCTCTCACCACCCTTGTAGTTTCCTTTACCCTTTTCCTCTTTGGAGGACCTGCCCTTTCCAACATTATGTTTGCCTTTGTGGTAGGTGTGGTGGTAGGAACCCTCTCTTCTATCTTCGTAGCCAGTGCCCTAACCCTTGATATAAAAACCAGGCTTAAGGCTCGGACAGTCCACCATGCGGGTTAAAAGTTGTATAATCTTTACTGATGAGAGACATAGTGCTACGGGTTGCTGGTCTGATACTTATAATCCTTTTGCCGGTGGGTGGATTTCTCCTATGGGAGCACTACAAGAATAAAAAACTTCAGGAGTTTGCTTACAGAGAATACGAGATAAACAAGCTTATAAGGGCGGGCAACTACTCGAAGGCGAAGGAGCTCATAGACTCTTCTTCCAAAGACAACCCCTTCAAGCCCCTTCTACTCTCTTACGAACTATACATAGGAACGCACTCAGGAGAAAAGGTGGAGGAGGGCAAAGTTATTGAGGAAATCATAAAAACCCTGAAGGACAAGGAACTCCTCGCCCTCTACAGAGAAAGACGCGCTTACTACCTCTTTAAGGAGGGCAAGTTGCAGGAAGCCATGAAAGAGGTAGAGAACATCAAGGAAGGAGACTTTAACTACCCCAGCGCCCTGCTTTTAAAAGCTCAGATACTGCGGAGAGAAGGAAAAGTTAAAGAGGCAGAAGAAGTCCTCAAAAAAGCAAAAGAAAGAGGCTCAGAAAGTTATTTTGCTAACATGGCACAAGCTCTCAGCTTGGTGGGAGATTAATATGAGGGACCTTCTTATAGAGATAGGCGTGGAGGAGCTCCCTGCGGGGGTAATAGGTCTTCTCGTTGAAACTCTGAGGGAAAAGTTTTCCCAGCTCTTGCACAGACGGGACATAAAAACCTACTCCACGCCCAGAAGGCTTGCCTTTTTCCTTGAAAACTTTGAAAACACAGCTCCTGAAAGAGAAGAAATCCTCTGGGGACCACCCCTTAAGGTTGCTTACGAAGGAGAAAAACCCACAAAAGCCCTCTTTGCCTTTCTGGAGAGAAACTCCGCAAAACTTGAGGAAGTGCTACACCTAAGGAAGGGCGAAGGGGCCTACGTGGCTCTGAAGAGGGTGGTGAAGGAGGAAAAACCCCTGGACAGGCTTTCGGAGAACTTTCAGGAGGTCCTCCAGTCTCTTCCCTTCCCCAAGTCCATGAGATGGAACTCTACCAACTTGAGGTTTCCCAGACCCATAAGGTGGATATGCGCCCTTTACGGAGAGGAGGTGCTCCCCCTTTCCTTTGGCGGGTTAAGGGCGGATAGACTGACCTACGGACACAGAACACTATCGCCGAAGGCTATTGAACTGCAAAAAGCAGGAGACTACGAGAGGGTCTTGAAAGAGAGCTACGTAGTTGCGGATTACAGAGAAAGGCTCGGTATGGTGCTCGCCTTTTTGGAGGATGAAGCTTATGCCCTGGGCGGAAAGCCCGTCTATCCGGAGGGTCTTGAGGAGGAGGTGACAAACCTTGTGGAGTTTCCTTTTGCGGTGGTGGGTAAGTTTGATGAGAAGTATCTTGAACTGCCAGACAGGGTCATAATGACAGTGCTTGCCCACCACCAGAGGTTTTTCTGTGTGGAAAGGGAAGGTAGGCTCCTTCCCTACTTCATAGCCATAAGCAACAACTACCCAAGAGATGGGGTTATAGTAAGGGGCTACGAAAAGGTCATAAGGGCAAGGCTTGAGGATGCCCTCTTTTTCTACGGAGAAGACCTCAAAAAACCCCTTGAAGACCTGGTTCCTGCCTTGTCAGATGTCCTCTTCCATCCAAAGGCGGGTAGCATGTGGGAGAAGGTAAGGAGGGTCACAGCCCTTGCCCTTAAGCTCGCAGAAGCTTTGGAGCTTTCGGAGGAAAAGAAGAGGAAGATAGAGAGGGCTGGCTACCTCTGCAAGGCGGACCTGCTCACCCAAATGGTGAGGGAGTTGGACGAACTTCAGGGTTACATGGGTTACATCTATGCCCAAAGGCAGGGGGAAGACCCAGAGGTGGCCCTTGCCCTTTACGAACACTACTTACCCCTGCGACCTTCGGACCCTCCGCCGTCTAGTCCCGTATCCGCGGTCCTTTCCCTTGCGGACAAGCTCGACAGTCTCCACACCCTCATGGTTGTGGGGGAGTCCCCTACCGGCAGTTCAGACCCCTACGGTATGAAAAGGCTCGCCCACGGGCTCTTTGCCATAGTGGAGGCTTTTGAGTGGGACTTAGACCTAAGGGAGCTCCTTGAGGGAACTTTAGAAGAGCTGGAAGGGTTTTTGAGGGCAAGACTTGAAGCCTACCTTAGCCCCTACGGCTACGACCTAGTTAGGGCTGTTCTTGAAGTGAGAGACCCCCTTAAACCCTATCAGGTGATAAGTATGGTGAAAAGACTTGCCATTATGAAAGAAGAGGAAGAATTTAAATATATAGTGGAAGCCTATAGGAGGGTGGCAAGGATACTGCCCTCAGGATGGGAGGATGACATGTTGGACGAGGGGCTTTTAAAAGAAGAGGAGGAGAAAAATCTCTGGCGGGTAGTGAAGAAGCTCGAGGATGCGCAGGAGCTTTCCTCTCTCATCCCTTTGAAGGAGCCCGTTGACCTCTTCTTTGAGCGGGTGCTCGTTATGGACCCAGAGGAGAGCCTGAGAAGAAACAGGCTTGCACTTCTCTTAAGGGTAAAAAAACTCTTTGACAAGTTCGCTGACCTTGGCAAGATAGCGATATAAGGAGGTGCCATATGAAATACCTTGTGTGGCTTGACGAGGTGGGTATAGAAGACATACCCCTCGTTGGTGGGAAGAACGCTTCTCTGGGGGAGATGATAAGAAACCTTTCCTCCTTGGGGGTCAATGTGCCCTACGGTTTTGTTGTCACTTCTGAGGCTTACTACCAATACATCAGGCACAACCATTTAGAGGAAGAGATAAAAGCTCTTCTTAGGGGGCTGGACCCGAAGAACGTGGAAGACTTAGCCAGGAGGGGGCATCAGGTCAGAGAACTCATAAAGGGCGGGGAGTTCCCGAAGGAAATAGAAGAGGGCATAAAAGAATACTACAAGAAGCTTTCAGAGGGCTATGGCTCTTTCGCAGTTGACGTGGCGGTGCGTTCTTCCGCTACCGCGGAGGACCTGCCACACGCTTCCTTTGCTGGACAGCAGGAAACCTACCTCAACGTGGTGGGGGCGGAGAACGTGCTCACCGCAGTCAAAAACGGCTTTGCCTCTCTCTTTACTGACAGGGCTATATCTTACAGAGAGTCTTTCCACTTTGACCACTTCAGGGTTGGTATAGCCATGGGCATCCAGAAGATGGTGCGCTCTGACCTGGGTGCCTCTGGTGTGATGTTTACCCTTGACACGGAGTCTGGGTTCAAGGATGTGGTGGTTATAAACGCCACCTACGGGCTTGGAGAACTTTTAGTTCAGGGTATGGTTACACCGGACGAATACATGGTCTTCAAGCCTACCCTTCAAGCGGGTTACTCCGCAATTATAGAGAAAAAGCTGGGGAGAAAGGACAGGAAGATGGTCTACGGTGTAGGGCAGGAGAGGGTAAAGACGGTAAACGTAGCCCTTCAGGAACAGAAGCAGTTTGCCTTGTCCGATGATGAGATACTCCAGCTGGCACGATGGGGCATACTTATAGAAGACTACTACTCAAGGAAAAGGGGTAGGTGGATGCCCATGGACATAGAATGGGCAAAGGATGGGGTGCTTAATCAGCTCTTCGTGGTTCAGGCAAGACCAGAGACGGTTCACTCAAGGAAAGAGGAGAACATCCTTAAGGTATACAAGTTTAGTGAGCCAATAGAGAGTAGGATAAGGAAAAGGATAGTCTATGGCATAGCGGTAGGTGACAAGATAGCCCAGGGAAAGGTGAGGGTGATACACGACCTAAAGGACGCAGGTCAGTTTCAAGAGGGCGAGATACTGGTAACTGACATAACAGACCCAGACTGGGAGCCTATAATGAAAAAGGCGAGCGGTATAGTAACCAACAGGGGAGGCAGGACAGCCCACGCAGCTATAGTAGCCAGAGAGCTTGGTATACCTGCGGTGGTTGGCACCCACAGAGCTACGGAAGCACTAAAAAGTGGAATGGAAGTTACCCTTTCCTGTGCGGAGGGTGAAGTAGGCTACATATACGAAGGGCTTGTCCCCTTTGAAGTGGAACACATAAACCTTCAGGAACTTCCAAGAACGAGAACTAAGATAATGATGAACGTCGGAAACCCTGAATCCGCCTTTAAGTATTCTTCAATACCCAACGACGGGGTCGGTCTTGCCAGAGAGGAGTTTATCATAGCCAACTACATAAAGGTCCACCCCCTTGCCCTTCTACACTACCAGGAGATAAAAGAGCTCTACGAAGAACTGAAAACACATGCCCTTCTGGACGATAAGGGTAATGTGAGCATGGCGGTTATATACAGACATGCAAAACAGCCACTGTCAGAGAAGCTGGCAAAGGGAAAGGACAGAAAACAAGTAAACCTACAGAGGCTCATAGAGGACATAGAAAATCTTACCTTTGGCTACGAGGACAAAGCCCAGTATTTTGTCAAAAAACTTTCTTACGGCATTGCCAAAATATCCTCCGCCTTCTACCCCAATCCGGTCATAGTGCGTTTCTCTGACTTCAAATCCAACGAATACAGGGGTCTTATAGGCGGCGAGCTCTTCGAACCAGAGGAAGAAAACCCCATGATAGGCTGGAGGGGTGCTTCTCGATATTACTCAGAGGTCTACAGGTCTGCCTTTGGTCTTGAGTGTCAGGCAATCCTAAGAGTGAGGAACAAGATGGGTCTTACCAACACGAAGGTTATGATACCTTTCTGCAGGACGCCCGAGGAAGGGGAGAAGGTCCTGCAGGTTATGGAAGAGTACGGGCTAAAGAAGGGGGAGAACGGACTGGAAGTTTACGTGATGGCGGAGCTCCCTAGCAATGTGGTGCTCGCAGACAGGTTTGCGGAGATATTCGACGGCTTTTCCATAGGTTCCAACGACCTCACCCAGCTCGCCCTCGGTCTTGACAGAGACTCTGGTTTGGTGGCACACCTCTACGACGAGAGGAACGAAGCGGTGAGGAGGCTTATAGCCCAGCTTATACATACCGCCAAGGAAAAGGGCAAGAAGGTAGGTATATGCGGTCAAGGACCTTCAGATTTTCCCGAGTTTGCGGTATTTCTGGTAGAGCAGGGTATTGACAGTCTGTCTCTCAACCCAGACTCGGTGCTAAAGACCATGCTTTTTGTTGCGGATGCGGAGAGCAAGATGAGGGAGATGGTGGTATGAGGCTCGCCCTTCGCCTACCGCGTGTAAAGCTTAGCCTACCTCTACCAACAGTTGGAAAGAAGGTCCAGACGATAACGGGACTGCACATCACCGAAAAAACCCTGCGGCTTTTGGAACTTGACAGAGAAAAAAAGCTAACATCTGAGCCCCTGGAGATAAGTATAGAGGGTGAGGATAGAGTAGCCCTTCTAAAGAAGGTGGTTCAGGAGCGGGGGCTTTCTGGCAGAGGGGTATGCGCCTGCGTTCCGGTCAACGATGGGCTTCTGAAGTTTTACAAGTATCCCACCACGATGAGCAGAAAAGACCTGGAGAGTGCTATTGACTGGTCTATAAAGAGAGAACTTACCGCCATGAAAGAAGAAACCTATTACGACTACTTTATAATAGAACCAAAGGCGGAGGATAAACATGTGGGGGTGGTTTTGGTGTTTTCTCGAAAGGAAACGGTAGAGGCAATAAAAAACCTGATAGAGGCCGCAGGTCTCCAGCTGAAGGTGTTAGACTATGAGGTGGTTGCCATAATAAATTATGGGCTTTACCACAAGCTACCCGTGCCCTTCACCATCCTCTATGTGGACTACAACTATTCCATACTAACCACTTACTCTCCCTTGAACGTAAGCTACTATGTAACCTATTGGAGCTTTCTGGAATTCCTCAGAAGTCATGAGGAAGAATCCATAGAGAGCTTCTTTGCGGAGATAAGGAACATAGTGGTGCTCAACGACCTTTCCAGCATGTATGTGGCAGGACCCATACTTGCAGAGGAGGAGATGCTGATGAGGATAATGGAAAACCTGCCCATCCTTGGTCTCCTTGATATAGAAGGCATTAAACCGAATTTCTTTGTTCCCTATACATTAAGCTTAAGAGGTTTGGAGGGATGATAAAGATAAACCTGGCAAGGGTAAAGAAGGAAAAGGCAAAAAAGGCGCTTGACCTGACCGCCCTCAAGGGGCTGGATGTAAGTGCCCTTTTAAAGGCGGGTGCTGAGTACTATGTGGGAATTGTCTTCTGGCTTTTGCTCATACCCCTATTTGGGTATTATTGGAAAATAAATGAGGAGAGGAAATCTCTTAAGAGCGAGCTGGAAAGGTTGAACGCAGAGAAGACAAGACTACAGGCGGAGGCAAATAAGTTCCTTCAGGAAAGGAAAGCTTTGGAAGAGAGCATAGCAAGCCTTAAGAAGAGTATACAGGAAGTAGAAAACAGCAAGGACATAATCCTTGGTCTAAAGGCATACTACGATACCTTCGGAGCAGGTCTTAACTTCTACAGCTCTCAAGTGCCGAGAACTGCCTGGATAAATTCCTACAGGCAAAGTCTGGATATGAGCAAGCAGGTGCTTAGTGCTGTGCTTGAGATAAGTGCTCTGGACTATGCAAGTCTTGCCTCCTACGGAAGAGCTCTCGAAACCAAACCAGGAAAGGTCTCCCTAACCCAGCTTGAGAGAAAGACGACCCCTCACGGCTTTGAATACTACACCGCCAAGCTTAATGCTGAACTACAGATACTTGAGGGTAGGTAAAAGCCATGGAAAAGATAATAGCTCAGTTTAAGGCTTTGCCCCAGTGGCAGAGGCTCTTTTTGCTGGTGATCGTTCCTTTAGCCCTTTCTGTTTATGCCTGGTTTATGCTCATATCACCTGCCAAAGAAGAAGTTAACAAGCTCAAAGTAGAGATAGAAACTAGAAGGGCGGAGATAAAAGGCATAAGAGCTTCTATGAACCCAGCTCTCATAGAAAACCTCAAAAAGGAAAAGTCAAAGCTGGAAGAAGAGTTACGCCTCAAAGAGGAGGAGCGAGAAAGACTTGTAGGAGAGCTCCCAAAGGAGGGCGACATAGGGCTTCTGCTTAAAAACATAGGGCAGGTAGCAAGAAAGTCAGGGGTGGTAATACTCGGCATGCAGGTTTCCACACCTCAGCAAGCCACATACGTGTTGCTGGAAGAGGGTAACAGAAAAGTGGTCAACGAAGCTCAGCCCCAGCAACAACCTCAGCAGGCTCAACAGCAAGCCCAGCAAAAAGCACAGCAAGCCCAGCCTCAACCTCCGCCACAGCAGGGGGTGAGCCTTTTAAGGAGTGAGTTAAAGCTCTCTCTGGTAGGTAGCTACACTTCCACCCAAGACTTCATAAAAAACCTTAGAAGGGAAGGTATTGTATCCTATCCTACATCAATGTCTCTTATGCCAGATGGTAACCGCCTCAAAGTAGAAATGACCATATACTTACTTATGAAAGGAGGGGAGACATGAGCCTGATAGTATTGCTCCTACTTACCTGCCTTGCAGTGGCTCAACAAGCCTTTCAGAGCCTTGAGGGTGTCGTGGGTTACGTGGTGGTAGAAAGGGGTGGAAAAGTGGAAAATTATCTGGTGGTTGAGCAGAAGGAGGGTTCCGTCAGGTTGATAAAAGTAGACAAAGACCCCTCGAAGGCTCTCAAAAAGGCGGAAGACAGGGAAGGAGGTAAAAAATGAAAGTACTGCTCCTCTTTCTATTCCTTGTCTGGGCTTTCCACGCCCAAGCTCAGACCATAAGGGAGATGAAGTTTGAGAACGTAAAGCTGGAGACAGTCCTAAAAGCCCTGTCGGAGATCGGGGGTATGAACTTTCTTTTTGACCCAGCAATATCTGGAGAACTCCAAAAACCTGTAAACATAGCCATCTACAGACCTGTGCCCTTTGGGGAAGCCCTTAACATACTACTAAAGGAGTTTAGCCTCATTGCAGTGCAAGCGGACACCAAGGTATATAGGATAACAAAAGCTGGGGAGTTAAGCGTGAACATGTCCGGACTTACGGACAAACAAGTTGATGAAGTGGTAAACTTTCTGAAAATAAGGGTCAGCCCCTCTGCAGAGATAGTCATAGACAGAACCCTGAAAACCCTTTATGTAAGGGACGAAGAAAAAAACATAAAAAAGCTTGAGGTTCTCTTGAAGGACTTCCGTAGGTTAACAGAAGTCCTCATCCCCACGGAGGAAAGGTTAACCAGGGTTTTTTACCTTAAGGGTATAAGCCTTGAAGAGGCGGAGAAAAGAATAAAGCCATACTTAAGACCTGATACGGTGCTCACAAAAGCCGAGGACTTCTCGGCTATTATAATCACAGATACGCCAAAACAGATAGAGACTTATACACAACTTCTCAAACCCTTCCTAAGCACCACACCCTCCGAGAGAAGACCCGTCACCAAGATTTTCTACCTAAGATACATAAGCCCAGATGAATTCATAAGGATGACGGAGCCTCTAAGGTCCGAGGCGGGTCTTGTTCTAAGTGGTGGGGCGATAGTGGAAAGACCCGCACAACAGGCCCAACAACAACAGCAACCTCAACAACAGCAACAACAACAGGCACGAATACCAACGCCTGTAATAAGAGAATTCAACGCGGTGATGATGACCGACTATCCAGATGTTTTGCAAAACATTCAGGAGAGGTTTAAAGACTACATAAGTGACAAACCCCTCAGAGTGCAAATAGAAGCCCGCATAATAGAAATAAGGGAAGAAAGCGTCAGAGAGCTGGGTATAAACTGGGGGTTTATGTTGTCTCAGGCAAGTGTTCCTCAGTTCTGGCAGGGCAATGTGGGTCTAAACGCCAACCCCACGGTCACACCCTTGCCAGTTCCCGGTCTTTCACCTGTGGCGGGGGGTATACTTACCTTTACCTATCAGAGGGGTATGCTCAATGCCCTCAACCTTAGAATATCTGCCCTTGAGCGAGTGAACAACGCAAGAAGCATAGCAAAGCCCTCCGTGGTAACCATAAACGGGCAGAAGGCTACCATCCGTCAAGGAACACAGATCCCCTATCAAACCGCTGCGGTTGGGGGCGGTGGCACTGCGGTGCCAAACGTTCAGTTCAGAGACGTGGTTCTACAGTTGGATGTTACGCCCGTGATATCGCCTGACGGCAGGATACTTATGGAGATAGAACTTAAAAGAGATACTCTTGGAATTCAAACGCCCCAAGGTCCAGCGATAAACACCAAAGAAATAAAGACAAAGATAATAGTGGAAGACGGTCAGACCGTAGTGCTTGGAGGTGTAATAGACAATCAGGACAATCTCACCGATGAAGGAGTGCCCAAGCTAATCAGAGTGCCCTTGCTTAAATACCTTTTAGGTCAAGAACGGGTTCAGAAGCTGGATACGGAGCTTATCATATTCATAACACCTACCATAATAGCTCAATGATTAAAGTGGTGAT
>JANWWH010000034.1 GCA_025056375.1 Aquificaceae bacterium
CTGCATAGACAGGATATACGACGAATCTTTACCTCCAGAGCATAGAAAACCTGCCTGCGTCCTTACCTGCCCTGCAAAGGCAAGGTTCTTCGGAGACATAGAAGACCCAAACAGCGAAGTATACAAGGTTATAAAGGAGCGCAACGGCTTTGTGCTCTTTTCTGATGCAGGAACAAACCCCGGCAACCATTACCTGCCAAGAACGGAGACAAAGATGCACGTGGACGAGCACCTTTTAAAGCACGATAACCCCCTATTTTTAGAAGTTTTAAGAAGACATCATGTAGGAGGTTGAAAGATGCATCCACCCATCTCTTTAATATGGTTTTTCTTGACTGCAGGTGTATCCATAGGTCTGTTTAACTTCACCTACTTCATGGAGTTTCTCACCCTGTTTGGAAAAAATACCGCCATGCCAAGGGAAGCAGTGCTTGTTTCTCTGGTTATATCTTTGGTTCTTATCGGATTGGGAGCGGTGGGCGCCAGCTTCCACTTAGGGCACAAGTTCAGAGCGTGGAAGGCGATAAAACGCTTTCACACTTCTTGGCTTTCCAGAGAAGCTGTCTTTAGCGGTGCTTACGGCTTTACTCTACTGCTCTACGGTATTTCCTACTACAATGGCTTTTCTCCTTTCCTTCAACATTCCTTAGGCATATTAACCTTTATTTTGGGTTGGCTCTCCGCCTTTTCCACAGCCATGATATACGCCAGCAATAAGTTTGTGCTTGAGTGGAACACCTCTCTGACGGTGCTTTATTACCTTAACATGTATCTTATGCTTGGCTCATCAGCCTTTTTGGCTCTTACCTTCCACTACAGACCAGAGTTCATACCCGCCTATCTTTTCCTCACCTTCCTTTTTGTTTCTCTTGCCCTTGCCTTCCGCCTTGCCTTCAACATAAGACAGTTTATAATACCAAGACCTACGCTCAACGAAGCCCTGAACCTACCCCACAACAGACCTATAAGAGTTTTGGACACGGGCACTACAACCGACAACTACTGCACCACCGAGTTCTACTACAAGAAGGGTAAGGAGCTTCTGGGCTCGGTGCTACCAGTGGCATACATACTTACCTTTGTAGTGCCCCTATTTCTTTTGCTCTACTCTTGGATAACGGGCAAACACGACTACACTTTTTACACAATAACCTTTGCAAGTCTTGTTATAGGTAGCTTTCTTGAGAGGTGGTGCTTTTTTGTGGAGGGTAATCACGTGCAGAACCTTTTCTATGGGCTTTACCCCGAGGAAGGCTATAAGCTTAGGAAGGGTTACATGGAAAGGAAAAGGACAGTTATAAGGCTCTAATGCCTGCCACTGGAAGGGTATAAGCTCTACCTCTTGTCCTGCCTTCAACTCCTTAATCCCTTCGTATACTACCAAATAGCAGTTGGCACCCACATAGGAGGTGAGCATGTGAGATTGTGTCTTGGGTGAGTAATCACAGTAAAGTCTTCCACCTTCTTCCCAGAACTTTGCCCTCACAAATTCCCGTCGTTCCGCATCTCTCCTTGAGAAATCTCTTACGAGCTGAGCCCTATAAACCGGAGGTTCACATTCTTCCACGCCCTGCATTCTGAATAGGGCGGGTTTTACCAAAAGGTCAAAAGCCATAAGGCAGGAAACAGGGTTTCCGGGCAATCCAAAAAGCAAGGTTTTACCCTTTCGTGCAAAGAGCACGGGCTTGGCTGGTTTTATCCTCAGCTTATGGAAAAGCAATTCAAAGCCCATTTCTCCGACAAGCCTCTGCACATAGTCCTTCTCACCCACGGAGACCCCTCCCGTGGTTAAGAACACATCATACCTTTCCACATCCTTGAGTAATCTCTGAATATCCTCCGGGTTATCTCCTACTATACCCAGATGCACCACCTCACAGCCCACCTCTAAGGCTCTGGCGTAGAGGGCATGGTTGTTAGAGCTCCTTATCTGGGAAGGCTTTTCTATGTTTTCTCCTACATCCTTGACCTCATCTCCTGTAGAAAGCACCGCCACTCTCGGCTTTTGGTATACGGAGAGGGAAACCTTGTTTACAGAAGCCATGATGCCTATTTCGTAGCCTCTTATGGGCGTTCCCCTTTTCAGTATAAGCTCGCCCTCTTTCAGCTCTTCACCCCGCAGGCGGATGTTAGCACCTTTTTTTAGAGGCTTTTCTACGAGAATATACTCCCCTTCCTGCCTTGTAAATTCCAGAGGGACTACTGTATCCGCACCCTCAGGTATGGGTGCGCCCGTAAATATGCGCACCGCAGTTCCCCTTTCTACCCTTAAACCCACCTCACCACCCGCAGAAACTTCTCCCAAAAGCCTTAACTTTACGCCTTCACCTTGCAGGTCTTCCGCCCTCACCGCATACCCATCCATGGCGGAGTTGTCAAAGGGAGGCTTATCCGCATCCGACCTTACCTCCTCCGCCAGAAACCTTCCCAGAGCTTGCCATAAAAGCACGCGCTCTGAAGGAAGAGGGTTAATATTTTCCAAAACAATTTTGAGAGCCTCTTCGTAGGGCATTAGAGCCATAAGCTATATTATAAGCCTTGATCTATTTGGCTGGTGTTGAAGAAGGTTGACTGGAGGGAGCTGTAGGTTAAAATAAGAGCGGAAGGGCAAAACTCATAGGTGGAAAGATTTTTAGTAGGGATTTGAACAGGCATGCAGGCAGTGGAAGGTTTTAATCTTAAGACCTCTCTCAAACCCTCAGGTGACCAGCCAAGGGCTATAAAGGAGCTCTTGGAAAACCTTGAGGCTGGGCTGAAGGAGCAGGTGCTTTTGGGTGCTACGGGCACGGGCAAGACCTTTACCATAGCCAACGTGATAGAAAGGTATAACAGACCCACGCTTATCATAGCCCACAACAAGATACTCGCCGCACAGCTATACAGAGAGCTTAAAGAACTTTTTCCGGAGAACGCCGTGGAGTATTTCATCTCCTACTACGACTACTACCAACCAGAGGCTTACATACCGGAGAAGGACCTCTACATTGAGAAGGACGCCAGCATAAACGAGATACTTGAAAGATACAGACACTCAGCCACTGTCTCAGTATTAGAAAGGAAAGATGTGATTGTGGTAGCTTCCGTTTCCTGCATTTACGGTCTTGGGTCTCCAGAGGCTTACTATTCCATGAGAGTATCTCTTGAGGTGGGTGGAAGGATAAGCCTGAGCAGGCTAACCAGAAAGCTGGTGGAAATAGGCTATGAAAGGAGCGACTACGCCATAAAGAGGGCTACCTTTGCGGTTAAGGGCAATGCCCTTGAGGTGGTCCCCTCCGACATGGAGGACCAGCTCCTCAGGATAGAGTTCTGGGATGAGGAGGTAGAATCCATAACGCTTATGGATGCCCTCAACAGACACAGGATAAAGGAGCTGAAAAAGGTAGTTTTGTTCCCTGCAAGCCACTACGTAGCACCGAGAGACACGCTCGAGGAAGCTCTTGAGGAAATAGAAAGAGACTTAAAGGAAAGGGTTGAATGGTTTAAGGCACAGGGCAAATTGGTGGAAGCACAGAGACTAAACCAAAGAACTATGCACGATATGGAAATGATTAGAGAGTTGGGGCACTGCAAGGGTATAGAGAACTACTCGCGCTACTTTGACCGCAGGAAGCCCGGTGAGCCTCCTTATACTCTCCTTGACTACTTTCCTGAAGACTTCCTGCTTGTAGTGGACGAATCTCATGTAACCATACCCCAGATAAGGGCAATGTATAACGGAGACCGTTCAAGAAAGGAAAAGCTGGTAGAATATGGCTGGAGGTTGCCCTCAGCCTTAGACAACAGGCCCCTGAAGTTCGAGGAGTTTTTGCGGAAGATAGGTAAGGTCATATACATGTCTGCCACACCCGGCGACTGGGAAATACAGAGGAGTAAGGGGATACTGGTGGAGCAGATAGTTCGCCCCACAGGGCTCCTTGACCCACTGGTGGAGGTGCGTCCTACCAGAAACCAACTGGAGGACCTCATAAGAGAGGTTCAGGAAAGGAAGAGAAGAGGGGAGAGAGCTCTCGTCCTCACAACCACCAAAAGGCTTGCGGAGGAGGTCTCCGAATATCTGAACGAAAGAGGTATAAAGGCAAAATACATGCACTCGGACTTAGACGCCATAGAAAGGGCAAAGGTTGTGAAAGAGTTAAGAGAGGGCACCATAGAGGTTATAGTAGGAGTTAACCTTTTGAGAGAAGGTCTTGACCTGCCAGAGGTGTCTCTGGTTGCCATACTGGAGGCGGACAAAGAGGGCTTTTTAAGGAGCTATACCTCTCTCATACAGACCATAGGACGCGCCGCAAGAAACCTGAAGGGAAAGGCTATACTCTATGCGGACAAGATAACCGAAGCCATGAAAAAGGCTATAGAAGAGACCAACAGGAGGAGGCAGGTTCAAGAAAGATACAATCGGGAGCATGGAATAACGCCAAAAAGCATAGTAAAACCAGTAAAAGAGCTCCTGGCGATAGAAGAGCTTGACTATGTAAAACTTCCTCTCAAGCTACCAAAGGGCGTATCCTCGGAGGAGGACCTCATAGAGAGGATAAACAGGCTTGAGAAGGAAATGTGGGAGTGTGCCAAAAGATGGGAGTTTGAAAAGGCGGCGAAGCTCAGGGACGAGATAAAACAGCTGAGAGAAATTTTAAAGCTGGTATAATCTAAGTATGGCTCACAAGTTTGACCCGTCAAAACTCCAAAAACTGGACGACCCCTCAAGACTTGAGCTCTTTGACCCCCTGAAGGTTTTCAGAGAATTTGGTCTGAAGAGGGGTATGAAGGTGTTGGATGTGGGGAGCGGTGCGGGTTTTTACCTTCCTTACCTCTCGGAGTTGGTAGGTCAGGAAGGGAAGGTTTACGGCGTGGACATAGAGCCCCTTGCGGTGGAGTATGCGGGCAAGAAGTGTCAGAACCTATCGCTATCTAACGTGGAAGTCATACTCTCTCAGGAAAACCATATTCCACTGTCTGATAATAGTGTGGACTTCGTTTCCATGGTCTTCGTATTCCACGAGTTGGAAAAACCCGTGGAATTTATGAGAGAGGTAAAGAGGGTATGCAAGCCCCTTGCCTTCCTTGCTATAATAGACTGGAAGAAGGAGGAAAGGGATAAGGGTCCTCCACCAGAGGAGGTCTATTCTGAATGGGAGGTTGGTCTCATGCTTGAGGAAGCTGGTCTACGGGTGGGCAGGGTGGTGGAGATAGGTAATTACTGCTTTGGTGTATATGCCATGGTGGTAAAGGAAGAGCAGGGAAGGTTTGAAAGTCCGATAAAGATACCACCGGGTCTTCTATGAGAAGCATAAAAGAAACTTTCAGAGCGCTGGGTATCGAGTTGGAAAGTAAATATCTCGTATACACTACAAAGGACAGAGATAGGACCATAGCTGTGCCCTACCATCACATAAAAAGCATAGAACTTAAAGAGAACAGGGTTTTGGTCTCGACGGGTGGACTGGAAAGGATAACCTTAGAGTTACCCTCCGAAGGCATGGCAAAACAGTTGTTTGAGGAGTTATTACTCCAGTTTGAGAAGGTCTATCTTTGACCGCCTGCTATGGCTGGAACTATAGAAAGGGTGTCCCCGACTTTCAGCTCCGTATCCAACCCCTTAAGAAACCTTATATCCTCGTCATTTACATAGAGGTTGACAAACTTCCTGACCTCACCATGCTCGTCCACGAGCCTTTCCTTAAAACCGGGATAGAGCTCCTCAAGCCTGTCTATGGCATCCCTTACGGTGCTTGCTTGCACCTGCACTTCACCCTGACCGTTCGTAACCCTTCTCAGAGGGGTAGGTATCCTTACAACAACGCTCATTTTATGACCTCCCACTATATTATAACCTACTGAGGGCTACATGGAGGTGCTAAAGGAAAAAAAGAAGTTTAGAGTTTTTGCTCTTTTGGAGCATTTGGTTGAACTTTCAAACGGTTCTTTGCACGGTTATCTGGTGGGCACGAAGTTTATGTTAGGCAACGCGGAGTTGAGCTACAAAGACCTCTTTGACAAACAGATAAAAGATAGGGCGGAGTCTATGGTTATAGATTACGTAATCAAGAGCCGCAAAGAGAAGAGGCTTTTTATTAGGGTCTCTCGGGAAAAAGACATAGATTACCTAAAGATAGAAGCCAGCTCAAACCTTGTAGTTTGTCTTTCTGTGGCTACGAAGCTTGACAGCCTTGCAAAAACCATAACCTCTATCAAAAGGTCAGGTATGAAGTGTGCCATATGTGATTACAGCACCATAGGATACGAACTTAAAGAGTTCAGAATGGGCTCTTTTGATTATGTCTTCTTTAGGGATGATTTCTATGCTTATGCCAAGAGGAACGAACTGAAAAAGTTGATAGATACAATGAAATTCTTTAAGATACTTGTAGGGTTCAGGAACATAGACAGTGGAGAAAAGTTAAATCAGGCAATAAGCCTTGGGGTTGACCTGGGACATGGCTACCTTTTCGGCTCCGAGATGGTACCAGTTGGTATTATAGAGGCATGAGGACCCCACTGCTCCTTTTCGGTTTAACCTTCCTTATGTCTTCATGTTTTTCTTTAGTGTTTATAGAAAACCCTCTGAGTTCAGAGGAGCACTTGAACCTGGGGTATATATACGAGAGGCAGGGAAAGTTAGAACTGGCGGAGCAGGAATACAGAAGAGCTATAAAAAAGGACAAGAAAAACTGGCTTGCTTACTACAACCTGGGAAATGTACACCTGAGGAAGGGTAAGTGGGAAGAGGCGGAAGAGCTCTACAGGAAGACTCTTGAAATAAGAAGAGACCCAGACACTATGAACAACCTTGCCTACCTCCTCAACAGAAAGGGCGAGCACTGCGAGGCTCTTGAGCTTATAAGGGAAGCCCTACGCAAGGCACACCGTAAAGAATATATAGAGACAAGGGAAGAGATAGAGAAAGCCTTGAAGGAGAAGGATGTTAAATGTTTAAATTTTGAAGGGGAGCTTTGGTAACTGGGGCACACCCTTCATACCCTTAAACCTTTTTATAAACTTCTTCATCTCCTCATAATCCTTCAGGACCCTGTTCACATCGGAGATGCTGGTTCCACTACCCTTGGCAATTCTCTGCTTCCTGCTCATGTTGATTATTTTCGGGTTTCTCCTTTCCTGTTTAGTCATGGAAAGGATTATGGCTTCCGTCTTTTTAAATTTCTTCTCCTCTATCTTAAAACCCTTTAACTGGGCACCTATGCCCGGAAGCATGCCGAGAAGCTTGTCGAGGGGTCCCATGTTCTTTACGAACCTTAACTGCTTGAGAAGGTCTTCGAGGTCAAATTCACCTTTAAGAACCTTAAGGGCAAGCGCCTGAGCCTCATCCTCCGGCATGGCCTTCTGAGCCTTTTCCATAAGGGTCTGGATATCACCCAGACCTAATATCCTTTGACTTACTCTGTCTGGGTAGAAGGGCTCTATATCCTCTATCTTTTCACCCACCCCCATGAACTTGACGCCCACACCAAGAGCTTCCTTTACCGAAAGCGCCACACCACCTCTGGCGTCGCCGTCCATCTTTGTTAGAACCACGCCGGTAAGGGTAAGGAGTTCGTGGAAGGTTCTTGCGGCACCCAGAGCGGACTGCCCCTGCATGGCATCCGCCACATAGAGGACTTCCGAAGGCTTAACCGCTTCTCTTATCTCCTTAAGCTCCTCCATGAGCTCCTCGTCCACGTGAAGCCTGCCCGCGGTGTCTAAGAGGAGATAGTCCACGCCTTCTCTCTTTGCCCTTTCTGAGGCTCTTTTGGCAATTTCCAAAGGGGTAAGCCCCTCCTCAAAGCTATAATAGGACACTCCTATCTTCTCCGCAAGCCTCTGGAGCTGAAGCATAGCCGCAGGACGCCTCACGTCGGTGGAACTCACCGCCACCTTAGAACCCTCTTCCTTAAGGTAGTTAGCTATCTTGCCTATGGTTGTGGTCTTACCCGTTCCCTGAAGACCAACGAAGAGAACAATACCCTTCTTAAGTTCCTGCTTCTGACCGCCAAGGGTGCTCACCAGTTCCTCGTATATGGTGATAAGAAAGCTATCCTGAGGAGAGGAGCTTTTCTGTAAGTCTTCCTTTAAGGCTCTTTCTCTCACCCTTTTTATGAAAGCCTTTACTACCTCGTAATCTACATCCGCCTCTATGAGAGCAGTTCTTACATCTCTCAGTATGTCGTTTATCTGTTTCTCCCCCAGCTTTCTCGTATCCCTAAGCCTTCCTAATGCCTTTCCAAACTTCTCTGTAAGCAACTCCAACATAAGGTTTAGTATAATACACCTTATGACTACTTTCAAGGTAGCGGTCTTAGAGGGGGACGGAATAGGTCCTGAAGTAGTTTCCTCCGCCATCAAAGTTATTAAAAGGGTTGGAGAGCTTGTGGGTGTGGATTTAATTTTTGAGAAGGCTCTCATAGGTGGCTCCGCCATAGACCAGAAGGGCACACCCCTACCTCAGGAAACTCTGGACCTATGCCTTGCCTCCGATGCAGTCCTTCTCGGAGCTGTGGGTGGTCCAAAATGGGACGACCTGCCTACGGATAAAAGACCTGAAAGGGGTCTTTTGGGCATCAGAAAGGCTTTGGACCTATACGCCAACCTCAGACCCGCAAAGGTTTACGAGCCACTCATAGCCTCCTCCCCCCTAAAGGAGGAGGTGGCAAGGGGAACGGACTTTATAGTGGTCAGGGAGCTCACCGGCGATGTATACTACGGTGAGCCGAGGGGTATATTCCTGCAGGATGGTAAGAGGGTAGGCATAAACACGATGAAGTATACGGAGGAGGAAATAAGGAGAGTTGTCAGAAAAGCCTTCGAGATAGCCCTACAGAGAAGGAAAAAACTCACAAGCGTGGATAAGTCCAATGTGCTCGAGGTGAGCGGGCTATGGAAGACGGTAGTGGAGGAAGAAGCGAAAAACTACCCTGAGGTGGAGCTGGAACACCTTTATGTGGATAACTGTGCCATGCAGGTAGTTAGAAGACCCTCTTCCTTTGATGTGATAGTCACAGGAAACCTATTCGGAGACATACTCTCCGACGAGGCTGCCGTGATTACCGGAAGTCTTGGTATGCTCCCCTCCGCAAGCCTTGGAGAAAAATACGCCCTATATGAGCCCGTGCACGGCTCTGCGCCAGACATAGCGGGCAAAGGCGTGGCAAACCCCATAGCCACTATACTCTCTTGTAGCATGATGTTGAGGTATTCCTTCGGTCTCACTAAGGGGGCGGACATAATAGAGAAGGCGGTGGAAGTGGTTTTACAAAGGGGCTACAGAACACCGGACATACATGCGGAGGGCTGTATAAAGGTAGGAACGGAGGGCATGACAGAAGCTATAATAGAGGTAGTGGAGGAGCTATGGCATTAGTAGTGCTTACACTTATCCTCCTTATCTCTTCAGGACTGAAAGCCCAAGAGGTTTTTGACATGTTGAGGGAATTCTTCCAAAGAGAAGGTTATGTGGTTAGGGTGGAAGGTGCGAGGGTTTTGGTGGACTTAGGTAAGGATAGGGTGAGGGTAGGTGAGGAGTTTCACGTTCTAAGAGAAGGTAAGGAAATAGTGCACCCCGTCACAAAACAGATTATCGGCAGAGAAAGGGAAAGGGTAGGAAGGATAAGGATAGAGGAAGTGCAGGATAGTTTTTCCTACGCCAGGCTTTTGGAGGGCACCGCAAGGGAAGGAGAAAGGGTAAGGTTGAGGGCGGAGGAGTTGTGTTTTGAAGGCTCTGAAGAGCTTTTTTTCAGGCTGAGGTCTCTTCTCCCGGAGCTGAAGAGGGGCAGGAACTGCACCTATAACCTTAAGGAGATAAAAGAGGGTATAGGTGTAGAGTTTAGAGAAAGTCCGGTCGCCTTTTTCCAAGTATATACGCCCTTAGCGGGAACAGAAAGAGCAAGCTTTGAAGACATAAACCTTCTTGCGAGGGCGCGCCTACTCCGTCCCTTACCCTCCCTACCCCTATCCGCAGACCTCTGCGACCTTACTGGCACGGGAAAGGAGTTTCTCTTAGTGCTATTCCAGGGAAGGATAGAGGCTTATGAACTACTCAAGAACGACCTCGTAAAAAGGTTTGACTACAGCCTTCCTGCGGGTGTGTCCGTAGGTTTGCAATGTGGAAAGCTTGCAGAAGGTGGGCAGGACCTGGTGCTCGTTAACCTCGTATCTGGAGACTCCGCTAACTCTCTCATCCTCAAGGCAATGGGCGACAGTCTGGTTCCCGTAGTAAGAAACGTGCCCTACATTATGGGCATACTAAACAAAGGAAAAGCTAAAGAAAGCTTTGTGGGTCAGAGATACAGCTTCAGAGACAAGTTTGGGCAAACGATAAGGCTGGCAATAGAAGGGGGAAAGCTGAAAGAAGTAGGTGCTTTCCTCGCCCCACGGGGCTTTAGGGTGGACAGTGCCTTCACTTTTGGAGATTATCTCCTCTTTACCGACACCACGGGAAGGGTAAGGGTCTTTAAGGGTGACGGGGAAGTCTTTTCAACGGAGGAGGGCTTTGGTGGTTCCTACACCCTTGTAGATATACCCCTTGAACAGGGTAAGCTGAACTTCGTCTTCAACCCAAGGGGAACGCAGGTGAGTTTTTTAAACTTCCAGATGGCTCTTCTGGTAAAAAACCATACGGGTATGGTGCAGAGATTTTTGGACATAGTGAAATACAGCAGGGGCGAGCTCTTCCTATTAGGTGAAAGGCGTAGAGAACTCCTTTCTCTGAAACCCCTCAGAGGTTCGAACTTTGAAGAAGCCATTCAGGCGGTCCTTACCACTAAGGAAGGTAGGGTTCTCCTCCTCACAGGAAGGACGGGTATGCTTACCATACAGAACAAGGGTGAAGTTTACGAGCTTGAGCTGAGAGCTCTATAGCCTCTTCTGTAGGAGGACCTTGAAGGTCTCTCCCATACTCAGGAGCAGGGTCTTTAGCCTTGAAAGCCTCTCTATGTCCTCGGGTGCCTCCGAGAGAGTAAGCCTTTGTAGCTCCTCGGTAAATAGGGGGGTGCTCAGCAAAAAATCTCTCAGGTTTTTTATGTAAAGGCTCAAGAGCCCAAAGTCTTTGCCATATTCCTCAAGCAGAGAAAAGTTCACGTGAGCGGTAATGTCCATACCCTCCGAGGGCTTATTATAAACGCGGTGAGAACGGTAGCCCACCACCGTCCCCTGCGGAAACTTGGTTATATCCTTTGAAGTATAGCCGTAATCCACCACCAGATGGTAACCTTCTTTGAGGTTCTCCGCCACACCTTTCAGTAAGTCCACACAATCAAGACACACCTCCACCACCTGATTTAAGCCACCGTAACCCATCCTCTTCAGGAACTCCTCTATGGAGGGATTGGATAGCTCTCGCCACACCTCTTTACCGCTTTCCAGAAAGAGCTCCTTTCCACCCCTTACCACATGCACAGGAAGGCAGTCAAAAAACTCGTTAGAAAAGATAAGACCCCGCATGTGAAAAAGCCTATCCCTCCAGAAAACCTTACCCTCGAATACACTGAGCCTTTTCCTCTGAAGCTCTACGAGCTCGGGGCTGAAGTCGTATATGTAGTAGCGAAGTCTTTTGTAAAGCCCTGGTTCTCTTTCTCTGAGATAAGTAAGGATGTCGTAAGCTAAGGCACCGCTCCCTCCTCCGAGTTCAAGGAGGTAAGGCTCTTCGTAATCCTTTAAAAGCTCACCTATATGGTAGGCAAGGGAGTAGCCAAAGACCCTGTCCAGCTCTGGTGCTGTAAAGAAGTCTCTGCGGAAGTCAGAGCGGTAGTATTCTCTGACCCTCTCGGACATCCAGTCTCTGAAGGATATCATCCCGGTGGCCAGCTCATAGGACGGCCCGCTATAAAGTGAAGGTGTAGGTGGAAGACGCTCTGCCCCGCATCCCTGCCCACATTAAACACCAGTCTATAACCCCTATTCAGGTTTTCGTCAGGGGCGTATCCTAACCTCTCTCCAAGCCTTCTGGCTACATAGAACATATGCCCTACCACTTCTCTTTCTTCTGGTTCAAGGCTCTGGACGCCCACTATGTGCCTTTTGGGGATTATAAGGATATGGGTAGGGGCAACTGGGTTGATGTCGTGAAATGCGTAAACAAGCTCATCTTCATAAACACCCTTTGAAGGTATCTCCTTCCTCACTATCTTGCAGAAGATGCAGTCTTGCATGATTAAGAATTATAAATCAAGCCCAAACCTCTCTCTCAAAAACCTTAGCACCTCAACAAACAACTCCTCCTCCTCCTTGGTGCCATCCAGAAGGACAAACCTTTCCCTCTCCTGATGGGCTATGAGCAGGTAAGCATCTCTGACCCTCTTTAGATATTCCTTGTTTTCAAAACGGGTTTTCTTTTGTCCAATCCTTTGAAGTGCAAGCTCAAGGGGGATGTTCAGCAAGAAGGTCAGGTCTGGCTTCCTGCCCCTTATGGCTATGTGGTTGAGAACACTAACAGTGCCTAAGTTTATCTCCCTTCCATATCCTTGGTAGGCGGTGGTGGAATCTATAAACCTGTCCAGTATTACGATTTTTCCCTCTTTTAGGTCAGGAAATATCCTTTCCCAGACAAGGCTTGACCTTGCGGTTTCAAAGAGCAAAAGCTCAGTGGTAGGGTCCATCTCAAAGTTTAGCACCAGCTCCCTTATCCTCTCGGCGAGTTCAGTAGAGCCAGGGTCTCTGTAAAGAGAGACAGGGTAGCCAAGCCCCTTTATATGTTCGTAAAGTTTCCTTGCCTGAGTGCTCTTGCCCGAGCCGTCTATGCCTTCAAAGGATAGGAGCATGCCTTATTCTGACCTCCTTGCTACTCGCAGGGTATCCGAGAGTCTGCTAAAGATTATAGTGTAAAGCTTTCATTCTTGAGGCTCCGTGTTGCGTCCAAAAATACTCTTTGATACTTGTTATTAGGCAGTTAGATATTAGACACGGCGATAATTTTCAAACATTCTCATTCTCCACCTCACTGCTATATTTATAAAACTTATGGCTTTGAGCGTAGGTATAGTGGGTTTGCCCAATGTAGGTAAGTCTACCCTCTTCAACGCCCTGCTCCAGTCTGCCAAGGCAGCCGCCGCCAACTACCCTTTCTGCACTATAGAGCCCAATGTGGGGACCGTAGAGGTGCCAGACCAGAGGCTTCAGGAGATAGCAAAGAGGGAAAGGTCAAGGAAGGTAACCCCAACCTTTATAGAGTTTGTGGACATAGCGGGGCTCGTGCGTAATGCCAGTAAGGGGGAGGGCTTGGGCAATCAGTTCTTAGCCCACATAAGGGAAGTGGATGCCATAGCGATGGTTCTTAGGTGTTTTGAAGACCCTCAGGTGGTGCACGTAGAGGGGTCCGTAGACCCAGTTAGAGACGCTCAGATAATAGACTTAGAGCTTATAGCCAAGGACCTGGAAACGGTGGAGAAGAGGCTGGAGAGGGTGGAGAAGATGGCAAGGCTGGGCGACAAAAAATCTCGTGAAGAGCTGGAAGCCCTAAAGGCACTTAAACCCATACTTGAAGACATGGAACCTCTCAGAAGGCACGCACACACGCTACCCGCAGAGGTCTTAGACTACGCCAGAAGGAACCTTTTTCTTCTTACCCTTAAGCCTCTGCTGTATGTGGCGAATGTGGGGGAGAGAGACCTGCCGGAAGGAAACCCACTGAGTCAAAAGGTTTTCAAGTATGCCCAAGAAGAGGTAGCACCTGCGGTGCTTATATGTGCAAAGCTTGAAGAGGAGCTCATAGGGTTGGAAGGTGAGGAAAAGGAAGAGCTCCTCCGGTCCTATGGGTTAAAGGAACCGGGACTGAACAAGCTCATCAGGGAAGCCTACAAACTTTTAGAGCTCATAACCTTTTTCACCGCAGGGGAAAAGGAGACGAGAGCCTGGACCTTAAAGAAGGGAACGAGAGCTCCGCAAGCGGCTGGCAAGATACACTCGGACTTTGAAAGGGGCTTTATAGCGGCAGAGGTGATAAACTACGAAGATTACATTAAAGTGGGGTCTATGGCTAAGGCGAAGGAGCTGGGTCTTGTGAGGCTTGAGGGCAAGGAATACGAGGTAAGGGACGGCGACATAGTCTACTTCAGGTTCAATGTGTGAACTATCTTTATAGAGCATGTATAGAGACTTGAACAATCAGACGGAAAGAGAACTGAGAGACTACTTTCAGGAAAGAGACTACATGGTGGTAGCAGTGCCGAAGGAGGAGCTCATAAGGGTTTACACCCTGAGAGCCAGAAGGACCGCAGAAAGCGCCAGAAGACTTCACCAGCTCAGAAGCAAGCCCGCGGAGGCTCTTGGCTACTCCATCCTGTCCGCACTTTTGCTCACCTCTCTGGTAAAGCATGCCACAACCCAGAAGGTGCTCTTCAAGATGCAGAACACCTGCGGTGTAGTGGTGGCAGAGGCGGACGGCAAAGGAAGGGTAAGGGGCTTTCTGGAGGGTAGCCCTCAGGACTGCTGGGGTGAGGGCACTATAAATGTGGTGAAGGAGCTAAAACTTGGCACGCCCTACACCAGCATCGTGCCAGTGGTGGGCAGAGACTTTCAAGAAGCCCTCTCCTTCTACTTTGAACAATCGGAGCAAACCAGAAGCTACCTGCGGCTGCTTTTTTCTCTTGAGGAGGATGGGTCTGTTAGAGAAGCGGGTGCCTATCTGGTGCAGGTGCTCTCTGGCGTATCCCCAAAAAGCGTAGAGCTTCTTGAAGAAAACGTAAGGGCTTTATCCCTCGAGGGCAAGAGACCTGAGGAGGTGGCAAGTGAAATACTTAGAGGTATGGAACCCAGGCTCATAGGTCTAAAGGAGGTAGAGTATTACTGTCCTTGCAGTGAGGAGATAGCTCGCTCAAGCCTTATGCTTCTGGAGCAGGAGGAGTTGGAAGACATACTTAGCGAAGGTCCTGCAGAGGTGGTCTGCAAGTTCTGCAAGAGGGTATACCGCTTCAGCAGGGAACAGCTTATGCTATAATCTTAGCTCAAGACCGCACCTTTCCCGTTGGGTTGCCCTTATGGGTTTGGGAGAGGGTGGCAAAACCCAAGGAGGTAAAGATGGCAGTCATATCTATGAGAGACCTTTTGGAAGCAGGGGTTCACTTTGGACACTCTAAGGGCAGGTGGAACCCCAAGATGGCACCCTATCTCTACGGCGTCCGCAACGGCATACACATAGTAGACCTTAACAAAACAGTGGTCTACTTGGAGCAGGCTTACCACTTTGTGGCGGACAGCGTAGCTCAGGGGGCGGAGGTGCTCTTCGTGGGCACGAAAAAGCAGGCAAAGGACGTCATAAAGGAAGAGGCGGAGAGAGCAGGCGTGCCCTATGTAAACGAAAGGTGGGTGGGTGGACTTCTTACCAACTTCCGCACAGTCCGGAAAAGTATCCTCAAACTCCACACCCTCGAGAGGATGGAATCGGAGGGCGTCTTTGATGTCCTTCCAAAGAAGGAAGTGAGAGAGCTACGCAGGAAGATGGAAAAGCTCAGGAAACTCTACGGGGGTATAGTGAACATGGAAAGGTTACCTACCATCCTATGGGTGGTGGACACGGTCAGGGAAGCCATAGCCCTTGAGGAGGCAAAGAAGTTAGGTATAACGGTGGTAGCCATAGCGGACTCCAACTGCGACCCTGACCTAATAGACTACCCCATACCTGGCAACGACGACGCCATAAAGTCCATAAAGCTCCTCACTTCTAAGGTAGCAGACGCCATTCTGGAAGGCAAACAGAGAAGAGAAAGCCTGGGCGAGGTTGTTGAAGTGCCCAAGAGAAGGGTCATTGCGGTGGAAGAGGAGGAAAAGGTGCTCTTTGAGAAGGCTATGGAGATGTCCGAGAAATACGAATACATTGACAAGGGCATAGAGGAAGAGTAAGGAGGTATAAAATGGTAAGCGCGGAGATGGTAAAAAATCTGAGAGAAATGACGGGTGCGGGCATGCTTGAGTGTAAAAAAGCCCTTGAGGAGGCAGGGGGCGATATGGAAAAGGCAAAGGAGATACTTCGTATAAGGGGGCTTGCCAAGGCGGACAAGAAAGCAGGCAGAGAGACAAAGGAGGGCATCATATACGCCTACGTGTCCGAAGACAGGAAGAAGGGCGTCCTTCTTGAGCTTAACTGTGAGACAGACTTTGTGGCAAAAAA
>JANWWH010000035.1 GCA_025056375.1 Aquificaceae bacterium
GGAAAGAGCCATAAATGGGTTCAAGCCCAACGCTAACTGGGCAATAGAGTATACAGTAGCTTTTGGTGATTACAGCACTGCAGAGCTTATGGATTTTCTTGGATTTCACCTTGGCAAGTACAAGGGTCCACTCACGGTCAACGCTCATGTTTTTGAGGGTATGCGGGTGAACAACAACCTTATTCCCATGGGTGAGAGAAAACAAGGAGTGTCTTATTCTAGCATGGCAGGAAAGATAATGAGGGTGTCTCTAAGAAAGCAGGGTAACAGCGTTGATGTATACGTGGATAACAATAGGGTATATACAGAACAGCTTGATCCTGTGGCTTTGAGTAAACTTCCATCGAAGCTAATTTTTGTGCTAAGAGGGCAGGATATAAACAAAGGTATGTATGTTTTAGTTACGGACATTGTGGTTTCTCAAGAATAAAAGAATTTAAAGGGGGGGGCGATGATACCCCCCACTGCAAATGTTTTTATTATTCAAAAATTTTGTTGTGTTTAGGTTGTGTCAAATAAAAGCTTCACTATCCTCCAACACACACCACCACCCACCCTTCATAACTTATCCTTATCATCATAACCTCAACTCACCAACATACCTGCACCACTCCTTATCACCCTCACCACCTCATCTCTTGCCCTATTGCCAGTAATCACCCCATCCTCTCTAACCTCTATAACTGGCTTTATACCCTTCCTGCCTAAATACCTGAATATCTCATGGCTATCTATACCTGTGTCTGCTATAACCTCCTTAACTTTACGACCTTTAGCCTCAGCCTTCTTTATGGAGTTTTTCAGGAGCTCTATGGCACACTGACAGTCGTGTGCCCTGTTGTCAGTCACTTTCATACGGAATACCCTGCCACTGCTTATGTCAAGTGCAATGTGAACCTTTATCCAGCATTTCCTCTTTTTCTTGCCCTGCTTTTTGTTGAGCCCTTCTCCTCTGTTTGTCAGCTTGATGCCTGTGTAGTCTATGCTTCTGAAGTTTGGATAGATATACCCATTTCTCTGAAGAGAGCTTTTACAAAGCCTTCTGTTTGTCTGTAGGGTAGTCTGAGGGTGTATTTTAAGAAGAGTATGAAAAGGATTAGGGCTCTTGAATACTAGAAGGTTCTTCCTAACTTTTTTGTCTGATTGAGGTCAATGAGGATTTCTCCTCTTCTTACTAAGTCTTTGTTATAATCTCTCCAGCTCCGCTTCATAAGGTTATGTTATCCTGCAGATCTGTATTGGACACAGCACATGCTCTTAATTTCTCACCCGACGTATTTTGTGCATTATACTATAAACTGTGCGATACCTGAAAGTGTTACTTTTACTGGTTGTTCTGTCTTTTGCTCTCGCACCTGAGATGAGGCTTAGGAGGGTGCAGAAGGACATCTACATGGTAAGGGGCATGGATGCCCTGCCCTCTTTAGAAAACAGAGGTTTTATGTCCAACGCCTTTGCGGTGCTGACCGCTGAAGGTTGGGTGGTAATAGACGCCTTGTCCACGCCAGAGCTCTCAAGGGACTTCGTGGACAACCTCATGAGAGTAAGTAAAAAGCCTCTAAAGTATGCCATAATAACCCACTACCACCCTGACCACTGGTATGGGGCAAAGACTTACAAGGAACTTGGTGCAAAGATAGTAGCCCACAAAAACCTTCTTGAGTTTTATAGGTCGGGTGATGCTCAGGTTGCCCTTGAGGCAAACAGGCAAAGGTTTGGAGAGCTCTTCAAGGGTGTGACGCTTGTTGCGCCGGATGTGGTAGTGAGCGAAAGGCTATCCTTGAGGGTTGGCGAGAAGAGCTTTGAGATAATACCCCTACCACCCGCCCATACGGACAATGACCTGCTTGTTTATATGCCCAAGGAAAGGGTGCTTTTTACGGGAGACTTGGTTATGCTTAATCGCGTGCCCTTTATGGGAGATAGGAACGCCAGTTCAAAGGGGCTTTTGCAAGCTCTTCAGAGAATAAAACAGATGGATGCTAAGGTGCTACTTGGAGGGCACAACGAGCCCATGGATATGTCAGCAGTGGATTTCACCATAGGTTATGTGCAGTTTCTGAGGGAAAATATAAAAAACATGAAGGCACAGGGCAAAAGCATAGACGAGATAAGGGAAGCCCTCAAGAACAACCCCTACAACAGATATGCTATGCACGACGCTTTTCACAATGTTAATGTATTCAAGGTAGATGCGGAGCTTGACATGGAAGACTAATGAAAGTAGGCGTTATAAGTCTTGGATGTGCCAAGAACTTGGTGGACACAGAGAGGCTTCTGGGAAGGCTTAAGGCTGGTGGGGCGGAGCTGGTTAGCGACCCCCGAAGGGCTGACCTGATTCTTATAAACACCTGTGGCTTTATTGAGCCCGCAAAGGTGGAAGCCATAGACACCATACTGGAGTTTGCCCACAAAAAGAAGGTTATAGTGATGGGCTGTTTAGTGGAGAGATACAAGCAAGACCTTCAGAGGGAAATACCTGAGGTTATGGCTTACTTTGGCACGGAGAGCTGGGAGGAGGTGGCAGAGTTTCTTGGGCTTGGTGGCGGAGGAAAGGTAAAGAGAATTCTCACCACACCCAAGTCCTACGCCTATCTGAAGATATCCGAGGGCTGTAACAGGCTCTGCTCCTTCTGCGCCATACCTCTCATAAGGGGAAGGCATCGCTCAAAGCCCATGGAAGAGCTCTTGGAGGAGGCAAGGTATCTTGCAGAGGAAGGCATAAAAGAGCTCTGCATCGTCTCTCAGGACACCACCTACTACGGCAGGGACCTCTACCACAAGGGACAGCTTACAAAACTTCTGGAAGCCCTTGAGAAGATAGAAGGCATCAGATGGATAAGGCTTTTATACCTTTATCCTACGGAGGTGGAGGAGCTCCTGAGCTACGTGTCTGGCTCTGCAAAGGTCCTTCCTTATTTTGACCTGCCGCTGCAGCATGTTTCCACGAAGGTTCTGAAGAGTATGAGGAGGGGATACGATGAGAGGTTTGTCAGAAATCTAATAGAGAGGATAAAAAAGACCCTTCCAGAGGCAGTGCTTCGCACCACTTTTATAGTGGGTTATCCGGAGGAGGGAGAAGAAGACTACAAAAAACTTAGAGATTTTCTCCTTGAGGGGCACTTTCATTGGGTAGGAATCTTTACTTACTCGCAGGAGGAGGGCACCCACGCCTACGGCCTTGGAGACCCAGTGCCAGAGGAGGAAAAGGAAAGAAGAAGGGAAGAGCTAATAAGCCTCCAAGAGGGCATAACTCTAAGGAAAAACCGAGAGCTCTTAGGTAAGGAGCTGGAGCTCCTCGTGGAGGGTTTTGACCAGGAGTTTGGCTTTGTGCCTGTGGGAAGGGTGTGGCTTCAGGCACCGGAGGTGGACGGGAAGACCTACTTAGAGACTGAAAGAGAGGTAAGAGCGGGAGAAGTGCTCAGGGTAAAGGTCACGCAGGTGGGAGGCTACGATTTAGGGGCGGAGGATGTCTCCTGAGCTTTTTATAGCCCTTCTAGGTGTAGCCCTTATCCTATTCCTTGCCCTCCATACCTTTGTAAGGGAAAGGCTGGACTTTTATCGGTCTATGGGTGCAGAAGTGAAGGGTCTTAGCTGGCTCATACACCCAAAGGCGGAGATTGCAGTGGATGGGCTAAGTGTGGAGCTGTGCACCTCCGGCCTTCGCGGCATGCAGAGGCTAAAACTCAGCTTGTTTGTAGGCATTGTGGGGTATATAAGCCTTAGAAAAAAGGATTTTTTGGACAGACTCTTGCTCCACAAAACCCATGATGGGCTCCTTTTAGAATACGAGGAAGAGGCATGGGCAAGTAGCATTCTCAAACATTCTGGATTTAGCAGATTGAAGGAGAGGCTGTTCTCGGAGGCTCAGGTGGACTTTGTGGAGCTAAAGGCTCAGAAGCTTACCGCGGGCTGGTTCATAAAAAGGTCGCCAAAGGAAGTGGGCAAAGAGAAGGTCACAAAGGCTCTAAGCATATTCAGGGACTCTCCTGCCCTCTTGGAGGGTCTTCCTTCTTCAAGTCATTACAGAGAAGGGCTCAGGGAATGGCTCACCATAAGAACACCACTGCTTACAACCCTTCTGCTCTCCTTGCTCGGCGTGCTTCTTGGCTTTTACCGCTACCAGCCCATCTGTATGGTTGAGGTTCTTTTGGCTGGTTATAAGTGGCTGTTTCTACCCTTTCTTCTATACGCTACCCTTGTCCTTTTTATGCTGGGTAGTGGGACCATGTGGCGAGGGGTCACTGTTAGGCTTCTCTTTTTTTACGCGATGGGTAGCCCAATCATAGCTCTATTCTTTCTTACCTACATAAACGGCCGTTTTGACCCATCAAAGCCAGAGTTAATAAGAGACAGGATAGAAAGTGTCAGCGTCAGCTTCAAGCGTGGGCCGAGGGTAAGGCTTGAGGGGTTTCACCATGAGAGATGGTGGTGCGAAGGCTTTGACGTGTCAGAGGACTTTTACAAAAGGGCTTACAAAGGGGCAGAGGTGGAATACGAGAAGAAGGGGGGTCTTCTTGGTGTTGAGTGGTTTTACAGAGGGCTTAGGCTCGTAGAATGACCCGCCTCATAAAATTTTGTTCCGCAAAGAACTTGGCTTAAAATAATAGCCCACTATGGGTATAAAAAAGGTAAGTAGGCAAGCCTTTCTCAACCTTCTTGAGACTGTTTTTTTCGTAGACTTTTTAAAGGGGCTCTCCGTGACCCTCACCAACCTTTTCCGCAAGCCCATAACCACCAACTACCCTATTGAAAAGCTCACACCACCCAAGAGATACCGAGGAGCTCACGGGCACTTTGTCTGGGACGGAACGGAGCCTGATTCTCTCAAGGCTATAGAGAAGTTTATGAGCTACGAGAAGGGCAAAAGTAGGTGCGTTGCCTGTTACATGTGCCAGACTGCCTGTCCTATGCCTACCCTTTTCAGGATAGAGGCGGTGCAGATGCCCGACGGCTCCAAAAAGGTTACGCGCTTTGACATGAACCTCCTTAATTGCCTTTTCTGTGGCCTTTGCGTGGATGCCTGTCCTGTGGGTTGTCTTACTATGACGGACCTTTACGAGCTTGCGGGTTACACGAGAAGGTCTGCGGTGCTAAGGGTGGACAGCCTTGAGTTAAATGCCATAGACTGGAATAAGAGAAGGGGTCAAGAGCCAGACCGCATATGGATAGATGACCAGCACCGAGAAAAGCTCTGGGGGAGGATAGAATGGAGTGGCTGATATTTGGCTTCCTCTCCACTTGGGCGGTGCTTTCTGTTTTGGGCGTGCTTTTCCTAAAAAACCCTATCCATGCCCTTCTTTCCTTTGTTAGCTTGATACTGGCAGTGGCAGGCATGTTTCTGCACCTGAGGGCGGAGCTTTTGGCAGGCTTACAGCTTATCATCTACGCTGTTGCCATCGTAGTCTTTTATGTGCTGGTGATAACCACCATACCCTGGGAGAAGGTAAAAAGGTTTGAAGGTTTTTACAAAAGGGAGTTCCTTGCAGGTTTTCCTATTTTGCTCGTGAGCTTTGCCCTTTTTGCCTACGCCATACTTAAGGGAAGCTTTGCCAAGGTTGGTCTTGAGGTAAAGGACAATGTGAAGGAGGTGAGCAAGAGCCTTTTCACTACCTACCTCTTTCCTCTTGAAGTGGCTTCTGTTATACTATTGACCGCCATGATAGGAGCCATACTTCTTGGGAGGAAAGAGGAGTGACCATAGAAAAGGCTTATATGCTCATAAGTATTTTTTTGTTCTTGTCTGGTCTTTTGGGTGTTATCATAAGGAAGAACCTTATAACCCTCCTCATAAGCACAGAGCTCATGCTTAACGGTGTGAACCTTGCTCTTGTGAGCGTGGACAGGATTGTGGGTGGTATAGAAGGGCAAGTTTTTGCTCTTTTTATTCTGGCGGTTGCCGCCTCTGAAGTGGCAGTGGGTCTTGGTCTTATCGTAGCCCTTTTCAGATTGAGGGGTTACGAAGGCTCTTCTGAGATAACCCATCTGAGGGACTAATATGGAAGCACTGGCAATTCTTCTCTCGCCCCTTATAGCCTTTTTGCTAATAGGACTTTTTGGCTCAAGAATGGGCGATATGGCATCTGCCGTCCTTTGTATTCTGGGCGGTGCCTTTTCCTTCCTCCTCTCTCTCTGGACAACCTCAAAAGCCCTCTCTGAGCCCTTCGCAGTCAAGCTCTACGATTTTATGCCCATCGGCAACTACACCCTTACCCTTGGTCTATACTTTGATGCCCTCTCCTCAATAACCACATCCGTGGTCACCTTCGTCGCCACCCTCATCTTCGTCTATTCAGTAGGATACATGAAGGAGCTGTTCGGTCAGTGGACTTTCAAGTTTTACGCCTATCTCTCTCTCTTTCTCTTTGCCATGCTCCTTATAGTGTTATCAGACAACCTCTTGGGCATATTCTTCGGATGGGAAGGCGTAGGCTTGGCTTCTTATCTTCTGATTGGCTACTTCCACACCCAGAAAAAAGCCTCCAACGCAAGCCTTGAAGCCTTCACCCTAAACAGAGTAGGAGACTGGCTCTTCCTTTTTGGTATCATAGCAACTTTCTACCTCTTTGGCACTTTGTCTATAACCGAGATATTCGGTAAAGTTCAGGCTGTGGACAAAGCCCTTCTTGGTCTTGCCTGCCTTTTGCTCTTTGGTGGTGCAGTAGGAAAGTCTGGTCAGCTTCCTCTGCATACGTGGCTTCCTAACGCCATGGCAGGTCCAACGCCAGTATCCGCCCTTTTGCACGCAGCTACCATGGTGGCTGCTGGCGTCTACATGGTGGCAAGGCTCTACCCCATGTTTGAAAACTCACCCCAGTCCTTGAAGGTAGTAGCTCTGATAGGTGGGCTGACCGCCCTTTTTGCAGCCCTTGCAGCCACATCTCACACGGACATAAAGAAAATCATAGCCTTTTCCACCATGAGCCAGCTGGGTCTTATGTTCTTAGCCCTTGGTCTTGGAGACAAGATGGGTGCCATGTTTCACCTGACTACTCACGCCTTTTTCAAGGCACTGCTTTTTCTTTCTGCAGGCTCAGTTATACACGCCTTTCACCACCATCTTTACGAGATATACGAGGCGGGTGGGCTTAAAAGATACATGCCTGCCACCTACGCAAGCTTTTTGGTAGGTGCCTTAGCCCTTGCAGGAGTTTTTCCACTGTCGGGCTTTTGGAGCAAAGACCTTATTATAGCCACTGCCTACCACGTGAGCTTTTTGTGGGGCGTATTGACCTCTGTAGTAAGCTTTCTAACCGCCTACTACATATTTAGAGAGGGTTTTGTTCTTTTTCACGGAGAGGAGCGTTTCAGAGGCAGGCAAGAAGGAGAACCTCACGAGAGCCCTGGGGTGATGGTTGTGCCCATGGTGTTGCTTGCCGTGATGGCTGTTGTAGCTGGCTTTTTTGAGGGTTGGTATGGTGGTGTTTTGGGTGTTAAGAAGGAGCTTCACTTGGACATAGCCCTTTTGTCTACTTTTGTAGCTCTTTCTGGCATAGGCATTGCTTATCTCGTGTATGTGAGGGGTTTTGTTGACCCTCACAGGGTTTACGAGAGCCTCAAGCCTCTGCATACCACTTTCAGAGAGCAGTTCTTTACAGAGAGGCTTTACCACAATGTGTTGGCGGGGGGTTATCTCTTTTATTCTAAAATACTCTACATGACCGCGGAGAGACAGCTTATAGACGGTCTTGTAAACCTCACATACCCTACGGTGCGTAGCACGGGTAGTCTTTTCAGGACACTGCAGAGGGGAAAACTAAACTTTTATGTTCTTTCTCTTTCTTTTAGTTTTCTTTTGCTTCTTGCTTTGACCCTTCTTTGGAGGTGAAAAATGGAACTACTTCTAAACCTTGCCATATTCCTACCCTTGGTGGGTGCGGTTGCGGTTGCCCTCGTCAGAAAGGAGAAGTTTGCGAAGGTAGTCTCTATCAGCCTTTCTTCCCTTGTTTTCTTCATGGTCCTTTACCTCTTTCTGAACTTTAACTGGCAGGCTCAGGGCTTTCAATATATTACGAGGCTTGAGTGGATACCTTCTTTGGGCATTTCCTACCACGTGGGCGTGGACGGCATGGCTATATCCTTGCTCTTGATGACCGCTCTGGTCTTCGTATCCGCCTTTCTCTGGTCATGGAAGGTGGAGGATAGACCCAATCTTTACTTTGCTCTCTTTCTACTCCTTGAAACCGCTTGTCTCGGGGTTTTCTCCGCCCTTGACTTTTTCCTCTTTTACCTCTTCTGGGAAGGCATGCTCATACCCATGTATTTCATCATAGGTCTTTGGGGACACGACAGAAAGGTATACGCTGCCAACAAGTTTTTCGTATACACCTTCTTCGGAAGTGTATTTCTCCTCCTCGGTCTTGCCAGCATAGTGGTCTATGGATACATGATGACCGGCAAGCTTTCCTTTGACTACACCTTCCACTTAGGCTTTTCCTATCCTCTAATGCTTCAGATTGCGGGTTTTCTCCTCTTCGGTCTTGGCTTTGCGGTTAAGATACCTATGTGGCCCGTCCACACCTGGCTTCCGGATGCCCACGTAGAGGCACCAACCGCAGGCTCAGTGATACTGGCTGCGGTGCTTCTAAAGATGGGAACCTTCGGCTTTGTTCGCTACTCCCTGCCCCTTTTCCCTGAGGCAAGCAAACATTTTATTCCCCTTATCTTCTTCCTCAGCGTGGTAGCCATAATCTACGCCGCCATGATGGCAATAGCCCAGACCCACATCAAAAGGCTTATAGCCTACTCTTCTATAAGTCACATGGGCGTAGTGACCCTCGGCACCTTTGCTATGGACCTCAATGCCCTCAACGGAGCTATATACATGATGGTTGCCCACGGGCTTTCCTCTGGAGCTCTCTTTATGTCCGCGGGCTTTATCTACGATAGGGTTCATTCCTACCATATGGAGGACTTAGGAGGGCTTGCCCGATACGTGCCAAAGCTGGCGGTCCTTTTCATGCTCTCCGGGCTTGCGGGTATAGGTTTTCCTGGGCTTGCGGGCTTCGTGGCTGAGTTTCTCGTCTTCCTCGGCACATACAAAAACTTCCCCCTCTGGGCTTTCGTAGCAGGCGTTGGAGTGGTGCTTTCTGCGGTTTACTTTCTCTACATGTATAAGAGGGTCATGTTTGAGGAGGAGACCCTTTCTGAATACAGGCTTGAAAAGTGGAAGCACCTTAAAGACCTTGAAACCCACCACACCCTTTCCTTTCTTCTCCTCATAGTCCTTGCCTTTCTTATGGGGCTCTATCCTTACCCCTTTGTTAAAATCCTTGAGCAAACCTCTAAATATGTGCTTGGAGGTTAAAGGTGAACTGGAATATCCTTATCCCTGAGCTGACCCTCTCGCTGGGTATACTCCTCGTCTTTATCCTTGACCTTTTTGCCAGCAAAAAGCACTACAGAACCCTTCTTTACATGTCTGCGTTGGTGCCGGTCTTTTCTCTGTTGAGCCTTTTCCTTGTCCAGCACCCTGCAAAGGGTTTTTTTGACCTTTTTGAGGTTAGCGCAGTAAACCTTCTGGGAAAGGCTGTCCTGTATGTCCTTACCAGTCTTTCTCTCTTTGCCATGCAGGACTACTACGAGAAGAAGGGCTCGGTCTATACCGAGCTTTCCTATATCCCCCTCGTAGCTACCCTCGGTCTTTCTCTGCTCATGTCCTCCGCAAACCTGGTCCTTACCCTACTCTCCCTTGAACTTGCCAGCATAAGCATGTATCTCCTTGTATCCCTCTTCAGAGAGGAATACCTTTCAAAAGAGGCGGGTTTTAAGTATCTTCTTATGGGTGCGGTGGCAACCTCTATGTTTTCTCTTGGCTCCGCCTTCTACTACGCCAGCACGGGAAGCCTTTTCCTAAAAGAATACAGGGATGAGAACAGCCTCTTTACTCTCTCCCTCTTGCTCATCCTCTCCGCCCTTGCCCTAAAAGCCTCTGCCGTCCCCTTCCACTTCTGGACGCCGGATGCCTACGAGGGTGCCCCCACGCCAGTAACGGGCTACCTTTCTTCCGCACCAAAGGTCGCCCTCTACTTTTTCTTCGTTCAGCTCCTAACTTACTTTCACCACCTTAAACAGTGGCTTTTACTGTTAGCAGTTCTCTCTTTGCTTTCCATGTTCTACGCCAACGCAGTAGCTTACGTGCAAAGGTCAGTAAAGAGGCTTCTCGCCTACTCCACCATAGCCCATGCGGGCTACTTCCTTTTGGGTATAGCAACCGTAGAGTCAACCCTTCAGAGAGCTCTTCTCTTCTATGTGAGCCTGTATGCCTTTGCAAGCCTGGGCAGTTTCGTAATTATGTCCGTGCTTGAGAAAAAGGAAGGCTTCAGTCACCACCTCCTTGACTACAAGGGTCTCTACAAAGAGCACCCAGTCCTTGCCTCTCTCTTTGCCCTCTTTCTCTTTGCCTTCATAGGCATCCCGCCCATGGCTCTTTTTGTGGGTAAGCTGGGTCTTTTCATGGGTCTTGTAGAGACCCTACTTCTTCCTTTAGCCTTTGCTTTTGTCCTTGCCAGCATCTTGTCTGCAGGGTATTACCTCAGGGTTATAGTGCTTATGTTCCTTGAGGAAGGCGAGAGAAGGTTTCCGCCTGCGAGAGTATCAGTGGGTGAAGCTCTTACACTGCTTCTTTGCTCCTTCTTGGTCCTACTCTTGGGTGTATTCCCGCATCTGCTTTATGACCTTATAAGGCTCTGATGCTACTGAAAGTTTTACCGGTGGGGCTTCTTTCTGTGAACTGCTCTGTGGTGGTGGACGAAGAGACGGGAAAGGCTCTTGTAGTAGACCCGGGGGCAGACCTTGAGAGGATAAGGGAAGCTCTTGAGGGCTTTGAGCTTGTAGGTGTGGTTGCCACGCACGGGCACATAGACCATGTGGGTCAGGTCGGAGGTCTAAAGGAGCTCTTTGATGTGCCCTTTTACATGCACCCTGCGGACAAGTTTTTACTAAAGGACCCCCTCTGGCCAGGCTTTGAAAGACAAATAGGTGCCCGCTTTCCCTGTCCTCAGCCAGACATAGAACTCCAAGATGGCATGGACATAAAGTTTGGTGAAACAGAGCTCAGGGTAATTCATACTCCCGGGCACACGCCTGGTCTCTGTTGTCTTTACTCGGAGAAGGATAAAGTCCTTATAGCAGGAGACCTCCTTTTCAGGGGTGGTGTGGGTAGGTGGGACCTTCCAGGTGGAGACTTAACCGCCTTAAGAAGGTCTCTAAAAAGGGTTTTTCAGGAACTGGAGGATGGCGTGTTGGTGGTGTGCGGGCATTACGAGGAGACTACCATAGGTAAGGAAAGGAAGTTTAACCCCTACCTGAGAAGCCTTGCGGTGTATGAAGATTAGAAGGCTTAAACTCCTTTTAGAAAAAACCTTATAATTTATTAAGGAGGTAAGTGAGATGTTTATGGAGAAGAACACGAACCTGCAAGATGAATACATAGAGGAGCTTAAGAGAAAGTCCGCCACTATAACCCTATTCCTCACAAGGGGTAACAGGATAACTGGTAAAGTCCTGGACCACGACAAATACACCATACTCCTTGAAGTGGAAGGTGAGCCAAACCTAATATACAAACACGCCATAAGCACCATAGTGCAGGGGGGTTAGCGAAAGGCGTTTAAATATTGAGCTTACGCAGAGCGTAAGGCGGGCTATCTTAAGACTTTCAACTTATAGCCCTGAGAGGGGTTTTAAGTCCGATAAAGGCTTTTCAAAGAGCGTGTTTCAACCTCTTAAAGCTTTCTATTATCTCCAGCTTTTCTCCTATCCTTTTGACTTCTGCCCTTTTTCCTTCCAAAGAGTAGAGCTGTCTTGCAGTTTGAAAGCTTTTCTCTGCCTTCTCTAAATCTAACTCTTCAAGTTCCATTTCTCCGAGCTGTTCGTGTGCTACCGCCTGCATCAATCTGTCACCTATGACCTGGGCGTTCTGGACGCCCTCATTAAAGCTTTGGTATGCCTTCGTTCTTTCACCCATAGACCTATACACACTACCCATATTTATGTATGTTCTGGTGAGTGCCTTCATGTCATTTATTTCTATAGAGAGCACGATGGCTAAATCGAGAACCTTTATAGCATCCTCGTACTTTTTAGTCAGCACCAGCGTATCAGCGAGCTTTTCCATAACTTTCAACTTTTCTCTGTTATCTTCCAGCATGTTGTAAATCTGGTTGTAGGAGATTATAGCCTTTGCATAGTCATTCATTTTCCTGTAGGTTTCTGCAATCTGATTCAGGACAAAAACTTCCATACTTGTTGACTTGATATCCCTGGATATGCTCAGAGCTCTGTTATAACTTTCCAGAGATTTACCATAATCAGCGATAAGGCTATAGAGACGACCCAGCCTTATAAAAGTCAAAAGTCTTTGAGGTTTACTTGTAGCTCTTTCCTGCATCCTTAAGGTATACTTGATAGATAAACTGTAATTATCCATGCCTTCGTGAGCCTCTGCAAGACAGCTGTAGGTATAGTAATCTCTATATCCTGATTTGAGCAATCTCTCACCCTCCGTCACCGCTCTTGCATACATACCAAGTTCCACCATTCTTAGGCACAGAGAGGCAGGCTGAGCAATAGAGCTTTGTGCTCCGACAAACATAAGAATAACAAGGACAAGAGTTAGCATATCCTTACCTCCCGCGTTGACTTGAACCGCAGAGGTTATTATAATATAAAAATCGGGTGAAGAGGAAATGTGTATTGGAAAACTTAGTGACACTATGAGCACCATGGTGCAAGGGGGTTAATGAAGAGCCTTCTGGTTAGCCTTTTGGAAACGGGAAAGCAGGAAGAGAGAGAGTCGCTGGAAGAACTCAAAGAACTGGTCAGGGCTGTAGGGGGTCACTGTATCGGATACATAACTCAAAAGAAAAGTCATCCAGACCCTAAATATTATGTGGGCGCGGGCAAGGTAGAGGAGATAAAGCAGGTGGTGGAAGGCACAGATGCGGAAGTGGTTATATTTGATGCCTTTTTGAGCCCTTCTCAGGTGTCAAATCTTGAGAGGTCCATAGGTAAGAAGGTTATGGACCGTGCGGACCTCGTGCTGGAAATTTTTTCTCGGCGCGTGCGTTCAAAGACCGCAAAACTTCAGGTAGAACTTGCAAAGCTTACCTACGAGCTTCCGAGGCTTTACGGAAAAGGTAAGGAGCTATCTCGTCTCGGTGGTGGTGTGGGGACAAGAGGTCCCGGTGAGCAAGAAGCAGAGATAAGGAGAAGATGGATAAAGAAGAGGATACAGCAGATAAAAGAGGAGTTGGAAGATATAAAGAGACAGAGGAGGGAACAAAGAAAAAGAAGGGAGAGCTCGGGAGAGCTGAGGGTGGTTAAGGTTGCCCTTGTTGGTTATACTAACGCAGGAAAGTCAAGCCTTCTTAAGCTTCTGACAGGCAGAGATACTCTTGTGGCGGATATGCCCTTCGCTACCCTCGACACTACCACCTCCGCCCGCTTTCTCTTTCCGGACATAAAGGTGCTCATCACCGATACGGTCGGCTTTATCCGAAAACTACCACCGGAGCTCATAGAATCCTTTAAGGCAACCCTTGAAGAGGTGCAAGAGGCGGACCTCATCCTCCATGTGATAGACCTGTCCGACAGAAACTGGCTTGATAAAGTAAAGGTGGTAAGGGAGATACTTAAAGACCTGTCCGCGGAGGAGAAACCAGTTATCTATGTATTCAACAAGGCGGACAGAGTGGTGGATAAGGAAGAAGACATAAAATATCTTACCGAGCCCGCCTTTATGGAAAGCAGGTCCGTCGTGGTTTCTGCGGTAAAGGGCTGGGGTATAGGAGAGCTTTTGAAGGCTATAAAAGAAAAGGTGGACGAGCTACAGGGGGCGGTTCAATGAAAGAAAACTTGGTTATTCTGGGTGCCCAGTGGGGCGACGAAGGAAAGGGAAAGGTGGTGGACCTTCTCTCCGCAGACTTTGACGCAGTTGTGAGATACCAAGGGGGTAGCAACGCAGGACATACGGTGGTGGTAGGTGGTGAAAAGTTTGTGCTTCACCTACTACCTACGGGCATACTCCACGAGCACACGCTGGGCGTGGTAGCTCAGGGCATGGTGGTTGACCTGGAACTTCTGGTGAGGGAAATAGAGGAGCTGGAAAGTAGGGGTTTAAAGGTTTGGGACAGGATATTCATCAGCGACAGGGCACATTTGGTAATGCCCTACCACAAGGTTCTGGATGCTCTCTTTGAAAAAAAAGGTAAGATAGGCACCACGTTGAGGGGCATAGGACCCTCCTACATGTTCAAGTATGGGAGGAAGGGTATCAGGCTCTGCGACCTTGAGGACCCAGACAGAACCTACAGACTTATGAAGGAAAACCTGGAGTTCGTTCAGGACCTTTGTGAAAAAGTATACTGTGAGAACCATTCTCTGGACTTGGAGGAGATGTTTGACAAGACCAGAGAAAACTACGGAAAGATAAGGGAAAGGGTTACAGATACAACCCGATGGCTCCTACAGTTTGAGGGTAAAGTGCTTTTTGAAGGTGCTCAAGGCACCATGTTAGACATAGATATGGGCACTTATCCTTATGTAACCTCTTCCAACGCCTCCGCTCTTGGTCTATCTAACGGCACAGGTCTCCCGCCGGCATACTTTTCAAGGGCAAACTTCTGGGCAGTTTCCAAAGCCTACACAACAAGGGTAGGAGAAGGTCCCTTTCCTACAGAGCTCCTGGAGGAAAGAGGAGAAAGATTGAGAGAGAGGGGAAGAGAATACGGTGCTACCACAGGAAGACCCAGAAGATGTGGATGGCTTGACCTGGTAGCCTTAAAGCACGCGGTGGAGGTAAACGGTTTGGACGGGCTCGTGCTCACCAAGCTGGACGTGTTGGATGATTTTGAGGAGGTAAAAGCTTGCATCGCTTACGAGGTGGATGGTAGGTTTATAGAACACTTCCCTGCAGGACTTGATACCCTTCAAAGGGTAAAACCCGTCTACAGAAGCTTTAAGGGCTGGCTGAGAGATACGCGCAGTGCAAAAAGTTTTTCTGAACTTCCCCAAGAAGCTCTGGAATACCTTCAGTTTATAGAAAGCTACCTCAAGGTGCGTATAGTCATGCTCTCCACAGGACCGGAGAGAGAAGAATACTTCTGGCTACATGAACCAGCCTGGAAGGTGAGGTCATAGAGAGGAGGCTTCTCGTGAACCTTCTCAGCCTTTCGAGGGTGCGGTGTCTAATATAGACCTGTAGGATAAATAGCCTTATGGAGCGGAATAAGAAGAGGAGAAATCCTCATTGACCCAGAAATCCTTAACGCATAACCAAAGCACAATCAAACAAAAAAGTTAGGAAGACCCTTCAAGTAT
>JANWWH010000036.1 GCA_025056375.1 Aquificaceae bacterium
TTTTTCTCTCTCTTAGGGAGAGGGTTCTTAGCAAGGTGGAGGAGCTCGCTGAGAACGCACGGTGGCTGGGGTGGCTTGACTACCTTCAGTGCCTCGCCACTGTGGCACTTGAAAAGGGGTGGGTAAAGCCTTCCATGGTTGAGGACAAAGTCCTTTACATAAGAGAGGGCAGGCATCCTGTGATAGAGGAATACGTAAAGACCTACTGCCCAAACGACACGCGTATGGACGAAGAAAACCTCCTGCTCATAGTAACGGGACCAAACATGGCGGGTAAGTCCAGCTATATAAGACAGACCGCCCTTCTGGCTTTGATGGCTCACATGGGCTCTTTCCTTCCCTGCAAGTCTGCCACGGTGGGGCTCATATCTTCCATCCACGCCCGCATAGGTTCGGGTGATGTGCTTGCCCTTGGTGTTTCCACCTTTATGAACGAGATGCTTGAAGTTGCTAACATACTAAACAACGCAGACTCTAAGAGTCTCATAGTGCTTGACGAGGTAGGGCGCGGGACCTCCACCTACGATGGCATAGCCATAAGCAGGGCTATACTTGAATACATAGTGGAAAGGGTAGGAGCAAGGACCCTAATGGCAACCCACTTTTTGGAACTTACGCAGGTGGAAAAGAGGGGCGTGAAGAACTACCACATGGCAGTGAGCAAAGAGGGAGAGGAGATAAACTTTCTTTATCTTCTCAGACCCGGCAGTGCGGAGGGGAGCTTTGGTGTAAGGGTAGCCAGAAGAGCTGGACTACCCAAGGAGGTCATAGAGAGGGCGGAGGAGATACTTCAGGAGCTTCAAGGCTCCAAAACCCTTCCCGTCCTTGAAAGGTTCTACAGAGAAAGCCTTCAAGAGGAGGAAAGGCTTATACTTGAGGAGCTTTACCATACAGACATAGCCCACCTTACACCCCTTCAAGCTTTTCTCAAACTGGTAGAGATAAAGGAAAAACTTGCACTCCTGAGAAAGAGAGAGGTGGAGCAATAAAGGCTTCCTCAGCTCTTAAAAAACCACCGTGTTATAATAGATATCCATGGAAAGGTTGATGTTTTCTATAGCCCTTGCCCTAACTCTTTTGGGCTTTACCCATGCACAGCAGGTTAACCCCTTCCTTTTTCCTGAGAGGGCTAACTCAAGGATAAACGCAAGCGTAGAGATTGCGAAGGAGCTCAGAGGTATGGGCTACAAGCGCGTGGCAGTAGTATACATGGAAACCTCCGACCTCTGTGCCCTCTTCTCCGCCTCTCTTGTGGCATCTCTGAAGACCCTGGGAGTGGAAGCCTACTACCTAAAGGGTGGGGAAGGACTTGAGGAAAGGCTTAAGACCCTACAGCCCTTCCATGTATACATGGCTTACTTCGGAGAAAGACCACCTCAAGAGGTTCAGACCCACTTTACCGAAGACCTTAGGAGGGTGCTAAGGTATGAAAAAAGACCGAGCCTGGTCCTACAACCCGCCTTACTTGCTATGGGTTTTGTGAACGGGCTTTTGACCGACGAGGAGATATCCTCTGCCCTTCAGGAAGTTCCTATGCTCAGCTTTCTCTTTGAGGGTGGAAAGGCAAAGCCAGTAAGGGTGGTTATGAAAGACCTTGAAGTAAAGGTTACACCAATAAAGCCCACAAAACAGCAAAGGAGAAAATGACCCTTTTACTTCTTCTCATGCTATCCTTTGCCTTTTCTCAGGAAAGGTTCTTTTACCTTATGGGAACATACGCCCTTATAGAGCTCCCGGAGGTAAAGGCATACGAAGCTTACAGATACATGAAGAGCTTAGAAGAGAAGCTCTCTGACTACATAGAAGGTTCGGAGGTTCGGAGGATAGGGGAGATGGCAGGAAGGGGGTGCGTGCAGGTATCGGAGGAAACCCTTGAGGTCATAAAGAAAGCCCTTGAGGTTTCAGAGAAAACATACGGCTTTTTTGACATAACGGTAGGGAGCTACACCATAAACTTCAAGAGAAATGGGCTTTTGGAGGAGCAGGAGGCGAAAAGGCTCATAGACTACAGAAAGCTCATAGTGGAGGGGAAAAAGGTTTGTCTGATGGAAAGGGGTATGGCAGTGGACCTTGGAGGTATAGGTAAGGGCTACGCAGTGCAAAAGGCTTACGAAGAGCTCCGCACCCCCTGGGGCTTTATATCAATAGCGGGCGACCTGAAGGTTTGGGGACACAGGAGACTTCTTGGGGTCTTTAATCCAATGGGCGGTGGTCTGTTGGCGGAGGGATACAATGTGAGGGACCTTTGCCTTTCTACGGGGGGTAACTACTTTAGAAAACACATCCTCGGAAAAGAAAACAGCCTCCTTCAGGCAACGGTGGCTTACGAAGACTGCACCCTTACTGACGCCTTTGAGACAGCTCTCCTTGCGATGGACGATAGCAGTAGAGAAAGGTTTCTCAAAGAAAACTCGCAGGTGGGCGTCCTTCTACTCTTTAAGGACGGAAGCCTCTTCGTAAATAGAGCCTTCATGGAATACTTTGAGGGTTTGAGGTTCCACCCAGCAGTTCGCTGAAGAGCCTAAGGTATCCCTCCACGGTTCTTTCTATAGAGTATTCCCGAGCTGTCTCTATTGCCCTTTGAGAAAGCCTTTCGTATTCCTCTTTGTTCAGATGAAGGGCAAGCTTTAACTTTTCCACAAAACCTTCTATGTCACCCACCTGGACCCCAAAGCCGTTTTCTCCATCTCTGAGGTAGTCACCTATGCCACCTGCCAGCGTGGAGATGACCACCTTACCACAGGCCATTCCCTGAAGCACCGCCCCCGCTATACCTTCAAAGTAAGAGGAAAAGACGAAAAAGTCCGACATGTTCAGGAGCTCCGGAATGTCCTCTCTAAAGCCAAGTGCAAGCAGGTTGTTCTCAAGACCATACCTCCGGGCGTAGGCTGGGGCTTCTATGTCCGTGCCTATGCCAACAAGGACAAGAAGACATTTTGGACACCTGAGCCTCGCAAAGGCTTCTATCAAAAGAGGCTGACCCTTGTGTTCTGGGTTCCAGTTTGCCACATTTATGAAGACCTTTTTATCCTGGTCTATACCCAACTCTTCTCTCTTTGCCAGAGCCCTTTCTCTTCCTAAGGGTTTGAACCTCTGAAGGTCAATACCGCTGGGTATGTGGCGGAGCTTCTCGGGAAAAAAGCCCTCACCCTTTAGCCTTTCAAAAGTCCTTCTGTCCACGACCACGATGCGGTCCGCAAAGGCGTATTTTAGAAGTTTTGAGAAGAGACCGGAGCTCCTACCCGTCCTCTTGTAGGCTATTACTTTGGGTCTATCCCCCACGAAGGCAAGGGCTATTCTAAGAAAGTCAAGGGCGTGGGGTGAGTTAGCTATAACTATGTGAAACTTTTCTTCTTTTAACACCCTCCTTAGTCTGTAATAGTTCATGGGGTTGAGGCGAGGAAGTCCCCGATGGTTTTCAAAAAAGTGAAACCTGATGGGGTAGTCCTTTAACTTTTCCAGCATAAGCTGGTAGCCAAAGGAGATTGCCATGTGAACCTCCAACCCCCTTTTGGCTAACTCCTTAGATATGAGATAGGTCTGCTCCTTTGTCCCACCCCAGCCCCCACCTTCCACCACCTGAAGGAGCTTAATCATTCAGAGGACTGGCTTTCTCTCTTCACTATCAAAGAAGCTGCCACAGAGACAAAGATGGCACTGCCTATGAGCAGAAGAGAAACCTCAACGGGTATCTTGTAAAAGTCCGAGAGGAGCATCTTCACACCTATAAAGCCAAGTATGAAAGAGAGCCCGTAGTGTAGGTAATGAAAGAGGGGTAGTATGCCTGCAGCTGCAAAGTAGAGGGACCTCAGCCCCAGTATGGCGAAGATGTTGGAAGTGTATACTACAAATGGGTCCTTGGATACTGCGAGAATAGCGGGCACCGAGTCTATGGCAAACATGATGTCTGAGCTCTCCACGAAAAGAAGGGCAAGGAACATGGGCGTGGCGAAGAGCTTTCCACCCTCTTTAAGGAAGAACTTACCGTCTGCGTAGTGTGGTCTCATGGGTATGAGCCTTTTGGCTACTCTGTATACCAAGGTATGCTCCGGGTGGAATTCCTTTTCCTCTGTGGTCAGGAGTTTGATGGCGGAGACGATAAGTATTAAACCAAAGATGTAAATCATCCAGTGAAAGTGTTTGAGGAGCTCAAGACCTGCAAAGATAAAGATGGCTCTGAAAAGGATGGCACCAAAAACACCCCAGAAGAGGACCTTGTGTCTGTATTCTTCCGGCACCTTAAAGTAGGAGAATATGAGTATAAAGACGAAGATGTTGTCTAAGCTCAGGGCTTTCTCAAGGAGATAACCGGTCATGTATTCCACACCCCTTTCATAGCCCTTTGTGTAATACACATAAGCGCCAAAGGCAACACCCACCGCTATCCAGAAGGCGGAGAGCATAAGGGCTTCCTTTAGGGATATCTTATGGGGGTTTCGGTGGAAGACAAAAAGGTCAAGGAATAGGGCTATAATTACCACCGCCCCGAAGATAAGCCAGCTCAGTTCCATAGCCTCTATTATACTCAGGAAAGGCTTTTCTTTATAAAGTCTATGACACTGACCGGTAAGGGGTCCTGTCTGTATACCCCTGCCAAATACAAACTAACCCAGTCACCGAGATAGGTAAGGTAAAGGAGCCTTTCCTTAAGGTCCTTACCTTCACCTTTAAGAGTTTTCAACACAACGCCCAGCTCTCTGAATATGTGCTCCGTTATCTCTACCCTCTTTATGACCCTGGGATGGTCTTCGGGGTCGTAGAGGAGGGCAAAACTGCAGAGGTTTCTTATCTGTGAGTTGTCAAGCCCCACCACCTCGTTGTGGTGCATCTCGGGCAGGAAGGCGTTGTAGCACAGGGTCTTTGAGTTTTCGTTTACCTGCGTCTTCCAGCGAAAGGCTACTGGCTCCGTCAGAGGTGTGCCATAAACCACAGGAAGGTAGGTAAACATGGTATCCGAGAGCTCTCTTGCCCTTTCCTTTATCCCTTCCTTCTTCTCTCTAAGGTGTTCTCCTAACCTCTCTGCTTCCTCCCCCATTCCGAAGAGGCTCATTAGGGCGGAGAGCATAAAGCCCAGCGCGTATCTTGGGGGGTAGCCCTCTGGCAGAGGTAGGTGCCTAAGCCTCTCTCTCTGGGCTATCTCTTTGAGCTTACCCCCGGAGCTGACGCACACGGCCCCTGCGCCCCTTTTAAGAGCTTCCTCCAAAGTGCTTATGGTTTCCTCCGTGTTTCCGCTGTAGCTGGTGCACACTACGAGCCAACCTTCTCCTACAAAAGGCGGTAGCTGGTAGCCTCTGACTGAAAGCAGTGGAACATCTGCCTTTACAAAAAGCCTCATAAAGTCGCCCACTATACCCGAGCCACCCATACCGCTGAAGACCACACCCCTGTAGCCCTGTGGGTCAAGGCTTTCACATTCAAGCCTCTTAAACTGTCCCGGAAAGTCTTCTACCATCCTAAAGGCATCCATAGGACCCTCCTTTTCTCTTATTTAAAGTTCAAACTTTACCTCTTTACCACCCTCCAGCCTGAGCTGCGGTGTATGTCTCAACAGGTTCAAAGAAAACTCAAGGTTGTCGTATAGGTTTATAGAATAGTTGTCCCAAAAGACGCAAGTGCCTGCAAGACAGAAGTAGCCCCCGCTGGTGGGTGCAAGCTGTTCCGCAATAAGAAGGGTATAGTTTTCCATGTTAGAGCGGGCGGTATCCTCTGCGCGCACCACCACCTTTATGTCGGGCATGAGGGGTTTTATGGAAGCACTGCAGGCAAGCATAACTCGGTTTACGCTGACCTCGTTCCTCTCGTTTCTGTTATACCTCCTTATCTTTGAAGTAACCACAAAGTAGGGGTCTCCTTGGTGGTTGTTCACATCATCTGTGACTTGGTCGGGGTTCAGTTCCATGCCAAACCTACGGGCAAGGGTATTGCAGGTATCCGCTATGCGGTCTTCGTTCTTGTAGTATCCTAAGAGAAGCACCTTTTTACCCTCTTCCCAAACCCACCTTTCCACCTGATGGGCTTCTTCCTCCGTGAAGGGTATCTCTGGGTAGTTGAAGACGATGGTGTGGTAGTCGGACAGCTTTTCCCAGTTATCCACTTCCTCTACCACCAGCCCCCTCTTTTCGGCCGCCCTCTGAAGTATGGAAAAGTAGTAGTAGTCGGTTACCGTAAACTCCTGATGGGTTATGCTCCAGGCAACCTTCGTCGGTCTTTGCATAGCTCAATTATACCACAGGCTTTAGGAAGGCGGTATGGATGCTCTTGTGCTTGCCACTGAAGTCCACCACCGCCTTTGAACCCTCCAAAGAGACCAGCACTCCCTCGCCGAAAACCTCATGGCAAACCCTGTCGCCCACCTTCAGAGTATGGAGGCTTCTCAGCTCTGGCATGTAGCTAGTCCTCTTCCTCGCAAAGGCGGAGAGGTCAAGAAAACCCTTGGGTATGTAAGACAAAAACCTACTGGGCTTTGACTCCTTCGTATAGCTCATAAGGAGAAGGTCTCTTGCTCTGGTAATTGCCACGTAGAAAAGCCTTAGCTCCTCCTCCAGCTCCTCTCGACTTTCTTGAGCCTTCTCGTGAGGAAGGATGCCCTCTTCCAACCTTGGCAGGAAGACCACTTCAAACTCAAGCCCCTTACTGGCGTGTATGGTCATTATCCTGACCGCGCCTTCTTCGCTCTCTTCCTCCAAAAGGAAATCTATCTCCTGAAAGACCTCCTCAAGGCTGTAGCCTTCAGAGTGCTTTTGCCTGAGATACCTAAGGAGCTCCCTTGCGTTCTCTTCTCTTTCTTTGTCTTCTTTGTATTGCTCCACTAAATAGCCCCAAAAGTCCACTGCGTTGAGAAATTCCTCAAGGGCGGAAGGATAGTTTTCAAGGTCTCTTTTTAGTCTAAGGAGCTTTTTAAGGAAGCTGTAAAGCTCCACAGACTTGCTCTGTGGAAGGCTCTTGAGGGCGAGCCTTGAGCCTTCAAGGCAGTCTCCCTTGCCAAGCTCAAACAGGAGCTCCAGCGTCTTTTCCCCAAGCCCTCTCGTGGCTACCTCTAAAGCCCTTGAAAAGCTAAGGCGGTCTCTCGGGTTTATGAGAACCTTGAGGAAGCTAAGGGCATCTCTTACCTCCGCCCTCTCAAAAAAACGCACCGCACCTATTACTTTGTAAGGAACCCTCAGATGGTGAAAGGCTCTCTCTATGGGCTCGGTGATGTGTCCTACCCTTACCAGCACCGCCACCTGAGAGGGTTTATAGCGTCCGAGCAGTTCTTTAACCTTGTTGGCAATCCAGAGGGCTTCTTCAACTTTTTTCTCAAACCTCCTCACCACTGGCTTCTCTTCTCCTCCTCTGGTAGGTATAAGGACGGGCACGAGCTCCTTCCACTCCGCCTGCGAAGCCTCCAGCACTGCGTTTGCGGTGTAGAGTATGTAAGGCTTTGAGCGGTAGTTGTATTCAAGTTTTATCACATCAGGACTAAAGTCTTCTTTAAAGCGTAGTATGTTGTCCGGGCGGGCGAACCTCCACTCGTATATGCACTGGTTTGGGTCTCCTACCACGCACAGGTTCTCCTTTGAAAGAAGCTTTATTATCTTATACTGCACCGTGTTCGTATCCTGAAACTCGTCCACAAGAAGAAAGTCAAAGTTGTCCCTAATTAGAGGATTTACTGTAAGTAGCCTGTAAAGGTAGAGCATAAGACCGCTAAAGTCTAAAAGGTTCATCTCCTTCAGTGTTTTGAGGTATTCTTCAAAGAGGGGTTCGAGGTTTGGGTTCTCTTCACCCAGGTCCTCAACCCTTTTTGATATGTAGGCTTTGAACTTTTCAGGGTTTACGCCTGCGGACTGGCACAGTCTCTTTATGAGCCTTGCCTTGTCGCCTTCAGAGAGCAGGCTAAAGCCGGGCGAAAGACCTACCGCACTACCCTTTTCCCTCAAGACCCTCAGTGCCACCGAGTGGAAGGTGCCAGCCCAAGGGAGCTCTACGCCCACTACCTTCTTTACCCTCTCCCTTATCTCTTTTCCTGCCTTGTTGGTGAAGGTGATGGCAAGTATTCTCTCTGGGCTTATGCCCTTTTCTCTTAGGAGAAACTCCACTTTGTGGGCGAGGGTCTTTGTCTTTCCCGAGCCTGCACCCGCTACCACGAGAAGGGGTCTCCCGAAGTGTCTCACCACCCTCTCCTGAGAAGGGTTCAGCCTTTCCATCTAACCCAAGCTCCTCCTGAGGTTGCTGGCGAGGCTCAGATAACGCGTAAGCTCCTCCTCCTCACCCCCCTCTATGAGCTCTCTAAGCCTCTTAAGGGAGGTGACAAAGGCATCCATACTTCTAAGCACTTCCTGAGCGTTTTCGAGGAATATGTCTCTCCACATGATGGGGTCTGAGGCCGCTATGCGCGTAAAGTCCTTGAAGCCTCCTCCGGGATACCTAAAGAGGTTCACCTCACCGCTGAGACCCTCTATGGCGTGTATAAGGGCAAAGGCTACCGCATGGGGAAGGTGTGAAACCGCACCAAAGACGAAGTCGTGAAGGTATGGGTCCATCTCCTCCACAAGAGAACCAAACCTTTCCCAAAGACCCCTTATCTTCTCTTTTGCCTCCTGCCATGTCCTGTCCGTGGGCGTAAGTATAAACCTTTTCCCTCTGAAGAGGTCTCTCAGGGCGTTTTCCACGCCTGCCTTCTCCGTGCCTGCTATAGGATGACCACCTACAAACCTGCCATTAAGAAGACCCTCCATCCTGTATACCAGACTACCCTTCACTGAACCAAGGTCAGAGACTATACAGTCCTGACCTATAACCTCCACGAGGCTTTGAGCTATGGAAAGGAAAGTCCTCACTGGCGTGGCAAGAACCAGAAGCTCGGGTTTAAACTCCCCGAGAGCCCTTATGTCCTTAGCCCCATCGTCTATGACCCCCAATTCCTTTGCCTTCTTTATGGCCTCCGGGTTTATGTCCACGCCAAAGAGCTGACAGTTTATAGCTTCTTTACAGGCAAGGGCAAAAGAGCCCCCCATAAAACCCACGCCCACAACCCCAACCCTTTCAAACATCCTGATACACCAGCCTTCCTTCAAAGATGGTATACATAACCTTACCCCTAAGCCTTCTTTTCCATAGGGGTGTGTTTTGCGATTTTGAGTAGTTTGTCTTTTCCTCGAGCACCCACTCCTTTTCGGGGTCAAAGAGCACCAGATTTGCCCTCGTGCCCTCTTTTAGAGTTCCACAGCTATCAATCCCCAGTATCCTCGCAGGTCTGCAGGACAGGAGCTCCACCATCCTCGAGAGGCTTATAACCTCTTCTCTTACGAGCTCAAGCATCATAGGCAGTGCGGTCTGAAGCCCTATCATACCCGGCATTGCCTTTTCTATCTGCCCCTTTTCCCAAACTGCGTGGGGCGCGTGGTCTGTGGCTATACAGTCTATGGTGCCCTCTTTTAGACCCTCAAGAAGTGCTTTCCTGTCCTCTTCCTTCCTCAAGGGTGGGTTTACCTTCGCAAGGGCGTAAGAGCTCAAAAGCTCACGCTCGGTGAAAAGAAGATGGTAGGGGTTTACCTCACAGGTAACCCTTGCCCCCTTTTCTTTGAAAAATCTTACAAGCTCCAAAGAAAGACTACTGCTCAGGTGTTGCAGGTGGATGTGTCCACCCGTGTGGTAGGCAAGTATGCAGTCACGAGCTACAAGAACATCCTCCGCAGAGGCAGACCTCGAGGCTATGCCAAGCAAAGAGCTGACATAACCCTCATTTATGTGCCCATAGGCAAGCCTGTCGTCCTCGCAATGGTTCATCACAAAAGAACCCAGCTGGGCGGTAAGCTCCAAAGCCCTTTCCATAAGCTTTGAATCCATGAGGGGCGCGCCGTCGTCGGTAAAGGCAACACAGCCAGCCCTTTTTAAGGCGTAAAAGTCCACGAGCTCTTTTCCCTTTCTACCCTTCGTTATAGCACCCGCAGGCAGAACCCTGCAAAGTCCCAGGTCTTCGGACTTTCTCAGTATGTATTGTGCCACCTCTGGCGTATCTATGGGCGGGGTAGTGTTGGGCATGCACACCAGAGTGGTAAAACCACCCGCTACCGCACACCTCATACCGCTCCCCAGGTCTTCCTTGTATTCCTGCCCCGGGTCCCTCAGGTGAACATGAAGGTCCACGAAGGAGGGAGATGCAACGAGCCCACGAGCATCTATTACCTGAGCCTCAAGCTCAAAAAGGTCTTCTCCTACAGCCTTTATGCGACCCTTTTCTATGAGTATATCCCCAGTCCGGTCAAGATGCTGAGATGGGTCCACGAGCCTTGCCTTCTTAATCAATATCCTTGACATTAGACAAGATTATAAAACACCAGTAACCTTCTCCAGATAGAGTTTTAAACAATTGAATGGCGGAGCCGACGGGACTTGAACCCGCGCCCTCCGGCTTGACAGGCCGGCGTTCTGACCGGGCTGAACTACGGCTCCTTTGAGTTTATATATTATACCACCTTTTTGCTAAAAGTGAGACCGTCTTTTCTATTTCACCTGCAAGCTCAAAGTCCCTGTCCGTTATACCCTTTGCTTCGTGGGTAAGGAGCTTAACCTTAAGCTTTTTATAGCTAACTTCCAGGTCAGGATGGTGCCAGTGGACCTCCGCGAGGCTCGCTATTGCGTTGAAAAGAAAACTGGTCTCTCTCCAGTTTTTTGTGGAATATTCTCTGGTCAGGTAGCCCTCTTCGTAGTGCCACTGGGGCAGAGCTCCCAGCCTTTCCCTTATCTCTTCTTCTGAGTAAACCTTCAATTTTCCCTCGCCTGACACTTGGGACACACTCCGTAGATGTGAAGAGAATAGTTGTGCACCTTGTAACCTTCCATACGGGCGGGTGGCATCCAATCTATGCAAAACTCCACATCTCTTATGGCTCCACATTGAGTGCAGATAAGATGGTGATGGTCGCTTATGTTGGCATCGTAACGCAAAGAGCCACCCCAGTAAGCCACCTTTTTCACAAAACCGAGCTCCTCAAGGGTTTCCACCGTCCTGTATACAGTAGCCAGAGATACAAAGGGATATCTCTTCTTTATCTCGTTGTATATATCCTCCACCGTAGGGTGGTCATCCCTACTGAGAAGCACCTCGTAGACCGCGACCCTTTGTGGCGTTATCTTTAGCCCCACGTGCTTGCAGGCTTCTATAAACTCCTTAAGCTTCTCTTCCTTAAGCATGGCTATATAATATAAAGCACATGCTAATGATTTTCAATATAATATGCACCCTTTTGGTGCTCCTTTCCCTTTCCTACTCGCAAGTGCGTCAGTGTAGGCTTCTCCTGGCGGAGACGCCCGAGAAACACGCAAGGGGGCTCATGGGCTATAAATCTTTACAAGGTTTTGATGGCATGGTTTTCCTCTATAGAGAAAGGGCGGTTAGGCGCTTCTGGAACAAGGACACCCACTTAGAACTTGACCTCTACTGGATTGACAGGGGAAAAGTGATAGGCAGGTCTTACTTGCCACCCGTTGAGCTGGCAGGTATAGTGGTAGTCTCCTCTCCGGGACCAGTGGATAGAGTGGTGGAACTCCTCAGAGGCACCAAGTGTATGTATGGAGAAATTCTCCTTTCACCTGAGCTTGAGGGTGGCAAGGGCAATTATACCCAGCAGGATTGAAACTATCCACATCCTTACCACTATCTTAGGCTCTGGCACGCCAGAGAGCTCAAGGTGATGGTGGAAGGGAGCCATTTTAAAAAGCCTCTTCCCTTTCGTAAACTTAAAGTAAGCTACTTGAAGTATGACAGACAGAGTCTCAAAAACAAAAATGCCACCTGCCACAGGGAGCAAGAGCTCTGACTTAGAGAGGAGGGCTATAACGCCAAGCCCAGCACCCAGAGAAAGGGCACCCACATCACCCATAAAGAGCTGAGCGGGGAAGGCGTTGAACCAGAGAAAGCCAAGCCCCGCACCCACAACCGCAAAGCAGAGCACCGCCACATCACCCGCATAGGGCACATAGGGTATGTTAAGGTAGTCCGCTATACGCGCGTGCCCCACAGCGTAGGATATAACGCCGAGGCTGGCGGAGGTAGTCATAACAGGTCCTATGGCGAGCCCGTCCAGACCGTCGGTAAGGTTCACCGCGTTAGAGGTAGCCACTATGACCAGCACCGCAAAAGGCACGTAAAAAAGCCCCAGGTCAAATTGAAGGTTTTTAAAAAGGGGAAAGTAGAGCTTTGTATCTACATTACCGTAAAGGTATATGGAAACTGCGGTGACGCTCGCTACGAGCAACTGAGCGGAGAACTTCTTCCTTGCGGATATACCCTTTTTGTCCCTGAGCTTCACAAAGTCGTCCCAGAAGCCTATGGCAGCAAAGCCAAGTATGCAGAAAGCCATCACCCAGAAGTAGAAAAGGTCCAACCTCATGAGCAATAAGGCGGCGAAGAGGACGGAGAGCACTATGATGAGACCACCCATGGTGGGCGTATACTTCTTTACGATGTGACCCTCAGGGGTGTATTCTCGAATGTAACCCCTAAAAAGCCTCTGAAAGACCCTCATCCTCCTCATAAAGATGGGTGTGAGCAGGAGGGTAAGGAGGAAGGCTATGAGCACCGCAAGGAAGGAGCGGAAGGTTATGTATTTGAACACGTTGAAAACAAAAAGGTAATCTCTCAGGTAGAGGGCTAAGTGGTAAAGCATTTTAGCACCTGTTCCTACTCAAAAGCCTATCCAGCACTATCGCCACCGCATTTCTCACGGAGAAGTGGTTCCAGTCACCCGCACCCTGAATAGGTTCAAGGATGTGGTCAAAGGTGCCTATAAGAGAGGGCGGGATACCATAACCAGTGCCAAAAACCAAAAGGAAGTCCCTTTCCCTCTTCTCTATCTCCTCCGATAGCCACCTGTAAGAGACGGTATTTGGATACTTTCTGGCATCAGTTCCTACAATTACAGGGCTTCTTCCTCTGCTAAGCTGAATATCCTCAAGGACCTCTTCAAAGGTGTAGCATAGCTTTACAAGCCTTACCACCTCATTCCTTGTGGGGTTCCTCCTCATGCCCTCCTCCGACAGCCAGTAGTCTATCTGCTTCTTTATTATTAGCCTCTGACCGTCCACCGGCTGAACTATGTAGTAGGTGTTTATCTCATAAGCTCTTGCAGGTCTTGCTATGTCGTGCAGGTCCATCGTGGTGAAGGAAGTTATTATGTTCCTGCCTTCCCTGTCCATAGCTGGGTAGTGCAGGAGAGCTACGAACACATTTTGGTTTATCATGAATTTTTTATTATACATCGGGCGATAAATTACCTTGCATTTTTCCACCCCGTCTAATTATAGCTTCAAATCACTGCTTACCAAAAACTTTAAAACCTTAACTTTTGGTCTGTAGCTCAATGTTTAGAGACCTACTGGATGAGTTTTTGTTGGACACGGCGGATGTAATATAGACCTGTTCCCGTAGCTTAGTAAATGAATATGAGAATGAGGTAAAATGATGAAAGGTTATGAACCTTATAAAACACTCTCTATCCTTTTCCATAGCTACTCTTTTGAGCAGGGTTCTGGGCTATGTAAGGGATGCTCTCATAGCCTACCACTTTGGCGTATCACCTGTAACCGATGCCTTCTTTGTTGCCTTTAGGCTTCCCAACACTTTCCGTAGGCTCTTTGGTGAAGGTGGCTTTAACGCCGCCTTTGTTCCTATCTTTGCTAAAAGACTTAAGGAGGGCACGGAGAAGCCCTTTCTTAACTCGGTCTTCTCCTACTACACCCTCTTTAACCTTTTGGTAACCCTTTTGGGTGTGTTAACTGCGGAGTGGGTTGTAAGGCTCATCGCCCCGGGTATAACGGGCAAGGGATACTACGAGCTTGCAGTTTTCATGGCGAGGTTTCTTTTCAGCTACCTTTTTTTTGTAGGTTTGAGTGCCCTCTTTATGGCGGTGTTAAACACGAGGGGTGTCTTTTTTGTTCCAGCCTTTGCCCAAGGGGTTTTCAATCTGTCCATGTCGCTTGCTATAGCCCTTTTTGCCCAAAAGTTAGGATACATGGCTCTGGTGCTTGGTGTGGTCTTCGGCGGACTTTTCCAGCTTCTATTTCACCTTCCCTGGGTCCTTTCTCGTGGGCTCTTACCAGAGCTCACTCTATTAAAAGACAGAGACCTCGGTCTTCTTCTTAGAAGGCTCTTTCCTGCGGTGCTTGGCTTTGGCGTTGCACAGCTGTCCTTTTTCATAGACACCTTCTTGGCTTCCTTTCTCGCTCTTGGTGCTATATCTTACCTTTACTACGCCAACAGGATATTCCAACTACCCCTTGGTGCCCTGTCGGTAGGAATTGCGAATTCGCTTCTATCGGTCCTTTCTGGTGGTAGCGACCCGAGGGGCAACATAACCCTTGCCTTCAGGTTTATCACCCTGCTTGCCCTCCCTGCAACTGGAGGGCTTGTAGTGCTCTCCTTTCAGATAGTAGACCTTCTATACGGAAGGGGAAGGTTTTCCCAAGAAGACGTAAACATCG
>JANWWH010000037.1 GCA_025056375.1 Aquificaceae bacterium
GCTGAAGGTTTTGATAGGTCTTGTAGTAGTGGGGCTTACGTTTCTTAATCCTGCTTTTGTGGAGCTTTTGAAAACAGTGTTTTCTTTGAGGTGAAAAAAATGACTACTATAAGCTACGAGGTCTACAAAATACTTGAAGAGGAGCTGGGCAAAGAGAAGGCGGACAAGGTAGTCAAAGTTCTGGAAGAGAGCCTTTTGAAGATTGAGGAAAAGGCTAAGGAACAAAAACCCATACTGAAAGCTGAAGTCAAGGAAGAGCTCTTGAAAGAGCTGGTTACAAAAGAAGAGTTCTACGGAGAACTGAAAGTTCTAAGGCTTGAACTTGAGAGGAAAATAGACGGGGTGGAAGCAGACTTAAGTAGGAGGATGGACGGAATTGAAGCAAGAATAGACAAAATTGAACTTTTACTCAAAGTGCTTATAGCTCTTGTAGTGCTTGGAATTACCCTTCTAAATCCGGCATTTGTTGATATCATTAAACTGACTTTTGGTCTGAGGTAATCCTATGCCAGTTTTGAGCTACGAGTTTACAAGATACTTGAAGAAGAGCTGGGTAAAGAGAAGGCGGACAAGTTAGTCAAAGTTTTGGAAGGGAGCCCTTTGAAAATTGAATTAAGGAGGAGCTGACAAAGGAGCTTGCCATCAAAGAAGAACTCATGCTGGTTAAGGGGGAAATAGAAAGAAGAATAGACAAGGTTAGCTCCTTCCGTATGTTCTCAAACTTTACACTACTCACACATCAAACAACCGCTTGAAGGAGGAAAAGAAACTCTCCACATGCCAACGCCTACCATACCCATTAGCCTCTTTCCATTTCCTTCTACCCTTCCTTATTGCCCTCACCACATCATCTCTTGCCCTATTGCCGGTAATCACCGCACTCTCTCTAACCTTTATCACTGGCTTTATTCCTCTCTCCGCTAAATGCCTGAATATCTTGTGACTGTCAGGAGAGGCTGTGGGATCTACTCCAAAGATTACAGCTCAAGCAGCGCCACCTTACTGAGTCTTGAAAGCTTTATATTCTGTCTTCCACCTTACCCTCCTTTAGCCTGTAGATGCGGTCAAAGTATACCTTAAGCTCCTCGTTATGGGTGGCTACCAGCAGACTGAGCCCTTTCTCTTCTCTTAGCCTGAGAAAGAGCTCAAAAATCCTCCTCCCCTCCGCAAGGTCAAGGTTTCCCGTGGGCTCGTCTGCGAGCAAAATCTTGGGCTCAAGCATAAGAGCTCTTCCTATGGCTACCCTTTGTTGTTCACCTCCCGAGAGCTGGCTGGGTCTGTGTTTTAACCTGTGGGTAAGCCTCAGGTATTCAAGGATTTCTATGGCTTTTTCTTTTGCCCTTTCCACGCCTGCGAGCTCTCCTATGAGGGTGAGGTTTTCCAGAAGGTTGAAGTCCTCAAGTAGGTAATAAAACTGGAAGACGAAAGCCAGATGCCTCCGCCTCAACTTTGCAAGCTCATCTTCCCCTATCAAAACTATATCCTTGCCGAGCAGGTAGATTTCACCCTCTGTAGGTTTTTCCAGCCCCGCAAGCAGATGGAGGAGGGTGCTCTTACCTGAGCCTGAAGGACCAACGAGCCCTACTATTTCTCCTTCAAAGACCTCTACATCCACTCCCCGAAGGGCTTTCACATCTCCTGGGTAAACCTTCCAGAGGTTTCTTGTGTAGAGCACTCTATTCATTCCTGAGCACTTGAACTACGCTTTCTCTACTTGCCCTATAAGCAGGTAGAAGACTTGCCAAAAGAGAAAGGAAAAAGGCACCCAGAAAGGTAAAGAGCATGTCCCCTAATTCAAAGTGAACCGGCACATGGTCCATCAGATAAACATCCGCAGGCACCCTTATAAGCTTGTAGTGGTTTATCAGATAACCGCCCGCAAAAGCCAACAGAAAACCCAAAAGGGTTCCAAAAAGACCGAGCATTAGACCCTGCAGGAGAAAAAGGAAGAGGACCTGACTTCTTATCAACCCGAAGGTTCTCAGCACCGCTATGTCTCTTACCTTCTCTTTTGCCTTCATGAAGAGCAAGCTAGTTATGTTAAAGGAAGCTATCAGGACCATGAGCATGAGAACGAAAGAAATGCCTACCTTTTCAAGCTCAAGGGCGTTGAAGAGGGGCTTGTTGAGGTCTATCCAAGACCTCACTATTGCCTCCTTTCCTAAGAGCTCTTCAAGCCTCTTTCTTACTTCTTGAGCCTCGTAGGGGTCCTTAAGATATACCTCAAAACCAAGGAGCTGATAATCATCGCCGAAAAAATCTCTCGCGGTTTCCATAGTCATGACCACCGTGGCATAATCCTGGTCAAATATGCCCTTTTGAAAGGTGCCCTCCAAGGAGAAGGTTCTTGCCCTTGGTAGAAATCCTAAGGGCGTGCGCCTGCCCAGTGGCGAAAGGAGGAGCACCTCCTCCCCTACTTTTAAACCTGTTATGTCCGCAAGCCCCTTGCCCATAACTATGCCCTCCTTTAGCTCTAAACGGTAGAGGCTTTTCACATCCTCGGCTTTTAGAGCCTTCACGCTGACGCTGGAAAGTCTGCCTTCTCTTGAGATAAGCCCCTGATACAGGGCTATAGGGTAGGCTCTCTGAACCTCTTTAAGCTCCTTCAGCTTTTTTTCCTTTTCCCCTATTCCTTCGGCGCTTAGTAGGCTGACCATAAGATGGGGGGAGGCGGAGAGTATTTTTTCCTTTAGAGCTTCTTGAAAGCCAGCAAAGACCCCCATAGTAAGAAGGAGGGCGCTTACGCTCAGGGTAATACCCATGAGGGCTATAAAGGAAACAAGCTGTGTAGACCCCTTGCCGGAGACCAGATATCTTAAAGATAACCTCATAAGAGGTTTCATAGCGATTTTAACTGTTCCAGTATCTCCCTTTGCCTTCTCATGATGTATTGTCTTATCTTTTTAGTCTGCTCTTCTTTGAGTACTATCTTAAAACCCAACCTTATGTATACGTCCTCTTCTCTGCTTATTATGTTTTTTAGCTCGCCCTGAGCCTGAACCTTACCCTCTTTTGGCAGTTCTATCTCGATGTCAAAGGGTGTGTGTATCTTCGTGGTGTCTGCGGTTATCTCTGAGAGCACCATCATGAGCTTGCTCGCCTCATCGCTGTGTAAAATAATGCCTACACCTGATTCGCTTATGTCCACTGCCTTAACCTTAGCTACGCAGCTGTCTTCCACACAAAAGGATACATATACGGGCTCTCTTTCTGTAGGTTCAACCCTTATGGACTCTCTGAGAACTATAGGAGGAGCTGGCACTGGGGCGTCCACCTCCAGAACCAGTTCGTCCCTTATGTTGCTGAAGACCTTACAGGCGAGGAACAACTCTCTTAGTTTTATGTATACAGAGTTCTTGTCAGAGAAGATGTGCCTGAACTTACACCCCCTAAAATCAAAACTCACAAACCTTTCCTGAAGAGAAACCCATCTGATAGGAAGTTTCACCCTTATAGGTATCTCCTTCCAAGAGGTTATCACTTCACATTCCTTTCCCTTTTCCAGTTCTCTTAGTATGTCGGTAAGGCTCATGGTCTTATTATACCTTCGTCAGTTATTATGGCGGTTATGTTCTCGGGAGGTGTTACGTCAAAGGCGAAGTGGAGGGCTGGGGAGCCCTCGGGGGCTATGGACACGTTTTTTACAAATTTGACCTCTCTTTCGCTCCTTTCCTCTATTCTTATGCTTTCTTCTCCAACGGAAGAAGTGTCAAAGGTGGATTTGGGGGCTACCACATAGAAGGGTATCTGATGTGCCTTTGCGAGCACCGAAAGGGCGTAAGTGCCTATCTTGTTAGCCACAAAGTAATCCTTAGTTATTCTGTCCGCACCCACAAGGACACAGTCCACAAGCCCCTTTCTCATCAGAAAACCCGCAGTGGCGTCGGTGATTATCTTATGGGGTATGCCCTCTTTAAGAAGTTCCCAGGCGGTGAGCCTTGAGCCTTGCAAGTAGGGTCTGGTTTCGTCAACCCAAACAAAAACCTCCTTACCCGCTCGATGGGCTGACCTTATCACGCCAAGGGCTGTTCCCCATCCTGCGGTGGCGAGAGCTCCCGTGTTGCAATGGGTGAGTATCCTTGCACCTTTTGGTATAAGTTCCTGACCTATCTCCCCCATTCTTATATTTGCCCTGTAGTCCTCTTCCTCTATGGCTATCGCCTCTCTTTCCACGTCCTTCCCCTCTTCCAGAGCTCTCTTTAATCTGTCGAGAGCCCAGAAGAGGTTGTAAGCGGTAGGTCTCGTGTTTTTCAGAGTATGGTAGACTACCTCCGGGTCCTCGCCCGAACTCACACCGAGAAGGAAGCCATAGCCAGCCACACAACCTATGGCGGGTGCTCCTCTGACCGCCATCTCCCTTATGGCTTTTCCAACCTCTCTGTAATCCTTCAGTTCAAGCCAAGACTCTTTCTCCGGGAGTTCTCTTTGGTCAAGGAGCAGAAGTCTGTCACCCTTCCAATAAAAAGCCTTTACTTCCATACTCTATAGTATAAAGGCGACTCCGAGATGTATATTTTTATATCATGGAAAAGGTTTTCATTTACGATACCACTCTCAGAGATGGTTCTCAAGCGGAGGGCGTGAACTTTTCTCTGGAAGACAAACTCCGTATAATCCAGAAGCTGGACGAGTTTGGTATAGACTACATAGAGTGCGGGTGGCCAGGGGCAAACCCTAAAGACACGGTTCTCTTTGAGAGACTTAAAAAATACAGACCCCAGCATGCAAAAATCGTCGCCTTTGGTTCCACGAGAAGACCGGGTAAAAGGGCAGAGGAGGACCCGCAGGTGGAGAACCTTCTCAGGTCAGGTGCGAGGGTCATAACCATATTCGGTAAAAGCTGGGACTTTCACGTGGAACAGGCTTTGAAGACAACCCTCGAGGAGAACCTCCACATGGTTTATGAGACGGTGGAAATGCTCAAGAAACACGTGGATGAGGTCATCTTTGATGCGGAGCACTTCTTTGACGGATACAAAAGCAATCCAGATTATGCAAAGGAGGTGCTTTTGACTGCCCTTCAGGCGGGCGCGGACTGGTTGGTGTTGTGCGACACAAACGGTGGAAGCCTCCCTCAGGAAGTCTATGAAATAACGAGGAAGGTAAGGGAATGTTACAGCGATGCAAGGATAGGCATCCACACCCACAACGACTCGGACACGGGTGTGGCAAACTCTCTCATGGCGGTGCTTGCAGGCGCCAGACAGGTCCAAGGAACCATAAACGGTATAGGTGAAAGGACGGGCAACGCCAACCTCTGCTCCATCATACCTAACCTTCAACTGAAGATGGGTTTTGAGGTTGTGCGAGAAGAAAGTCTAAGAAGGCTCACCGAGTTGAGCCACTTTATATCCGAGATGTCCAACATGCCCTTGCCCAAGAACATGCCCTATGTGGGTGAAAGTGCCTTTGCCCATAAGGCGGGCGTGCATGCCTCTGCGGTAATGAAGCACTCGAGCACTTACGAACACATTGACCCTTCACTTGTAGGAAACAGGCGTAAGGTGACCGTATCCGACCTCTCCGGTAGAAGTAACATAGTTTACAAGCTCAGGGAAATTGGCATACAGGTAGATGAAAAGTCTCCGGAGGTGATGAGGTTGGTGGAGAAGATAAAGGAGCTTGAGAAGGAAGGCTACCACTTTGAGGCTGCAGAGGCTTCCTTTGAGCTTCTATGCAAAAGACACTTCGGTCTCGTCAGAGACTACTTTGAGCTGGATGCCTACAGGGTGCTCATCGCCAAGAGGAGTGGCGACCAACTACCCGTCTCAGAAGCAACCGTCCGCCTATCGGTAGAAGATGTGAAACAGCACACCGCCGCCCTAGGTAACGGTCCGGTGAGTTCTTTGGACAGAGCTCTGAGAAAGGCTCTGGAGGAGTTCTACCCAAACCTCAAAGAGGTTCAGCTCATAGACTACAAGGTAAGGATAGTCAACGAGTCCGAAGGGACGAGGGCTAAGGTAAGAGTTCTCATCGAGTCCACAGACGGAGACAGAAAGTGGGGCACGGTGGGTGTGTCCGAGAACATCATAGAAGCCTCCTGGATAGCCCTTACCGATAGCCTGATTTACAAGCTCCACAAGGATGAGGAAGAGGGTATAATTTAACTATGAAGAGGCTACTCCTTCTTTTACCCTTTCTCCTGTCTTTGGGTGAACCCGTAAAAGACCAAAAACTCAAGGTAGAGCTGGAAGACAAAAGCGGTCTTAAACACAACCTTAGGGGTCTTGTATGCGGTGGTAAGGCTTTCCTCAGGGTTAGAGAGGGTAATGTGGACTACTCTTTGGATTTTTCTTCCATCAAAAGCCTGGAGGTTCTTGGACAGGAGGGGCAGCAGATAAAGGTAAGGATATCCTTCAAAAATAGAGCTTCAAGGGAATACACACTACCTGCGGACACTTACTGCAAAGGGAACTCTCAGGTGGGGGAGGCTGGCTTTTATGTGAAGGATGTTAAGGCTATATTTATCACTGTGGAGGAAAAGTAAGCATGAGTAAGCTCAAGCTCCTTAGTCTTTTGCTGGCAACTTTCCTGATAGGCTTTTTTCTTGGTGAGGCGGGCGCCTCTCAGGGTAGCAGACAGGAGGACGATTATAGATACTTCCGGCTCCTCACCGATGTTTTCAGAACGGTCAAAGAAAACTATGTGGGCGAGGTAAACACAAGGGAGCTCATATACGGAGCTCTTAACGGAATGATGAAGTCTTTAGACCCCTTCTCTTCCTTCTTTACGCCGGAGCAATACAGAGATTTTAAGCAGGAAACGGAGGGCGAGTTCGGTGGTGTGGGTATAGAGATAGGAATGGATAAGGGGAGACCTGTGGTCATATCACCCATAGAAGGGACGCCAGCTTTCAGGGCGGGTATAAGGTCCGGAGATGTGATAATGGAGATAAACGGCGAGGATACCACCAACATGACCCTTACTGATGTGGTTAGAAGGATAAGGGGTAAGCCAGGCACGAGGGTAACCCTCACCATCATGAGGAGGGGAACGGACAAACCGTTCAAAGTTGAACTGGAAAGAGCTCTCATAAAGGTGGAGAGCGTAAAGTGGACGAAGATTGAGGACATAGGTTACATAAGGCTTTCCCAGTTTACCGAGGGTGTGGGTAAGGAGGTAGAAAAGGCTGTAAAGAGCCTTACCTCACAGGGTATAAAGGGGCTAATCCTTGACCTTCGCAACGACCCCGGGGGACTTCTGACGGAAGCTATAAACGTCTCAGAGCTTTTCCTCAAAGAGGGTAAGCTGATAGTTTACACAAAAACCAAAAAGGGTGAAGTAAACAGATACTTCTCAAGGAGGAAGCAGGCTCTGGTGGAAAACCTCCCCCTCGTAGTTCTTATAAACAGGGGCTCTGCCAGCGCCTCAGAGATAGTTGCGGGCGCCCTTCAAGACCACAAGAGAGCTCTCTTAGTGGGTGAAAAAAGCTTCGGCAAAGCCTCGGTGCAGAACATAATACCCTTAGAGGATGGCTCTGCCATCAAGCTCACCGTAGCCCACTACTACACCCCTCTCGGAAGACTGATAGATAAAAAGGGTATACAACCAGACGTGGAGGTCCGGATGAGGGAAGAGGAAGAGGAGAAACTGCAGGAATTCATCAGACAGAGGAGACTTCAGGGTGCGGCGGGTTTACTTCTGGAGCCCTCACTTGACCCACAACTTCGGAAAGCTATGGAAATCCTAAAGACTGACCCTAAAGGTTATGCACACACTGTCCGTTGAAACCTCTTGCGATGAGACAGCTCTCTGCATATACTCGGACGAGAAGGGAGTTGTAGGAGATGTGCTCCTCTCTCAGGCAAAGGTTCACTTCCCTTACGGTGGAGTGGTGCCCGAGCTCTCTGCCAGAGAGCATACGAGAAACCTCCTCCCCCTCCTGGACAAGCTTTTAAAGGATACAGGCTTTGACCTCAGAAATCTGGACTTTATATCTTTCACCCTAACACCGGGGCTTATACTTTCCTTGGTTGTCGGTGTGAGCTTTGCCAAGTCTCTTGCCTACCACCTCCGTAAGCCCTTAGTTCCCGTTCACCACCTTGAGGGGCACATCTACTCGGTATTTCTCCAAAAGCCAGTGGAATACCCTTTCCTCGCCCTCATAGTCTCCGGCGGGCACACGGACCTCTATCTTGTGGAAGGCTTTAGCAGTTACACCTTTTTGGGTGGCACTTTGGACGATGCGGTAGGCGAAAGCTACGACAAAGTGGCAAAGCTAATGTCCCTTGGCTATCCTGGAGGTCCTATAATAGACCAACTTGCAGGAAAAGGCAAACCCCTCTACAACCTTCCAAAACCCATGTATGAGGAGGATACCCTAAACATGTCTTTCAGCGGTCTTAAAACTGCAGTGAAGAGGGTGGTGGAAGGCGAGAAATATTCAAAAGAAGACCTCTCCGCCTCTTTTCAAAGTGCGGTCGTGGACGTATTACAGAAAAAATCCCTTCTCGCCATGGACAAGACCGGAGTGAGAAGGCTGGTGGTGGTAGGGGGAGTATCCGCCAACTCAGAGCTCAGGAAAAGGTTCTGCGAGCTCTCCGAAAGGCTTGGCTTTGAGCTGCACATACCTCCACCCAAACTTTCCACGGACAACGCCCAGATGATAGCCTATGCAGGCATGGAAAGGTTCAAAAGAGGCATAACCGCTCCCGAGGATATAAACCCAGAGCCTAACACACCTTTGGAGGTATTCGGAAGGGTATGGAGCTCATGAAAAGTTAAAAGAACCTTATGGAGGTTTGTAAGATGAGAAGGGTGCTACTTTACATGTTCCTCCTACTACCTTCCTTACTCTTCTCCGCAGAAGCCGTACCTTTCCTCAAACCCTCTTTCCTCAACCTAAAAGAAGACTTTGAAGAGGCAAAGAGGGAAAAGAAGTTCCTCTTCCTTATGTTTCATCAGGAAGGTTGTCCCTTCTGCGACAAGATGAGGAAAGTAACCTTTCAGGACAGAAAGGTTCAGGAGTATTTCACGAGACATTTTTACATGGTGGAGATAGACATAAGGGGGTCTAACGAGGTGGTTGACCTTGAGGGTAAAAGGCTTACAGAGAAGCAATTTTCTCTTAAACACGGCGTAAGACTTACCCCCGTCTTCCTCTTCTTTGATTTGGAAGGGAGGGTAGTAGCCAAGGTTCCTGGATACATAGAGCCTCAGGAGTTTATCCTGCTGGGGAGATATGTGGTGGAAGGGCACTACAGAAGCAAGAACTTGGTGCAGTTTCTCCGAGAAAACAAAGGAAGATGAGACACCTCCTCCTCCTATTCCTTCTCGGTCTATCCTTTGGACAGGAGGTGTTACTTCTTGACCCAAGAAAAGTTTACGAGCTTGCCCTTAAGAACAATAAGGAACTTCAAAAGCTGGAGCACCAGATAAAGGCTCTGGAGATAGACTATCAGCTCGCTCAGAAGTATTACCTCCCCGTGGTGTATGCGGGTGCCTCTCTCCTCTACGACATGGACAAAAAGAACATAAGAACTGAAGGAAGCCTTACGGTCATAAGCACCCTTTACGAACTTCAGAAAACGAGGTCAAGGATAGAGCTTTCAAAGATAAGGAGAGACATAGCCCATGTAATGCTTCAGCAATTGCACAGAGACCTCCAGCTGAAAATTCTCAAGCTCTTCTCCGATGCACAAATCTACAGAAAATTGGCGGAGGTAAAAAGAGAGGAAATGGCCATAGCCTATGTGCGTTTTGACAGAGCAAGAGAGAGAAAAGAGCTGGGTCTTGCTACGGAGCATGAGGTCCTAAAGCTTGAGAGCCTTTACAGAGAGAAGAGAAGTGAGCTACTTCAGGCACAGCACCTCTACAACCACACCCTCCTTGAAGTAAAAAATCTCGCAGGAATCTCCCTCGAGACAATAATACAACTTAAGGAGTTGGATTTTAGAGAACCAGAAAGGCAAGTGCTGGACTTTTCACAGCTTAGGGAGGAAATCCTAAGAGAAAACTCTGGGTTAAAAATAAAGGATATGGAAATTAGGATGTATGAAGAGGATATAAAGCTGGCAAGGCAGGTGGTGATGCCAAGGGTCAACCTCAGGATATCCACTAATAAAAGCGGCCTTGAGCTCTCCACACCCATCTACGATGCGGGAAGAGGCTACAAAATTGACTACCTTCTCTCCTTCAAAAGGTCCGCACAGTCAGAAAGAGAGAACCTTGAACAAAGCCTAAGGCTAATATCTCTCTCCGCCCCCTACGAATGGGAATTTCTTAGGGCTAAGCTTGTGGAAGCTTATGCCAAAGACAGGTTTGCGGAGGAAAACCTTACACTCAGAAGGTCTGAATACGAGCTGGAGCTTGCCTTTGACCTGGGATATGCTATGGCGGAGAAGAGCGAGGCGGAAAGGCAACTAATGGAAGCCCGCTACAAGCTACTGCTCTTCTGGGCGAGGCTTTTCAGCATTGCAGGTAGAGAGCCTTTCAGCCTTTTGGAGTAATATATTCTTAAATGGAGGTAGTATGGGCGAAGTTTCTCTACTTATAGCCTTTACCGCAGGCTTGCTTTCCTTTCTCTCTCCCTGCGTGCTCCCAATAATACCGGGTTACATATCCTACTTGTCGGGCGTTGGGGCGCAGGAAGTGAGAGAAGAAAGAAGTTTCAACAGAAAGACTTTCTTGGCTTCTTTTCTCTTCGTTCTTGGTTTTTCTCTGGTCTTTACCCTTATGGGAGCTACAGCCACAGGTGTGGGCAGTCTCTTTAGAGAGTATCAAGACCATATAGCGAAGGTAGGGGGTGGGCTCGTGGTCTTCTTCGGTCTTCACTTTGCAGGTGTTATGCTAAGAGCCAATTTCCTTAGAGAGCTTGTGGGTGTAGCCTCTTTTTTCCTTGCCCTTTTCTTTCTCGGCGTCTTACCTCAGAGGTTCCTTTTTGACCTGCTGGGCATCATCCTCTTGGTTGCCTTTCTTTACCTTTTTAACCTCCACGAGGTGCTCTATAGACAGATGAGGAAGGAGTTAAAGGGAAGCCTTTCAGGTCTTGGTGCTCTTCTCGTGGGCATGCTCTTTGCATTTGGATGGAGCCCTTGTATAGGTCCAGTTTTGGGCTCCATACTCCTCTACGCAAGTCAGCAAGAAACTGCCCTTCAGGGCGCGGGTCTTCTCTTAGCCTACTCTCTCGGTTTGGGCATACCCTTTCTGGTAGCTGGCGGTCTTCTCTCAGCCTTTCTCGGTTTTGTCCGTAGCTTTGGAAGGTTCTTCGGGCTCGTGGAAGTAGTGGGTGGTCTACTTCTGGTCATACTGGGCGTCCTTCTCACTACCGGTAAGCTGGCGGAGATATCTTTACTGCTCGGAGGATAGAGAGCTTGGAGGTCCTTCTTTTAGATTACCATATGGGAAACCTCAGAAGCGTTTCAAAAGCTCTTGAAAAGGTTGGTTTTAAGGTAACCGTGAGCTCAGACCCTGAGGCGGTCAGGAAGGCTTATGTCCTTGTCCTTCCTGGGGTGGGTGCCTTTAAAAAGGCTATGGAAAACCTCCAAAGGATGGGTCTTCTGAAGGAGATACTCAGACACATAGAGAGGGGAAAGCCCTACATGGGTATATGCCTAGGGCTTCAGCTCCTTTTTGAGAGAGGTTACGAGTTTGGAAAGACTGAGGGCTTTGGTGTGCTCTCTGGTGAGGTGGTGCTTCTACCACCAAACCTCAAGGTGCCCCACATAGGCTGGAACCAGTTGTGGATAAAAAAGCCTTCGGACCTTCTGGAGGGCATAAGGGACGGTGAATATTTCTACTTTGTTCACTCCTACCACGCAGTGCCCAAAAGGCAAGAAGTGGTTCTCACTACAACTGATTACGGCGTGGACTTTGTCTCTTCTGTAGAATACGAAAATCTGTTTGCGGTGCAGTTCCACCCAGAAAAAAGCCAAAGGGCAGGGCTTACACTACTCCGAAACTTCAGGAAAAGGCTCTATGGCTAAGCTTTGCATAGCTCTTGATACTAACCTCTCCCAGGCACTTGAGCTCCTGAGTTCTCTAAAGGGATACCCTCTGGTCTTCAAAGTAGGATACAAGCTCTTCATAAGCCATCACAGGACCATAACGGACAAGGTAAAGGAAAAGGGTTTTGAGCTTTTTCTTGACCTAAAGCTCCACGACATACCTAACACGGTTAAAGAAGGGGTGCTCTCCGCCAGAGACTTAGGGGCAGACTACCTTACCCTCCACATAAGCTCCGGCAGAGAAGCGCTAAAACAGGCGGTGGAAGTCAAGGGTAAGCTTAGGCTTTTGGGTGTTAGCCTTCTTACCAGTTTGGAGGAAGAAGACCTGAAAGATATAGGCGTGTGCGAGGAAAGGGAAAAACAGGTTTTGAACCTTGCGAGGCTTGCCCTTGAGTCCGGTCTTGAGGGTATCGTGTGCTCAGGAAAGGAGGTTAGGTTCTTAAAGGAAAGACTTGAAAGACCCTTTCTAGCGGTGGTGCCTGGCATAAGGCTCGAAGGAGAGCCTCCAGAAGACCAAAAAAGGGTGGTAAGTTTCGAGGAAGCTTTGCAAACAGGGGCGGACATGTTGGTGATGGGTAGGAGTATTCTGAGGGCGGAGAACCCCATAAAAAGGGTGGAGGAGCTTCTTCTCAGGATTGCATGATGGTTCTAAGGGCTTCCTCTCTTTGAAGGCAGGTGGCACAGATACCGCAAGGCGGTTCTACACCCGTATAGCAGGAGTAGGTCTTTTCAAAGGGGACACCCAACTCCTTCCCTAACCTTGCGATGTCCACCTTGCTCATACCGAGAAAGGGTGCGTAGAGGTGTATTCTTCTCCTCGTTCTTGCCACAAGGGCTGAGCCTGCGTTGATAGCGGATTCCATGGCAGTGATGAACTCCACCCTGCAATCGGGGTAGGGCGTGTCAAGGGCGTGCACTCCTATGGCTATGTGGTCTATATCGTAAGCATCCGCGAAAGAACTTGCTATCGCCAGAAATACCAAGTTTCTCATAGGCACGTTGGTAACTGGCACCCCCTGCGTGTAAGCTCCAGATGGCACCTCTGGACCGCCTTCCAGAAGGGCTGAACCCTTTATAAGCCTGTAGTGGGGCACTTCAACGATTATGTGTTCCCTCACCCCTGCAATCTCCGCAATTTCCTTTGCGTACTTCAGCTCTACCCTGTGCCTTTGCCCATACTCAAAGGAGAGAGCGTAAACTTCTTCAAACTCCTTCTTACAAAGCCACAGAAGGGTGGCACTGTCCATTCCACCAGATAGTAGGACTATAATCCTCTTCATGGTAGCATGCCGGAGGCGGGAGTCGAACCCGCACGCCCTCTCGGGCGGGGGATTTTGAGTCCCCTGCGTCTGCCAGTTCCGCCACTCCGGCTCAGGTAACATTATACACGGCGTTAATGTAATTTCTCAGAAATTCTGCAACACCCCGAAGCGGAAGTTTTTGAAAAATTGCACTTTTTTCCTATTCCCTTTTGACATTCTATCTCAGCTAAGAAAAGTCCAAATTTGGATTTTTCGTCAATGACCCTTAACTTACCGCACTCAGCAAGAGACAGTTTACCGAAAGCTGTATCTGTCTACACCTTCCTTATAAATCAGACCTCTCGTATGACACATTAAAAGGCAAGACGCAGTTTATGTTGAAAGAGTAGAGCACCTGACTTATTATGTGTTTTATAGGGGCAACATCAAAGTTGCGGCATCAGATGACAACATGGCGATTACCACCCCACAGGCAGGAGGTGGGAAATGGATAAAGAACATACCGGAGAGGTTAGGCGCAAGCGTAATAAGGAGATTGTAGAGCTTTTGGATGATTACGAGGTCTCTTTGGGATATCCACCACAGTGTCCAGACGCCTACATATACTTCAACTATTGG
>JANWWH010000038.1 GCA_025056375.1 Aquificaceae bacterium
CGCCAGTAAAAGGGAGAGCGGTGGAGTGGATAGAACTTATAAACAGGAGCGGTCTACCCGTGGTGGCTGTGGACCTGCCCTCAGGTCTTTCCTCAGACTCGGGAAGGGACTTTGAACCCTCCGTAAGGGCGGACATAACGGTAACCTTCCAGTTTCCAAAGCTCTGTCATCTTCTACACCCTGCGAGCAAAAGGTGCGGTAAAGTCTACGTCGCCAACATAGGCATACCCCAGTGGCTTGCAGAGGGTTTGCATAGAGAGGTTTTGCTCAGTGTTAGAGCTCCACAGAGAGAACCCGATACCCACAAAGGTAAGATGGGTCATGTGCTTATACTCGGTGGTAGCAGGGGTAAAACTGGGGCGGTTATTATGTGCGCAAGGGCTTCCACCAGAACGGGGGCGGGTCTCGTGAGCGTGGGTGTTCCACAGGACCTGAACTCTATCTTTGAGACAAGCCTTGTGGAGGAGATGAGCATTCCCCTCAAGGGCGAAGGGAGACTGTCAAAGGAGAGCGTGGGGCAGGTGCTCCAGCTACAGGAGAGGTTCTCTGCGGTAGCTCTGGGTATGGGTATGGGCTGGTATGAGGAGGGCGGAGAGATAGTGAGGGAACTCTTGCTCCGCCTTGAAAGACCTCTGCTCTTAGATGCGGACGCCCTTAACAATCTTACAACTTCTGGTCTTGAGTTACTCAAAGAGAGAAAATACCCCACGGTGCTTACGCCACATGTAGGTGAGTTTCAGAGGCTTACGGGTCTTGAGAAGGAATACATAGTGGAGAACCTCACAGAGGTTGCCCTTGAGTTTGCGGTAAGTTACAAGTGCTGGCTTGTCCTTAAGTCCTCAAGGACAGCCATAGCTTCTCCAGAAGGGAGGGTCTACCTTTCGGTAAGGGGAACGCCAGCTATGGCAAAGGGGGGTGTGGGTGATGTGCTTTCGGGAGTGCTCACCGCCCTTTTGGGGAGGGGCTTGCCTACGGAGGAAGCCCTTAAGCTGGGTGTGTTCCTGCACGGTCTTGCAGGGGAGTTGGCAGAAAGAAGGAAACATAGAGAGAGTTTGAGAGCCCTTGACCTTGTAGAAGCCATACCGGAAGCCTATAATCTTATAGAGGATGCCCCTCATAGTTTTCTTACTTATCTTCCTTAACGCCTGCGGTATAGTGCACGTAGAGATAAGGGACAGAAGTGAGCAAAGGAAGGTTCAAACTAGGGAGAAGAGAGGCACACCCTCAGGGGAAGAAAGAAGTGAGGTAAAGCAGGAGGTCCACAGGTGGAAGGAAAGAGAGGTTCAGAAGCAGACCCTCGCAATGCAACCGCCGGTAAAGGGAAAGGCTAACCCCACAGAGAGGGGTTATCACATAGCCACATCCTGCGGTGAGTTTTTCAGGTCCGTGAGCGAGGGAAGGGTGCTCTATGCAGGGGACGATATAAGGGGTTACGGCTGGGTGGTCATGGTAGAGGGGGAGGACGGGCTCGTTTACGTTTACGGAAAGGGGGAGAGCTCTCTGGTCAAGAGGGGTGAGAAGGTGAAGAAGGGACAGCCCCTAGGGAGGGTGGGTAGGACGCAGGAAGGTTGCGGACTGCTCTTTGAGATAAGAGACAGAGAAGGCAGACCGGTCAGCTTTGAGCTCGTGTTATAATAGAAGCTATGGTAGATATAGCCTTTGCCCAGCAAACAGGACAGGGTGGAAGCCCTGTAGGGGCTTTGCTCTTTCAACTTATATTCTTCGTAGCCCTTTTTGCCCTCTTTTACTTCTTGCTTATAAGACCTCAGAGCAAGGCAAGGAAAAAGCATCAGGAATTTCTGGCAAACCTTAAGAAGGGTGATAGGGTTGTTACTACTGGGGGCATATGGGGGACGGTGGTGGAAATAGGCGACCACACGGTAACCCTTAAAGTAGACGCCAACACCAGAGTAACCTTCACGAAGGAGTCCATATCTCACTATCAGCCCGGTCAGAAGGGAGGAGAAAAAGAAGAGTAAAATAATCTCATGAAGCTCTTCCTGGAGGAGGGGGTAGTTCTGCCCGAACTGGAAGACCACGGTAAGACCGCCCTCGTAAAGGGGCATCAGAACATAAGCTACAGAGAGCTCCTTGACCACATATCCAGCTTTGCTACTTTGGTAGATATCCTACCCGGTGAGAGGGTAGTTTTGTGCTCGGAGAACAGACCCGAGTGGGTTTACGCCCTCTACGGCTCTTGGCAGAGGGGTGCGGTGGTCGTTCCTGTGGATTTCATGTCCTCTTCGGAGGAAGTGCTCTACATAATTAAGGAGACGGAGCCCGAAGTAGTTTTTTGCTCGGAGCAGACAGAAGGCGTGGTAAAGGAAGCGGTGGAGAAATGGGGACTAAAGCCCAAGCTCTACAACTTAGACAAGCTCCTCTTGCCGAAACCCTATGTCAGGTCCGTAAGCAGAGGGCTGGAAGAGACCGCTCTCATACTCTACACCTCAGGCACTACGGGAAACCCAAAGGGGGTAATGCTAAGCTTTAAAAACCTCCTCTCCAACATAAGGGCTATAGAAAAGGTGGGTGTGGCTGGAAAAGAGGACAAGACCCTTGCCCTTCTTCCCTTTCATCATTCCTACCCCCTCATGGTTACCCTTCTTGTGCCCCTCTATCTTGGTGCCACAGTGGTCTTTTTGGAAAGACTAAGCTCGGAAGAACTCCTCAAGGCGCTTAAGGAACACCGCATAACCATACTAGTGGGCGTGCCAAGGCTTTACCAGCTTATTCACCAAAGGATAAGGGAGGGTTTAAAGTCCAACCCTGTGGGCAGGCTTCTCTTCTACCTTTCTCCTTACATGAACCCCTATCTTAGGAAGCTTTTATTCAAAAAGCTTCATTCAGCTTTTGGTGGAAGGCTGAGGTTTCTCGTAAGCGGTGGTGCTAAGCTACCCTTGGAGGTAGCTCTGGACTTCCATAGGCTGGGTTTTACCGTCCTCGAGGGCTACGGTCTTACGGAGACCTCCCCTATCGTCTCCTTCAACCCACCCCAAAAGCCCAAGCTGGGCTCTGTAGGGTTGCCCATCGAAGAGGTCTATGTAAGGATAGAGGAGGATGGGGAAGTGTTAGTTAGGGGCGTGAACGTGATGCAGGGTTACTACAAAAAAGAAGAGGAAACGAGAAGAGCCTTTAGAGAGGGCTGGCTTACCACAGGAGACCTGGGTTACCTTGATGAAGAGGGCTACCTCTACATAACGGGGAGGAAGAAGGAGGTTCTAGTGCTCTCCGGTGGTAAGAAGGTGAACCCAGAGGAGTTGGAAGCAACTATTCTAAAAGAAAGCTGGGGCGTAAAGGAGGTTGCGGTTCTGGAAGTGGAGGGGTTCATCAAGGCTCTCATCCTGCCGGACTTTGAAAAGCTTAGGATGAAGGGTGTCCTCAACCTTGAGGAGTTCCTCAGATGGCAAGTTATAGACAAGGTAAACCAGAAACTGCCAGAGTGGAAGAGGATAACGGGCTTTAAAATTATAAGAGAAGAGCTCCCAAAGACCAGATTGGGTAAGATAAAGAGGTTCCTGCTACCGGGACTTTATCTCTCTGCAGGAGATATGCAGGAAAAGGGAGAGGAAGACCCAGTCCTCAGCACGCAGGAAGGTCAGAGGGTAAGGTCTTACCTCCAGAAGCTCAGCGGAAGGTCTGTAAAGGGCTATCATCACTTGGAACTTGACTTGGGGCTTGATTCTTTAGGAAAAGTGGAGTTTCTTAGCTTTCTTGAGGCTACCTTTGGCACAAGGTTAGAAGAGGAAGAGCTCGTAAACAACCCAACGGTTCAAGAGGTGGTAAAGCTTATATTGGAAAGAAGGGAAAAGATGGAGTTTTCAGAGACCAGCTGGAGGGACATACTCCTCAATGCAGAGCCTTACACTCTTGAGGACTATACTCTGCTCTTTAAGATGGGGAGGCTTCTTCTCAGGCTATTTTTTAAAGTTTACAACCGTATGGAGGTAAAGGGAAGCGAGAACCTTCCCCAACCGCCCTTCATCTTAGCCCCTAACCACGCCAGCTATCTGGACGGTTTCTTGCTTGCCAGTGCCCTACCCTCAAGCATAGCGGAGAAGACCTACTTTCTGGGTGCGGAGGAATACTTTAGAAACCCCCTTACCTCGCTTTTCGGTAGGCTTGCCCATGTGATAACGGTGAACTTAGACAGAAGGCTGAGGGCTTCTCTTCAAAAGACCGCCTGGGCTCTCAGACTTGGAAAGGTGGTGGTTATCTTTCCAGAAGGCGCAAGAAGCAGGGACGGCAAGCTTCTTCCCTTCAGGAAGGGTTTTGCCATACTTAGCAAGGAGCTATCCCTGCCCGTAGTGCCTGTAGCTCTAAAGGGAACCTATAGGTCTCTATCCCTATACGACCGCCTACCAAAGCCCTCAAAGTTAGAGGTGGTCTTCGGTAAACCTGTGAACCCAGAAGGAAAAGTCTACGAGGAGATAGTGGAGGAGGTAAGGAGAGAGATTGAAAACCTTCTTGGCTAAACTTATAATCTATTCGTATGACCGGACAGGAGCTTAGAGAGCTTTTCTTGAGCTTTTTCGAAAAGAAGGGGCACAGAAGGGTAAAGTCCGCAAGCTTGGTGCCGGAGAGAGACCCAACCCTTCTCTTTGTAAACGCAGGCATGGTGCCTTTCAAGGATGTTTTTTTAGGAGTGGAGAAAAGACCCTACACCAGAGCGGTCTCCTGTCAAAAGTGTTTGAGGGTATCGGGAAAACATAACGACCTTGAAAGCGTGGGCTTCACTTCGAGACATCACACTTTCTTTGAGATGCTAGGGAACTTCTCCTTTGGCGACTATTTCAAGAAGGAAGCGATAGAATACGCCTGGGAGTTTGTTACGGAGCATCTGAAAATACCCAGAGAGAAGCTCTATGTGAGCGTCTTCGTAGAGGACGAGGAAGCCTTTGACCTGTGGAGAAACCACATAGGTCTGCCAGAAGAACGCATATGGAAGTTTGGAGAAGAAGAAAACTTCTGGCAGATGGGAGATACGGGACCCTGCGGCCCCTGTTCGGAGATATACGTAGACAGGGGAGCAGATTACGAACCAGAGCGATACTTGGAGATATGGAACTTGGTCTTTATGCAATACAACAGAGATGAAAGGGGCAACCTCACGCCCCTCCCAAAACCCAACATAGACACGGGTATGGGGCTTGAGAGGGTTGCAAGCGTCCTTCAACACACCCGAACAAACTTCGAAATAGACCTGATAAGACCCCTTATCACCTTTGGGGAGGAACTCTCTGGTAAGGCTTACGGAGAAGATTACGAAAGGGATAGCGCTTTGAGAGTTATAGCGGACCACTTGAGAGCCCTTACCTTTGCCATAGGAGACGGCGTGCTTCCCTCCAACGCGGGGAGAGGCTACGTGGTCAAGAGGATACTCAGAAGAGCTATGAGGTATGGCTATAAGTTGGGTATACAGGAACCTTTCCTTCATAAGGGCGTAGAACTTGTGGTGGAGCTCATGAAAGAGCCATACCCGGAGCTCCTTCAGGTTAAGTCCTTTATAAAGTCTGTGATTAGGGGTGAAGAGGAGAGGTTTATAAACACCCTTAGAAGGGGCATGCCCTACGCAGAGGAGTTCCTCCAAAAGGTGGATGGTCTTATTCCGGGCGAACTTATTTTCAACCTCTACGACACTTATGGTTTTCCCCTTGACCTCCTTGAAGATATGGCAAGGGAAAAGGGTCTAAGACTTGACATGGAAGGCTTTCAGAGGGAGATGGAAAGCCAAAGAGAAAGAACAAAGAAACACTTCAGAGCGGAGAAAGAGAGCACCAAGCCCGTATACCATCACCTTAAGGAGCTCGGTAAAACCACCACCTTCTTAGGTTACGAGGAGACGAGCCTACACACGGAGGTTGTGGCAATCCTGAAAGAGGGTGAGGTGGTGTCTGAGTTGAAAGAGGGTGAGAAGGGTGAGGTGTTTTTGAAAGAAACTCCCTTCTATGCGGAGAGGGGGGGTCAAGTGGGTGACAAAGGAACGGTAGAGGGGAGCCAGTGTCTCTTCTTTGTAGAAGACACCCAGTCTCCTCTGGAAGGAGTAATAGCTCACCTGGGGTATGTGACCAAGGGTTCTCTAAAGGTGGGTGATAAGGTTTTTGCTCGCATAGAGGTGGAAAGAAGAGAGGACATAAAGAGAAACCACACCGCAACCCACCTTCTACACGCAGCTCTCAGAGAGGTCCTGGGAGAGCATGTGAGACAGGCGGGCTCCTTGGTTTCTGACCAGTATCTGCGTTTTGACTTTACCCACTTCCAGCCCCTCACTCAAGAAGAGCTCAAGAAGGTGGAAGAGCTCGTAAACGAGCAAATAAGGAAAAACCAGCCGGTAAAGGTGGAGGAGATGGACTACCACTCAGCCATAAAGAGCGGGGCGATAGCCATCTTCGAGGAGAAATATGGAGAAAGGGTAAGGGTGCTAAGCGTGGGGGACTTTTCAAAGGAGCTCTGCGGTGGCACTCACGTGAATAGGACGGGCGACATAGGCTACTTCAAGATTGTCTCCGAAACCTCGGTGGGTGCTGGCTTGCGTCGCATGGTGGCAAAGACGGGCAGGTGGGCGGTGGAGGAAGCCTTCGAGGAGAGAAGGACCCTTTTGGAAACTGCAAGGCTTCTGGGCGTTTCTCCAGAAGAGGTGCAGGGGGCAGTGTTGAGGCTCATGGAAGAATTGAGAGAGAAGGAAAGGGAAATACACAGACTAAAAGAGAGGTTTTTTACAGGTGGTGCCACATCAAGTCTTCGGAAGGAAGAGCTGGGTGAGGTGGAGCTATACTTTGGCTTGCTTGAGGGGGTGGAACCGAAGGAGATGCTCGCCCTTGCGGACAGCGTAAGAAACAAGAGCGACAGAGCGGTGGTCTTTCTGCTCAGCAAGAGAGATGATAAGGCTTCTTCTCTTATAGCCCTTTCGAGACCTATTGTGGGTAGGCTATCAGCCAAAGAGCTTATAAAAGTGGTTTCTCAACATCTCGGTGGGGGTGGCGGTGGAAGAGATGACCTGGTGCAAGGTGGGGTGAACAGCCTTCAGGGGCTCGAGCTTGCCATAAGTGAGCTAAAATCTGCTATAATAAACAGATTTACGGAGGTAAGGACATGAAAAAGGGCATACACCCCGAGCTTAAACCTACCCTCTTTGTGTGCGGTTGCGGAAACCAATTTACACTTCTTTCCACCAAGGGTGGAACTGTTTATTTGGAAACTTGCAACCACTGCCACCCCTTCTACACGGGTAAGCTAAGGGTAAAACCAGCCTTCCTTGAGCTGGCAGGTAAAGGTTGATGCTCGGTCAGGAGCTTCAGGAGAAGTTAGAAGCGGTAGAGCAGAGGTATCTGGAACTTCAGTATAAGCTCAGCAGTGCGGAGGTCCTTCTGGACAGGGAAAAGCTCACAAAGCTTGGCAAAGAGCTAAAAGAGCTGGAAGAGGTCTACGAAGCCTACAAAGGATACAAAAAACTCCTGCAGGAGCTCGAGCAGGCGAGGGAACTTTTAAAGAGCGAGGAGTTGAGAGAACTGGCAAAGGAAGAAGTGGAAAGGCTTGCTCAGGAACTGGAAAAGGCAGAAAAAAAACTGAGGGTGCTCCTTCTGCCAAAAGACCCAAGAGACAGCAAAAATGTGATACTGGAGATAAGGGCTGGCGTTGGTGGTGAGGAAGCGGCCCTCTTCGTGGCAGACCTCCTCCACATGTATCAGAAGTATGCGGAGGAAAAGGGTTGGAGGTTCAGCCTCCTTTCTTCCAACAGGACGGGTCTTGGGGGTTACAAGGAAGTGGTCGCACTCATAGAGGGTGAGGGTGCCTACTCGAGGCTAAAGTTTGAAAGCGGTGTCCACAGAGTTCAGAGAGTGCCCGTCACGGAGGCGGGTGGTAGGATACACACCTCCACCGCCACGGTGGCAGTCCTTCCGGAGACGGATGAAAGAGAAATCCAGATAGACCCCAAGGACCTGAAAGTTGAGACCTTCAGAGCGAGCGGCGCGGGTGGTCAGTATGTGAACACTACCGAGACCGCAGTCAGGATAACCCACCTGCCCACGGGCATAAGCGTCTCCTGTCAGGACGAGAGGTCTCAGTTTCAAAACAGGCAGAAGGCTCTAAAGATACTCTACGCCCGGCTAAAAGACTTCTACGAGAGACAGAAGGAGGAGGAGATTGCCAAAGAGAGAAAACAACAGGTGGGAACGGGAGAAAGAAGTGAAAAGATAAGGACATACAACTTTCCACAGAACAGGGTTACGGACCATCGCATAAACCTGACCCTCTACAGGCTTCAGGAAGTGCTAGAGGGTAAGTTAGAGGATATAGTCCAGTCACTCGTGGAGCACCACATAGAAGAAAAGCTCAAAGCCCTTGCATGAGCCTGTAGGGTCGGAGGTTCTCACCTTCTATCAGCCCCACCCCCAGAAACCTGTCCCCCTCGTAAAGTCTGACGAAGGTCTTTTCAGTGGGCTTTTTAAGCCTTATGAAGGCACCCCTTTTTATCCTTCTTGAGAGCTCCTCCTGCAGGTTTACTCGTGGCAGGAAGCTCAAAGCCTCTCCGAGAGGTAAGAGGAGCCCTTCGAGGGTTTGAAGGGACAAAAGTCTTTCGTAGCTCACCGCCATGTCCACCCTAAAGGGACCAACGCTGAGCCTTCTTAGCTCAACCACGTGGGCACCGCAGAGGAGTTCAAGCCCAAGCTCCTGCACCAAGCTTCTTATGTAAGTGCCGGAAGAAACCTCAAAAAAGAGCTCCACCTGAGGTAAGTGGCAGTATAGAAGCTCCGCCCTGTAAACTTCCACTTCCACTGGCTCCACGTCCACCCTTAGACCTCTTCTTGCAAGCTGGTAAGCCCTTTTACCCTTAACCCACTTTGCAGAAAAGGGTGGAGGCGTATGGGCTATCCTTCCTCTGAACTTTTTAAGAACTCTTCCCACATCCTCGCAGGAAACCTCCACCTGCCTTTTTTCCACCACCTCACCCTCCGCATCGTAGGTTTGGGTTATCTCACCCAGCTTTGCCCTCGTTATGTAAGTCTTGTCCAACCCAGTAAAGAACTGGGAAAACTTGGTGGCTTCACCTACCAGAAGGACTAAGAGCCCGGTGGCTATAGGGTCAAGGGTGCCCGCATGCCCCGCCTTCACACTGAACCTTTTCTTTACCCCCTCCACAACTTCCATGGAGGTCATACCCTTGGGTTTGTCCACCAAAAGGACGCCCGTGAGCATCAGCTTAGAAAGTCTTTGAGGTGCCTTTTCATAGCCATGTTTCTGAGCTTTCTCAATGCCCTTGTCTCTAACTGACGCACCCTCTCCCTGGATATTTGCAAGATGTCCCCTATTTCTCTAAGGGTTCTGGGTTCCTCTCCTCTAAGACCGAAACGCAGTTCTATAACTCTCCTTTCCTTTTCAGGAAGCCTGTCCAAGAGCTCCCCTATCTCTTTCTCAAGGACCTCACTTATTATCCTTTCCTCTACGTCCGCCGTGCCATGCTGGCTCAGAAAGTCTACAAAGAAGGTGTCCTCGTTCTCCCCTACCGGTGCATCCAGAGAGAGGGGAACCCTGCAGAGCTGAAGGCACTTTTCCACATCCTCTGGACTTATCCTGTAGCCTTCCTTCTTTATCCTCTTTTCTATTTCCTCCTCAGTAGGTTCTCTACCCAGTTCCCTCTCAAGCTCTTTCTGTAGCACTTCTCTGCTGTATTCATAGGCTATCTCTTCTGATGTGGGCTCTCTTTCCAGCTCTCTGTATAGCCTGCTGTATATACTGCTCACCTTGTTTATTAGGTGAGACTGTTTTATGGGTATACGCACCGCACCTGTTTGCTGAGAAAGAGCTTGCATTATGGCTTGTCTTATCCACCATACTGCGTAGGATATGAACTTGACGCCTCTGTCTGGGTCAAACCTCTTTGCCGCCTCAATCAGCCCGTGGTTTCCGGCGGCTATGAGCTCCGAAAGAGGAAGACCATAACCCAGATACTGTTTTGCTACGCTTATGACAAAGCGCAGGTTCGATTCCACAAGCCTTCTAAAAGCCTGTTGGTCACCCTCCTTTGCTCTCTTTGCCACCCCCTTTTCCTCTTCGGGCGTCAGCAAGGGTATCTTGGAAACCTTCTTTAGATACTGGTTTATTATCTCCTGCTCCGTGTCGGGTATCATAGTTTCACCTCAGTTTTAATACGAGGAATAGGTTGTTCCCTCTCCTCCTTATTAACAGGAGGGCACTTTCTCTACCCGCCTCCTTGAGGGCATCTATGCTCTGCTGAAACTCCCTCACGTTTGATATGTTTCTGTTGCCTACCTGAAGTATCAGGTCTCCAGACATCAGACCGCTCTGCATAGCCAGACTGTTGGGCATAACCCTCACTACGAGCACACCCTTTACGCCCAGCCTCCTTTCCTCCTCTGGCGTGAGCTCCCTAAGAACAAGACCAAGGTCTGCCTGACCCTGTTCCACCTCGCCCACCTGTCTTTCCTCGGGCATCTCACCCACCTTTACCTTTAAAACCAGCACCTTACCCTCCCTTATGACCTTCAGGCTCATCTCCTTACCCGGTTCCATCTTCATTATTTTGAACTGGAGCTCTCTTACCTCACTAACCTTTTGACCCTCTACCTCCACCACTATGTCGCCAACCTTAAGACCACCTTTGTCCGCCGGACTTCCTGGCATTATCTGGGCAATTATCACACCTTCCTTTACCCCTAAGTTCTCCGCCATTTCGGGGCTTATGTCCTGTATGACCACGCCGAGCCACCCTCTGACCACTCTACCCTTCTCTATGAGCTGGTCTGCCACCCACCGAGCAAGGTTTATGGGTATGGCAAAGCCAAGCCCTTGACCCTCCGCCAGTATGGCGGTGTTCACCCCTATCACCTCACCCCTTATGTTTACCAAGGGTCCTCCCGAGTTGCCCGGGTTTATGGCGGCGTCTGTTTGTATAAAGCTTTCGTACTGGGTTATGCCTATTGCCCTCTTGAGGGCGGATATGACGCCCACGGTGACAGTTCTTTCAAGCCCGTAGGGGTTGCCTATGGCTATGACCAGCTGACCCACTTTTAGCTTGTCCGAATCTCCCAACCTAACCACCCTGCTCTCTGGGTTTGGTATGTCTCTGTCGTCCACCTCTATGACCGCCACATCCGTTTTGGGGTCTATGCCCACAAGCCTTGCCCTTTTCTCCGTATGTCTGTCAAACCTTACCCTTATAGCTTTTGCGCCTTGAACTACGTGACTGTTCGTTAGTATGTAAAACTTACCCTTTCTGTAGTCTATTATCACACCAGAGCCAAGAGACCTTCTCTCTGGGCTCGGTATTTGAAAGGGGAAGGGGAAGGGGGTTTCAATGCTCGGGGCTTCTTGCGTGGTAAATATGGTTACTACGGAGGGAGATACCGCCTCCACTATGGTAGTAAGTTCCTGCTCAAACTGCGAAAGCAGGTTCGAGGAAAGAGCGGGTTTTTCTACTTTCTGGGGAGAGGGTGTGGGGTTCCCCACCTGCTGGGCTTTACAGCCAAGGGCAAGGGAGAGCAGTATAGAAAGGGTTAAGAGAAGGGTTATCATCTTCAACCTCCTCATTCTCTTACCTCGTGAGAAAAGAATAGAACCCTGAAGACGGGACTGTCAATCATATTTATCATGTTTTCCATCTTCTTCCTTGAGATTATAACACCTTTGAGTAGCGGATTATAGGAAGAGCCCGTGTAGTGGAAGAACTTTATAAGGTCCCAGCCCTGAAAGGGGACGAGGACATCTTCAAGGAAAAATTTTCTTATCCTTCCCTTGCTTTCAAGAAGCGTCCTTATGTGGCTTACGGAGGGAAAGGGGTAGCCCAGCTGTGGAAGACTACCTTCAACGGGCAGGGCACATATAAAAAGCCCTCTGCAAACTCTCATCGCCTCGGGTATGCTCCTTTCTATCTGGGTCCAGTGGAGGGTAAAGTTGCTCAGGACTGCGTCAAAGCTTTTGTTTTTGAAGGGCAGGTCATGGGCGTCTCCGAGGACCACCCTTCCAAATCTATCTCTGTAAACCCTCACCATACCCATGGCTATGTCCACGCCTACCACCTTCTGGAAACCCTCGCTCAAAAAGCCTGTGCCACACCCCAGGTCAAGCACGGTCCCCGAGACTTCCTCGAGCTCTTTCAACCTTTCTGCGGTTTGTCTCTGTGGAACAGCCCAGTCCTCGTAGCTCTTACAAGCTCTTGAGAACCTCAAGGATAATACTTTCATGCTCCGGGAAGTGACCTCCTGGAAAAGTTATTAATTTAGCGTTCCTTAGCATGTTGTAAAGGGTAAGTGCGGAGGAGAAGGGCACAACGGGGTCCTTAGTGCCGTGTAGGAGAAGGACCTTTTGTCTTATGTAAGGAAGGAGACTCCTTATATCCAGCTTCATGTAGTCTTTAAGAAAAGCCTTTGCCCCCTCAAGGTCTATGTGGTCTTCAAAATGCTTAGGATAGGCTTTTGACCTAAACTCTTTAAGAAAGTTTTCTCCATCTCTTTCGAGCCTTATTAAAAAGCCTCTCAGGTTTTTCTCGGACCAGAGGCAGCTAAAGCAAGCGGATGCACCTATGAGCAAGAGCCCCCTAAACCTGTCAGGAAAAAGGTAAGCCATCATAAGGGCAAGGCTTGCACCCATAGACCAACCTATGAGCACACTACCCTTCTCAGCCAACAAAGAGCATTCTACAGCAAGATGCCAGAATCCTCTATAAGGTATAGGACTTTTACCGTGGAAGGGTAAGTCCAAAGAAGGAACGCCTCTGAAGACCTTTGAGCTAAATCCCCAGCCGTGCAGGAAGAAAAGCGGGTCCGGAGGGACTCGAACCCCCGACCTAGGGATTAGAAATCCCTTGCTCTGTCCTGCTGAGCTACGGACCCTCGGGGTGGCAGGACTTGAACCTGCGACCTCTGGCTCCCAAAGCCAACGCTCCGCCACCTGAGCTACACCCCGTATATTATAGGATTATAACCCTAACCTTTCAACTCTTCCAGTTTTTGACAAAGTGTTTGAAAATTCTCCAAGACAGGAAGGACAAGGTTTATGCCGTGTCCATCCCAAAATACTCTATATGAAAGGCTTTTTACAACAGGCTTTTTCACGCTTTGAATTTCTCACCCGACGTATAGTTAAAGCTATATAATATTTCTTCACAGGAGTGGACTGTGAGACTTTCCTGCAAGATGGGGCTTGAACGAGGAGTGGAGATACCCAAGAATTTTCGTCAAGAACTTCTTTACTGTATAAAGGAGGCATTTATAAAAAGCGGAGAGGATGGAGAGCTTTTCTACAAAAGGTGGTATTCTTTCAACAGGAGTAAGCCTTTTACATTTTCTGTCTATTTTCCTTTGAAGTTAGAGGGAGGCAAAAAGGTGCTTGATGGGGAGTATTTTAAACTTCTCTTCTCTACAAACAGCGAAGAGTTTTTAATAAGAGTTTACAACGGTTTGAAAGCGCTGTCCCAAGAGGACT
>JANWWH010000039.1 GCA_025056375.1 Aquificaceae bacterium
GGAGGTAAAAAATGAAACTTCTAACATTGTATCACGAAGTGCTATCACAAGTAGAAGCCTTCTTTGGTAGGGTATGCTGAGGTGTACAGAGATAGAGGATACAAGGGTGTAGAGGGTGTGATAAGCTGTGTGAAGAGTTTCAATCCTGTAAGCAGGTGGAGGAAGGGTATAACCATGCTTGCTTACCTCTACGGCTATGCCATTGCTTATAGCTTTTTCAGAGGTCAGCTACGATGCTATGGGTAATTTATCACCCGAGGTATATACTATACTTATAATACCTTGTGAAGGGTCTCCAAGAAGAGGTCGTTCTCCCATGCTCTTCCTATGCTTACCCTCAGGCAGTCGGGTATCATGTAAGAGAAGTTTCTTACGAGAACTCCCTCCTCAGCCAGCCTTTTGTGCAAAAGGTCTGCGGGTAGGTGGAGGCTCTTAAAGAGTATGAAGTTTGCCTCAGAAGGATAGACCTGAAGGGTTTCCATCCTTGAAAGTTCTCTGTATAGCCTTTCTCTCTCCCTTATGACCTTCTCTACCTCCTCTTCTATTATCTGGTAAAACTCTGTAAGCATGAGATAGGCTATCACCTGCGAAGGCATTGTCACATTGAAGGGGAGTCTTATCTTATTTAGTTCCTTTATGATTTCTTCTTTCCCGACCATAAAGCCCACCCTTAGACCAGCCATACCTATCTTGGAAAGGGTGCGCAAGACGAGCGTGTCTTCTCTCTTCAACGCCTCTTCTATAAAGCTTTTGCCAGAATAGTGGTAGTAAGCTTCGTCTACGACGGTAAAGAGCCTCTCACTCCTAAGAGCTCTTATACTATCCTCACTAAAGCAGTTGCCAGTTGGGTTGTTTGGATAGGCAAAGTAGGCAAGGACTGGCTTTCTTTCTCTTGCTATCCTAAGGCTCTCTTCCAAGTCTATATCGAAGTCCTCTCTAAGTCTTACTTCCACCCTTTCTCTGCCCAGCATCTGGGCGGATATGCCATACATGGAGAAGGTAGGCACAGGATAAAGGATGCCCCTGTCAAACTCACCTATGCTGACGGAAAGGTAATAGATAAGCTCGTCAGAGCCGTTGCCCAAAAGTAGGTTTTCTTCTTTAAGACCGAAACGCAAAGCAAGGGCTTCCTTTAGAGCCCTTGCCTCGGGGTCTGGATATCGGTTGAAAGATGCTTTAGATACCTCCTCCGCTATCCTCTTCTTTACAAAATCTGGTAGCTCAATGGAAAGCTCGTTAGAGGAAAGTTTTAACCTTGCGGGCGTGGTCTCCGTCTTGTAAGAAAGCAGAGACCTAACCCTTTCACTTATCATGCCTGCTCTTGCGTTTCCTTTTCTTCTTCCTCTTCTTCCTCTTCTCCTCTTCCTAAGTATAGCTCAAGCTCCGATACGGTGGATTCCATGAGCTTATCTTCGAGTATGCCCTTTATGAGCCTGTTGAGCTTACGTTCATCACCCATAGCTATACCGTTTAGCACATAATACAGCCTCTTTGGTAGGGAGAGAACTACCCTCTTGTATCTGGCACCACCCTTTTTCCTTTGTTTTCTTGCCATTTTAATCCTCCTTAGGGTTTTTGCACTAAAATTATAATATGTCCTTTCCCTTTTTGATGCTCCTTTTTGTGATTTCAGTCACTTCAGCGGAAGGTGTTTCCAAGAGCGTTTTTGAAAAACATCAGGTAATTTTTCTTCCAGAAGAACACACGAGCAAAGAAGACCACGAGTTTCAACTTAGGTTTATAAGGTTTCTACATTCAAAGGGTCAAAGGCTTTTTATAGCCATGGAAATGTTTCAACAGCCCTTTCAGCCTATACTTGAGGATTATGTTGCCTGCAGGATAGAGGAAGAAGAGATGTTGAAAAGAACAGAGTATGCAAGGAGATGGGGTTTCGACCCAGCTCTCTACAGAGACATATGGAGGTTTGCTAAGGAAAAGGGTATAAGGATAGTAGCCATAAACCTGCCCTCAGAGCTGGTTCAGAGGATAAGAAGAGAGGGGCTCGAAAGGGTAAGAGATGATAGCCTTCCTGACCCTATAATACCCCAAACCGAAAAAGAAAGACAAGAACTCAAAAAAGTGCTCGCCTTCCACCCAAAGGTTGAAGAGAAGAGGTTTTTTGATGTGCAGAATGCGTGGGATAACGGTATGGCTCTTGCCATAGCAAGACTCTCTGAGAGGCACCCCGACCACATAATAGTGGTGCTCGTCGGGAGAGGTCATGCGGAAGATTACGAGAGCGGTATACCCAGAAAGTTGAAAATACTTAAACCTGATATAAGCATAAAAATACTCAAGAGAGAAAACCTTCAGAGGGATTTTCTATTCTCAATAGATTTTTCCAGTGAAAGTTCATCCGCCAACTCTACCATGGAGCCAAACTGCAGACCGTAAGATATACGGGTTATCTTGATGGTAGAAAAACGCCTCCTAAGGAGCTTCGCTATGTAAGTGGCTGTGGCTTCTCCTTCTGCATTAGGGTTCGTCGCCAGTATAACCTCCTTTGCCCCGTATCTTTCCACCCTATCGAGGAGGCTATCTATACGCAGATCTCTGGGAGATATGCCTTCCAAGGGTGCTATCCTTCCACCCAATACGTGGTAAACACCCGTATACCTCTCAAGCTTTTCTATGGCGAAAGCGTCCTGAGGTTCCTCCACTACGCATATAAACTTTTTGCTCCTCTTTGGTTCAGAACATATAACACATACTTCTCTATCTGTGTAAATTCCACATTCAATACAGTTTTTTATATTCTGTGCCACTTGTTCCAGAACCTTCACGACCTCAAGCCTGCTTTCTGGAGGCAGTTTTAACAGGTTGTAGAGAAACCTTCCGGAGCTCCTTTCCCCATAAGTGGGTAGCAGTGCAAGCTTCTCAAGAGCGGTCTTTATAGCCTCAGGAAGGGCACCCTGATAAGACATGCAACAATTATAAAATTTTTTATACGTCGGGTGAGAAATTCAGAGCGTTAAGTAGCCTGTTGTAAAAAGCCTTCCATAGGGTTGGTAGTATCATAATACCAAACCCTATGTCAGGAGGTGAAAATGAAACTTCTAACATTGTATCACGAAGTGCTATCACAGGTAGAAGCCTTTTACAATCTTACACAGCCAAAACCTAAAGCAGGAAGAAAGCCAAAAATCTCAGACCAACAAATCATGGCACTTTTCACACATATTCAGAAGAGCAAGACAGAAAAGAATTTACTCAAACCTTAGACAGTTCATGCTTTGGAAAGTTCAGATAGTGCTTATTCTTAAGTTTTTGAGTGGCAAAAAGCTAAAGCTAATAGTAGATGGCACGATACTGCCAGTAGCAAACACAAACAGGGCAAGAACACAGAGGATAAAAAGGTTCTCTGGCAAGGTTTTCTGGACAAAGAGGAAAAGGAACTTATACAGCGTTCATTATGGCAAGAGAGTGCAGTTTGAGGAGCTCCACTACGGTGTGCTTGTGATGGTGTTGTGTGATGAAGATGGAGTTGTGTATGACATATGGTTTACCTATGGTAGCATGCATGAGGCAAAGGCTTACAGGATAAGGAAGGCGAAGAGCGCATGGTTTAGGAATTTGGTAGAGGGTGCTGAGGTGTATGGAGATAGAGGATACAAGGGTGTAGAGGGTGTAATTGTATGTAAGAGCAAGGAAGACAAGTCCATAAGGCAGGTGGTGGAGGGTGTGATAAGCTGTGTGAAGAGCTTCAATCCTATAAGCAGGTGGAGGAAGGGTATAACTTTACTTGCTTACCTCTACGGCTACGCCATTGCTTATAGCTTTTTCAGAGGTCAGCTACGATGCTATGGGTAATTTTTCACCCGAAGTATACTTATGTATTATACTCAAGGAATGAGTAGTCTAAGCATAAGAGTGCCAAGAGAGGATTTTGAAAACCTGAAGTTTGAGCTGTTGGGCTTAGGCTTTTGCGAAAGAGAGGTTTTGGGTGCTCTCTGGTCTTTGAGCGACGGGAATACCCATCTCGTCCTCTACCCCTCCGGCACTCTCCTCCTTCAAGGTAAATACAAAGAGGACATAAAGGAGCTCATCTTTTCCAGACTAAATGTGCCCCAGAGAGTAATGGTAGGTTGTGACGAGTCCGGTAAGGGGGATGTGTTTGGTCCGCTCCTGCTTTGCTGTGCGGTTATAAAACCCGAGTATTACAGAAAGGTCCTTGAGCTTAATCCCAGAGACTGTAAGAAGATGAAAGACGAAGAGGTAGTGGAGAAGGCTAAAGCCCTCCGTTCCTTTTGCGAACTCAGGTGCAGGTGTGTGGAGCCTCTGGAGCTAAACCTCATGTGGGAACAGGTTGGCAACCTGAACCGGGTTCTTGACAAACTCTACGGAGAAATCCTGAAAGAGTTAGAGGAGAGCTATCCTTCTGCGGACTTTTTTGTGGACGCCTACTCCGCAAGGAACCCCTTTGGTGGCAGGGTAGTCTTTAAACCAAAGGGAGAGGAAAATCTTTCAGTTGCGGTCGCCAGCGTTTTGGCAAGGGCTGGTTTTTTGGAGTGGCTGGATGCTCAAGGACTGCCAAAGGGCTCTTCACCGGATAGCCTCTCTCTTGCCAGAGCTCTTTACCAGAAAGACCCTGAAGGTGCTAAAAAACTCTTGAAAACCTTCTTTTTATAAACCTGCCAAAGGAAGCAATCAAGAAAAGAAGCACCATACAGCCCACCACCGCACCGCTGGGGGGGAGGTCAAGAGAGAGAGAAAAAAACATTCCCAGGATAAGAGAGAGAGAGGAAAAGAAAACAGATAGGAGAAGGCTCTGAAAGAAAGAACTTGAGACCATAAGAGAGGTCATTGCGGGTATGGACATGAAGCTTGCAGAGAGCACAAGACCCACCGCTTTTATGGAAAGCACTACATTAGCGGAAGCCAGAGCTATAAGCAGATAGTTAAGGAGCCTCACCCTTACACCTCTTAGCTTTCCAAGCTCTTCGTTGAAGGAAAGAAGGAGTAAAGACCTGTAGTTAAACAGGAGGAAGGAGATGGTGAGTAAAAAGACGAGAAAGGATAGCAGAAGTTCTATTTCTGAAGCGGTAAGCATACTTCCAAAGAGGTAGGAAAAGATGCTGACTCCCAGATTATCGGTCACACCCAGCACTGTTATAGCCAAAGCCACACCCAGAGAAAAGAAGAGGGCTACCACCGTGTCCGCAGGTAGAGACTTTTTCTCCACCATAAACTCTATGAGAAGTCCGAGAAAAACCGTATATATGAGGGTAAGGACCAAAGGGTCCACGTGGAGAACTATGGCGAGGGCTATACCGCCAAAGGCGGCATGAGAAAGACCTGCACCCAGCATGGCAAGCCTCTTTATAAGAAGAAAGACACCTATGAGAGAAGTGGATACAGCTATGAGGAAGGCGGACAGAAAACCTTCCAGAAAAACTCCGTAAGAAAAGAGCTCCATTCCTAAATTTTAACTCTATGGAAAAGAACAAAGAAATCGCCCGCATCTTTGAAAGGATGGCGGACATGCTCGAATTTCTTGGAGACAACCCCTACCGCATAAACACCTACAGAAGGGCATCGGAGGTCCTCTCAGAACTTGGCGAGGATGTAGAGGAGCTCCTCAGAAGGGGCAAACTTCGTCAGATACATGGCATAGGTGAGTCTACCCTTGAAAAGATAAAGGAATACCTCAGCAAGGGAAGCATAAGTGCATACGAGGATTTAAGGAAGAAGGTTCCGGAGGACCTGTTGGAGCTTCTTGATGTGCCAGGGTTGGGGGTAAAGACCCTCCGGCTTGCCTACGACAGACTAAAAGTGAGGAACAAAGAAGACTTTATAAAGGCGGTTAGAAGCGGTAAACTTGCCTTCCTCCCTGGCATGGGTGAAAAAAAGGTTCAAAACATACTCAGAGGGCTTGAGCTCTGGGAAAAAAGCAAAGAAAGGATGAGCCTTCTTCAGGCTTACGAGCTGGGGCAGTCCCTCCTAAAGCACTTTGAAGCCTTAAGAGAGCTATACGAGGGTATACAGCTGGCAGGAAGCTTAAGGAGAAGAAGAGAGACGGTGGGTGACATAGACCTTCTTATATCCGCAGAAAGAGGAAGCTGGGCAAAGCTCCACCTGCACTTTGTGGAATACCCAGGGGTTAAGGAAGTAGTCCTCCATGGGGAGACAAAGTCGAGCATAGTTACTCAAGAGGGCAGGCAGGTGGACCTAAGAACCGTTGAGCCAGAGCATTGGGGTGCTGCCCTCCAATACTTTACCGGTTCAAAGGAACATAATGTGAGGATAAGGGACATTGCCAAAGCTATGGGTCTAAAGATAAGCGAGTATGGTGTTTTCAGGGCGGACACAGGAGAAAGGGTAGGAGGTAAAGAAGAAGAGGAGGTTTACAACCTCGTAGGTATGGAATGGATACCACCAGAGCTAAGAGAAAACACGGGCGAGATTGAACTAGCAATGGCGAAGAAACTCCCCAGGCTTTTGGAGCTGAAGGACATAAGGGGCGACTTTCACATGCACTCCAACTGGAGTGACGGACTCCACAGTCTTGAAGAAATGGTTCAGGCGTGCTATGAGCTTGGCTATCAGTATATGGTCATAGGGGACCACTCTCAGTCTTCAAGGGTGGCCAAAGGGCTCGACCCCAGCCGATACAGGGAACAGTTCAAACTCATAGAGAGGTTAAGGGCATACTACGAGCCCCGTGGCTTTTACATCCTCAAGGGTTGTGAGGTGGATATCCTCCCCGATGGTTCTCTTGACCTTCCGGAGGACCTACTTGAGGAGTTTGACTTCGTGGTAGCTTCCATCCACTCTAAGTTTAACCAGGACAATACTTACAGGGTCCTAAAGGCTATAGAAAGCCCCTTCGTAAACCTCATAGGTCACCCTACGGGTAAAGCCTACGGCACGAGGGAAGGCTATCCCCTTGATATGGAAAAGGTTTTGCGAACCGCAAAGGAAACGGGCACCGCTCTTGAGCTGAACATTCACAGGGCAGACCTTTCACCGGAGAACATAAGGAGGTGCATGGAGGCGGGCGTGACCATAGCCATAGTTACCGACGCTCATTCGGTTAAGCACCTCTCTTACATGGAGCTGGGCGTAGGGCTTGCGAGAAGGGGCTGGGCTGTGCCAGAGTTGGTTCTTAACGCAAAGGATGTGGAAGGCGTGAGAGAGTTCGTAAGGAAGAAAAGGGAGCTCATGCTCGGCAAGGTGTAGCCAATTTTTAAGAGGGGCTTATAATCATAACCCATGTCCCTTCCAAGAGAAGGGACAGGAGTTTACCACTCTTTGAGAGGTGAGAAGATGCTTTCAGAGTTTCTTATGGAGAAGGTAGGTAGCAAAGAGTTGCGAGCTATAGGTGAAAAGGTTTTCGAGGGTAAGAGACTTTCCTCCAAGGATGCGGTTTATCTTTTCTACAGGTCTGACCTAACCTATGTTGCAAGCCTCGCGGAGCACGTAAACAGGAAGAGGAACGGCCTTTTTGCCTACTTCGTGGTAAACAGGCAGATTAACCCTACGAACATATGCATATATCAGTGCAACTTCTGTAGCTTTGGCGTGACCAAGTCTGACCCAAAGGCTTATGAGATGAGCCTTCAGGAGGTCCTAAAGAAAGTGGAAGAGACCCACAGGATGGGTGGCAAAGAGGTGCACATAGTGGGTGGTATACCACCCCACTGGAAGTATGAGGACTACATAAATCTGGTAAGAGAGATAAAGAAAGCCTTTCCGCATGTGGTAGTAAAGGCTTGGACCGCCATAGAGATACACCACATGAGTAAGATATCCGGGAAGAGCTACGAAGACATACTTCTGGAGTTAAAGTCCGTGGGTCTCTCCGCCATACCGGGTGGGGGTGCAGAGATTTTCTCCGAGAGGGTAAGAGGAATAATAGCACCCTATAAGGCAAAGGCAGAGGAATATCTTGAGGTGCACAGAACCGCCCACAGGCTCGGCATACCCACCAACGCCACCATGCTTTACGGGCACATCGAAAGCTACGAAGAGAGGGTTGAGCACATGGAAAGGCTCAGAAGCCTGCAGGATGAGACGGGAGGCTTTCAGGTTTTTATACCCTTAGCCTACTGGCCAGAGGGCAACAGGCTTGGAGGGAAAAGAACCTCCTCTGTGGACGACCTCAAAACCATAGCTATAGCCAGGCTCTTTCTGGACAACTTTGACCACATAAAAGCCTACTGGGTAACTCTTGGAGAAAGGGTAGCTCAGATAGCCCTTAACATGGGTGCGGATGATGTGGACGGAACAATACAGGAGGAGAAGATAGTGCACGCCGCCGGGACGAGCTCCGCCATGGGACATACAAAGGAAAAACTCATAAAGCTCATAAGGGGTGCGGGTAAGATACCTGTGGAAAGAGACACCTTCTACAGACCAGTAGCCATATACCCATAGTTATCTAAGAGGGTCCTGCACCAGCCAAAAGCTTTTTTAGGCTCTTGGATATTTCTCTCATTATGGGTTCCATCTTGTCCTTTACTTCTAAAAGGCTTCTGTAAAGCTCCTCTGGGCTTACTTCCCAGGTGCTTATGAGCTTGTTCTTGAGGTTTGACATCCTAAAGACGTCCATGTAATATTCCTGAGGTATAACCCCCACCTCCACCAGTTTAGAAAGGCAATCGTCACCGAACTTTTTTACACCAAACTTGGGTGCAAGGTGCTTGCATATGTCAAAGAGGCTGTCGTAAGCCACCTGATAGAAATACTTGACCCTGTCGTAATACATAGGTGTTTTTGAGAACTCTTCAAAACCCTGTGAGAGGACAAACTCTATCTTCTTCATCGATTCCTTTAAATGCCTTGCCTTCTCATTTAGAAGGTCAAAGTCTATGAGCAGAGGGTTTTTCGTTTCTCTCTTTACGAAGTCCACCACAGCCCTTGCGTATTCCTTAAAAAGGTGCAGAGAGCCTTTCAGAAAGCTATATAGCTCCTCTGGTGGCAGGCTTTCCTTGAGGTCGCGATGCCTTATGTAGAAGTGAGCGAGCTCTGAGAGGGCTTCCGCCTGAGACATTCCTACGAGCTCGCCAACTTTCTGAAGGCAGTCCTTTGATGTGGTCTTTATTTGGTAGACTGCAGAAAGATGCCTGCAGACCCTCATGGAGCTTTCAAAGGCAAGATTAAAGTCCACCCTCACCTTGTCCTGCAAAAGCCTGTTAAAGAGGAACTCCTCCTCCTTCAAACTGAGGTTTTTCTTTAGGTCTGCGTAAGCCTTTTCCAGCTGGGTAAAGCTCTCCAGTATAAGACTTATCTTCGGCTTCCTTTGGGCTTCCTGCACATTATAAATCTATACCCTTCTCTATATAAAGTTCTTAAAAGAGTATTCTTCTAAGCTCAACCATCTCTTCAAGGCTGAGCTGTCCCGATGCCACCGCGGAGCCCACAAAGGCATAGCTCAGAGAGGAGCCGAAGATAAATCCTGCAACCCTTGAAACTTTACCATGTGCTCCCATAGCTATGATTATCTTTTCTCCCTTTTCTTCTCTTGCAAGACAGAGAAGCCTTGAGGTGTCCTCGTAAGAGTTTGCCTTTACGGAGACCTTTACCACATCCGCACCCCACCTTCTGGCTTCTCTGAAGACTTCTTTTAGTATCCAGTTAGCTGGAGTGATATCAAAGTTATGGTAAGAAACTATGAGCTTTTTACCTGCACCTCTTACGAGCTCTCTAACCTCAGCGATGAGACTCTGAGAAGAGAGCTCTATGTCCGTGTAGTCGCTGTGGGGGGCGCATATCCTAAAGAGCTCGAGCCTGTTTTCTACCCTTGAACCACCCTCTTGCTCACTTCTGATGGTAAGGATGGTTTTCATACCCTCTTCCTGAACCCTTCTGAGACATTCCAGAAGGAAATCGGGGCTTCTATTCTCAAAAAGGTCCACCCTAAGTTCGATGATGTCCGCGCCCTTTTCCTTGCAATAAAGGAGGTTTTCCTCAAAATGTTTGTCCGAAAGGGGCACTGCTATGAGCATGTTAGCCCTTCTTTACCCTACCCAGCACTTTGAGAGGTAGACCAAAGACCTTTGTAAAGCTGGCACCAGCCCTGTGGTCAAAGGCGTCCTTTTCTGAGTAGGTAGCAAGGTCCTCCACATAAAGGCTTCTGGGTGAGCTTCTTCCTACCACCTGCACATGCCCCCTGTAGAGCATGAGCCTTACCCTTCCACTAACATACTTTGCAAGGCTTGAGGTAAAGGCGTCAAAGGCTACTCTGAGGGGCGAGAACCACAGACCTTCGTAAACCACCTTTGCATACTCGTGGGGTATGTGAGTCAGAAAGTAGTGGAAGGTGAAGCGGTCCAGCACCAGAGAGAGGAGGTCCCTGTAAGCTTCGTAAAGAACTGTGGCAGCGGGTGCTTCGTAAACTTCTCTGCTCTTTATACCTACCAACCTGTTTTCTACCATGTCTATCCGCCCTACACCATGCCTACCCGCAAGGGCGTTAAGGTCAAGGATTAACTCGCTAAGCTTCTGGTATCTCTTGCCCTTGAGGGCAACTGGTTTGCCCTCCTCAAACTCTACCTCCACATACTCCGCCTCCTGAGGAGCTCTTTTTGGAGAAGTGGTCCACTCAAAGGCATCCTCCGGGGGTTCCTGCCAAGGGTCCTCTAAAGGTCCACACTCAATGGACACGCCCCACAGGTTTTTGTCTATGGAGTAAGGTTTTTCCCTTGTAGCTTTGACTGGTATCTGGTGCTTTAAAGCATACTCCACCTCTTCTTCCCTTGAACGGAACTCCCACTCCCTTACGGGTGCGAGCACCTCAAGGTCAGGGTTCAAAGCCCATGTGGACAACTCAAACCTCACTTGGTCGTTGCCTTTGCCCGTAGAGCCGTGAGCTACGAAGTCTGCACCCAACTTCTGGGCGTATTCCACCAGCTTTTTTGCTATCAAAGGTCTTGAAAGGCTTGCGGTTAGAGGATACCTGCCCTCGTAAAGGGCGAGAGCTCTCAGTGTGGGAAGGCAGTACTCCAAAGCAAACTCTTCTTTTAGGTCTTCCACTATAGCCTCCACCGCACCGGAGGATTTTGCCTTCTGGGGTATTTCGGTGAGCTCCTCACCCTGACCCACATCCGCAGTGTAAGTTATAACTTCGTATCCTCTCTCCGTTAGCCAGCGGACTATAACAGAGGTATCAAGACCGCCAGAGTAGGCAAGGATTACTCTTTTAGCCATGGACTTATTATAGCATATGACCTGTAGCATAAGAAAAGCCCGTCCACAGGTTATAAATTTTTATAAAAACCTTCAAGGAGGTTACATCATGGAGATAAGGGAGGTTCACTATAGAGCCTACAGACCTAAGCCCTTCACGAAGGAAGAAAGACCAAACACTACCATACTCTTCGGCGGTCTCACCTGGAAACACGAAAGACTTATACAAGGCTCTCTACAAAGGATGGGTTATAAGAGCCAGCCTCTTTTTCAGATAGAGAGGCAAGACCTGGACATAGGTAAGGAATATATAGATGTGGGGGCTTGTTGCCCAACTACCTTTACCGCTGGCAATCTGGCAAGAACCCTCATGACAATCAAGGAAAGGGAAGGAGAGGAAGGTTTAAAGAAGGGATACCTCTTTGTTACTATAGGTGCCTGCGGTCCTTGCAGGTTCGGTCAGTATCACGAATCTTATGAAAGGGTCCTCGAGGGCATGAACCTTAGAGACTTTAGGCTCTTTCTTCTGGACCTTTTGCAGATGGAACAGTCCGCACCCGGCGGAGGTCTTGAGATAAGCATGCCTCTTACCTTCGGACTTGTATATTCTATGTTTTACGGTGACCTCATAACGGACATGGAGTATGCCATAAGACCTTACGAGTTAAAGGAAGGAGAAACGGACAGGGTAGTTCAGGAGAGTATAGAACTTCTCTACGAGAGGCTAAGCAAAAGACCCATAAAAGGTAAGAAGATAGACTCTCTTGCTTGGCATGTCCTTACGGACTACTTTGTGAAGGCTCTGAGGGAGGTGAGAGAGCTCTGGGAGGAGGTGGAGGTGGATAGGCTAAGGGTAAAGCCAAAGGTAAAGATAACGGGCGAGTTCTGGCTTCAGACCCACGAGGGGGACGGAAACTACAACATAAAGAGGTGGCTGGAAAAGGAAGGGGCGGAGGTTACTCCACCACCAGTGGCGGTGTGGATGGACTACCTGATAAACATGGAGCTGTTTAAGCTGGAGGATGCCAAGGGCTTTGTGAAAAAATACTACCTGAAGAACTTAGCCATAAGAAGCATAGCGGGTCTTTACAGGTTTGTTTACAACAGGCTCAGAAAAGCCCTCAACAACATACCCAACCCTCTACCAGACCAGAGGGAGCTCAAGGAGCTAGCAAGACCCTACTTCCATTACAGGCTCACCGGTGGCGAGGGTCACATGCTCATAGGAAAGGCTCTCTATGCTTACAAGCATAAGTATGCCCACATGATATGCGAGCTCTCACCCTACGGTTGTCTGCCCAACACCATGTCGGTAGGTGCCATGGCAAAGGTCCTGGGTGACCATCCTGACCTCCTCTACGCACCCATAGAGATAAAAGGTGATGCGGAGGTGCACGCCTACTCCAGATGCCAGATGATACTCACAGAGGCAAAAAGAAGGGCGAGAGAAGAGTTTGAAGAGGTGATGGAGAAGACCGGTCTGAATGTAGAGGATATAAGAGAGTTTGAGGAGAAGCACCCAGAGCTTAGAAAGGCAACCTACAGAGTGCCCCACTACGGATACGCGGGCACCGCTAGCAACTACGTGATGCACGTAGCTAAGTTGATGGGGAGGAAAATAAAATAATTCCTATGCTTCTACTTGATATAGATTTCAGGGGTGTAAGAGCTAGCGAAGGGAGACACTCTATACACGACTATCCTGCAATGCTCCATCACAAACTCGTGGACTACCTACTTGAAACATACGGGAAGGATAAAAAAGCACTCTACGACCCCTTTTGTGGAAGCGGTGTGTCCCTCGTCCAGGCTTTAAAAAAAGGTCTTACAGCATATGGCACAGACATTAACCCCCTCGCCTTACTTATAGCTCAAACGAGAGCTTACACACCTAAAAAGCCCATTCCAACGAAGGACCTCATAGAAAGCATACAAAAAGCAAAGCCAGATGTGCCAGAGGTGAGAAATATAAGCTACTGGTTTAAGGAAAGTGTTATAGAGGAGCTAGGAAAGATAAGAAGTGCCGTAAAAAAATATGCGGAGGAAGACTTCTTTCTCCTCATTCTTACTGCCTTTTCACAAACCGTTAGACTATCTTCTAATAACCGTAGAGGTGAGTTTAAGAGGTTTAGACTTTCAGAAGAAGAACTTAGGCATTTTGACCCCAAACCCATAAAAATCTTCCTTGAGCTTGTGGTTTCTTACCAGGCAACACTAAAAGAGGACCCCATAGAAACCAGCCCTAACCTTCTTCTTCATAATGTTAGGCTTCCTATACCCTTTAAGGGCTAC
>JANWWH010000003.1 GCA_025056375.1 Aquificaceae bacterium
TGAAGTTTTCAACGACGCGGAACATAATAAGATACAGAGGAAGCATGGCATCCCAGAAGAAGGTAAAAATAGCGCCCATCAGATGACTACCCAGGGCAAGAAGTAAGGGCATAAGGAGATAGTCGCCTTTTCCTAAAATCTTAAAACTTAAGAGAAACTTCAAGCACACCCAATACACCCACAACACCGACAAGAGTCCTAAAATACCCTTTTCTATGAACTCAGAAAGTATAAAAACCGACTCATATACTCCACCCACGGGGCTCTTTGGTTCTAAGTAGTATCCCGAGTTTATTCCATGACCTATGAGCAGAGGAACCCAATTACCTTCTTCAAAGTCCCTTTTTTATCACTTCTATACCTGCTTTGGCTATTTCCCATCTGTAGCTAGATATTATGTTAAGTGTTTCATCTTCTAAATCCCTCTTGCCCCCAATCACCTCAAGGGCTGTCTTGTATCTTGGGTCTTTTTCCACCAGCAGCGCCGTACTTATGCCAAAGCCTAACACTATAGTCCCAACAATGCCCACGAATGCCTTTTTTGAAAGGCTCTTAAGGGTAAGAATTGCAAAAAAGATAAGTGCGAAAGCAAGCCCCAGCATGGCAGACCTTCTGGCGGTAAGAAAAACAATACCTACAAAAATAAGGAAAGGAAGAAGATAGTGTATCCTCTTCGTGTGAAAATAGAGAGAGAGGCTTGACACTGCAAAGATTGTGTAAAAGGCACCAACCTCAAACCATCCACCCCAAATCATAGCGGGTTGGCCCGTAGTTCTGTCCCTGTAAAGGACCAAGGGTATTAGAAGCAGTCCTGCAATAACGAGGAAAAAGTTGAACCTCAATAGACTTTTTTCATCCACCTTTAAAAGACCACCAAAGGGATAGGTAAGCAGGAACATACTCCTCTCTATGGCTTTTCCGAGCTGAGCAGGATAAAAGAGCAAAGTGGAAAGCAATGCAGATAAAGCGTGTAGCACAAGAGGGAAAAAGAGCCTGCCCCTAAGCTTTATTCTTCCCTTCAGAGTCTGGAAGGATAGGTATAGGATTATAAGAATTACGAGCGCTTCAAAGAGGGTTATGGACAGCAAGGCAAAGGTAAAGAGGACAAATAACATCTTATAATTATAGGGTAGGCGAGGTGCCGGAGTGGTTGAACGGGGCGGTCTCGAAAATCGCTGTGGGTTTACAGCCCACCGGGGGTTCGAATCCCTCCCTCGCCGCAGGAGACAACCATGAGCTATATCGTAAGAGAGTTAAAGCCTGCCTTTGAGAGGTTTAGCGAGCCACTGGTAGCCTTACTGCAGAGGTTCGGTCTTACCCCCAATATGATAACCTTAGGTGGACTGCTCTTTGTTGCTACCGGCTCTTTTCTGCTTTATTACGGGGCAAAGGTTCTAAGTTTTATGTTTCTACTAATCGGTGCCCTATCGGACGCCCTCGACGGTAATCTGGCGAGAAGGTTAGGCAAAGATTCTACTTTTGGTGCTTTTCTCGACTCACTTCTCGACAGAGTTTCAGACGCACTGCCCTTTATAGCCATAGCTTTGTCCGCAGGGGGTGGACCGCTCTCCTTTCTTGCCCTTCTTGCCCTTCTTTTTTCTTATACGGTAAGCTACGCCAGAGCCAGAGCGGAGGGTCTGGGTTATGAGCTCAAAGTTGGTCTTTTTGAGAGGGCGGAGAGGTGGGTGGTTTTGCTCCTTGGTTTACTGCTTGATGTTCTGCCCCTTGCCCTAACCCTCATAGTCCTTGGTTCCTTTATAACTACCCTCCAAAGGGTATATACTTTTAGAAAACTCACCAGGAGGTAAAATATGCTACCAAAAGACCTAACAGAGCTTATGCGTAAAGTGGGCGTTTTCCCTGCCGTCCTCGCCACCACTGACAAAGAAGGCAACCCCCATGTTACCTTTATAACCTGGCTTTACCCCATTGATGACAAAACCATCAGGGTAGCTCTTAGTTCAGGTGCCAGAAGCGCTAAAAACCTGCTCCAAACAGGTCAGGCAAGCCTTATGCTCATAGCTCAGGATAAAGCTCTTGCCTGCTATGGAGAGGCAAGCCTCTTGCAAGAGAGAATAGAGGAGGTGAAGTTCCCCGTTTCTATCTTTGAGATAAGGATAAGAGGGGTGGAGAACAACCTCTTCCCAGGGGGAACCATAACCGGCACCATACCCTTTATGCATACGGGAGACCTGCAAGAAGCAGGAGAGCTCGACCAGATAGTGTTGGATGCTCTCAAGACTTTATGAGAAGCCTTGTAGAGGTAGAAGGGCTTAACCTAAGGATAGGCGAGAGGTGGATTTTAAAAAATGTAAACTTTAAAGTATACGAAGGAGAGATTTTTACAATTCTTGGTGGTAGTGGAAGCGGAAAGACCACCATAACCAAGTGTATAGTTGGGCTTTACAAACCTACCTCCGGGAAGGTGAGGGTTTTTGGCAAGGATGTATCCGCACTGAGCCAGATGGAGCTGGATGAGGTGAGAAAAAACATAGGTTACCTTTTTCAGGGTGCAGCCCTCTTTGACAGTCTTAGAGTCTGGGAGAACGTGGTTTTTTACCACCTTGAGCATTACAGGATGGGGGAGAGTGAGTTAAGGTCTTTGGCTTCCAGATATCTGAACTTAGTAGGGCTCTCGGAGGAAGAGCTTGACCTTTATCCTTCCGAGCTCTCAGGAGGTATGAAAAAGAGGGTAGGTATAGCCAGAGCCATAGCCACGGAGCCGAGACTTCTTATCTACGACGAGCCTACCTCTGGGCTTGACCCGATAACCAGCAGGCTCATAGACGAGCTTATAGTTAGCCTAAGGGAAAAGACGGGCTCAACCGCCATAGTAGTTTCTCACGACCTGGTCTCCGCATTTTCCATATCGGACCGCATCCTCATGCTCAGAGAAGGAGAAGTGCTCCAGATAGGCACGAGGGAAGAGATGCTAAATTCCTCACTGCCTTTTGTGAAAGAATTTATAAAAAAGGGTCTTGGGGACTTCCAGAAAACGGGGGCGGGCTGAGCGTTCATTTTAAAAAGCTCCAGAGAGGACAAAGAGGTGTATAATTATCCTGAAGGTGGTTAAGAGGTCAGTTCTCGTTCTCAACTTCGGTTCTCAGTATGTTCAACTTATAGCCAGAAGGGTAAGGGAGCTCGGTGTATACAGCGAGATAGTCCCTTACCACATAGGCACAGAAGAGATAAAAAGGAGAAACCCCTACTGCCTTATACTTTCTGGTGGTCCTGCCTCCGTTTACGAAGAGGGTGCTCCCCTTCCCGACCCGGGTATATACGGGCTTGGCATACCCCTGCTTGGTATATGCTACGGGCTTCAGGTTATGGTTCATCAGCTGGGAGGTGTGGTGGAAAGGGCGGAAAAACAGGAATACGGTCGCTCAAAACTGAAGGTGCTTAAGGAAAATCACATCTTTGAAGGCTTACCAAAGGAGTTTGATGTTTGGATGAGCCATGGAGACAAGGCGGTTAGACTTCCTGAAGCTTTTGAAAGTTTGGCGAGCTCTGAGAACTCAGCTTTTGCAGTGATAAGGCACATACATAAACCCCTCTACGGGGTGCAGTTCCATCCCGAGGTGGTTCACACGATCCACGGAAAGGAGCTTCTGGGAAACTTCCTCTTTCGGGTAAGCTTGGCAGAAAAAAACTGGAGTATGGGTGATTTTCTTAAGGAAAAAAGGGAGGAAATAAGGAAGGAGGTGGGTGAGGGTAAGGTTATCTGCGCCCTGTCAGGTGGTGTGGATTCCACTGTATCCGCAGTGCTTACCCATCGGGCTGTAGGAGACAGACTCCACTGCATCTTCGTAAACCACGGACTTTTGAGGAAGGGCGAAGTGGAAGAGGTAGAAGGCTACTTTAGGCAGTTAGGTCTACCCTTCCAAAGGGTTGACGCGGAGGAGCTCTTTCTCCAGAGGCTGGAGGGGGTAGAGGACCCGGAGGAAAAAAGGAGGGTAATAGGGCATACCTTCGTGGAGGTCTTTGAAAGAGAAGCAGGAAAGCTGGGTGCGGATTTTCTGCTTCAGGGCACTCTTTACCCTGATGTGGTAGAGAGTGCGGGTATACCGGGTGCGAAGGTCATAAAGACGCACCACAACGTGGGCGGCCTTCCTGAAAGAATGAAGCTGAAACTACTGGAACCTCTAAGAGAGCTCTTTAAGGACGAAGTGAGGTGGGTGGGTCAGCTTCTTGGCAGTCCCGAGGGTATACTCAAAAGACATCCCTTCCCAGGTCCGGGACTTGCCATAAGGATACTGGGCGAGGTTAAAAAAGAGGATCTTCAGCTCCTCAGAGAGGCGGACAGCATCTTTATAGAAGAGTTAAAAAGATGGGGGCTTTATCATAAGGTTTGGCAGGCTTTTGCGGTGCTCCTGCCCGTTAAAAGTGTGGGTGTGATGGGTGATGTAAGAACCTACGAGAGGGTGGTAGGTCTCAGGGCGGTGGACAGCTCCGACGGCATGACCGCAGATTGGTCAAGACTCCCCTACGACTTTCTTGACCATGTTATGAGAAGGATAATCAACGAGGTAGAGGGCATAAACAGGGTAGTCTACGACATTTCCTCAAAACCCCCAGCCACCATAGAGTGGGAGTAAAATAATAGCCATGAGATACCTAAGAGAAACTGACCCAGAGATTTATGAGGCGGTTCTGAAGGAGTATGAAAGGCAGTTTTACCACCTGGAGCTCATAGCCTCCGAGAACTTCACCTCTCTTGCGGTGATGGAAGCGCAGGGCTCGGTGCTTACCAACAAGTATGCGGAGGGACTACCCGGCAAGAGATACTACGGCGGTTGTGAGTTTGTAGATGTGGCGGAGAGCCTTGCAATAGAAAGGGTAAAGAAGCTCTACGGTGCGGAGCACGCCAACGTCCAGCCCCACTCGGGTTCTCAGGCAAACATGGCAGTTTACATGGCTGTCCTAAAGCCTGGGGATGTGATAATGGGTATGGACTTGGCTCACGGCGGACACCTAACCCACGGCGCAAAGGTGAACTTCTCCGGTAAAGTATACCATGCCCTGTATTACGGTCTCAACCCGGAGACGGAGCTCATAGATTACGACCAGCTCTGGAAGCTTGCAAGGGAAAACAAACCTAAGCTTATAGTAGCAGGCGCCTCCGCCTACCCCCGTGTGATAGACTGGGGTAGGTTTGCCCAGATAGCGGAGGAGGTGGGGGCTTACCTCATGGTGGACATGGCCCACTATGCAGGTCTTATAGCGGGTGGTGTGTATCCCAACCCTGTGCCCTACGCTCACTTTGTTACCTCCACAACCCACAAGACGTTAAGAGGTCCAAGGGGAGGTTTTATACTCTGTAGGGCGGCGTTTGCCAAGGACATAGACAAGACCGTATTCCCTGGGACGCAGGGTGGACCTCTAATGCATGTGATAGCGGCAAAAGCAGTTGCCTTCAAAGAAGCTATGAAAAAGGAATTCAAGGATTACGCCGAACAAGTGGTTTTAAACGCACGGGTAATGGCGGAGGAGTTTATGAGACTGGGCTTTAAGGTGGTCACGGGTGGCACAGACAGCCACATAGTCCTTCTTGACCTTAGGAACAAGGGTATAACGGGCAAGGAGGCAGAGGATGCCCTCGGAAGGGCAAACATAACCGTTAACAAAAACGCGGTTCCCTTTGACCCCCTTCCTCCTACAAAGACGAGTGGCATAAGGATAGGAACGCCAGCCATGACCACCCGTGGCATGAAAGAGGGGGAGATGAGGCTTATAGCCAGGCTCATTGCACGAGTTATAGAAAACCTCAGAGAGGAGAAGGTTATAGAAGGTGTGGGAAAGGAAGTCGTGGAGCTCTGCAGGCAATTCCCCCTTTACCCTGAACTGAAGGAGATACTTGATGAGCTTCCTTATAGCAAAACAGCCCATATTTGACAAGGAAGGGAAAAGATTTGCCTTTGAAGTATTTCTCAGAAAAAAAGAAAACATCTACGAATACCCCAAAGAGGTGCCCTACAGCAGAGCTACTTACATAATAGTAGAGATAATACTTGAGCAGGGTCTCGAGATGGTAGGTGAGGGAAAGAGGGTTATGCTGAACCTTTCTCTTGACTCTCTTATAAACAAATCCATGGAGTCTCTCGACCCAAGGAAACTAATAATAGAGATTATAGAGCCCCAGATACCCTTTGGAGAAGTGGTATACAGACAAGTCCTTAACACTATGGACAGGTACATACAGCAGGGTGCTCTCTTTAGCATGGATGAGAGGCAGTTAGATAAGGAAAAGATGGCAAACCTGTTAGACAAGGTGCAGATAATATCCGCAAACATAAAAAGCTTAAGCCCGAAGGTGGTTGAGCTGGCAAAGGTCAAAGGAAAAGCCCTTCTTATTTCAAGGATAGAAGAAGAAGAGGAATACAGAAAGGCAAGCAAAATCGGGGACTTTTTTCAGGGCATTTATCTTGAGCGTCCCATCATACTTAAAGAGTTTCAGACCGCACCCTATCTGAAGACTACGCTCCTTAAACTTATGGCTTTTATACACTCAGCCCAAAGCCCAAAGGAAGTGGCTAACCTCATAGCCACAGATGTGGGGATGACTACGAAAATCCTCCGGTTTGTAAACTCCGCCTACTACTCACCCATAAGAGAAATAAAGAGCGTGGAGCAAGCCTGTGCTATGCTGGGCTTGAAAACCCTTAAAAACTTCCTTCTGGTTCTGGCTATGAACGATTACATATCTGTAGAAAACCCGGAGTTGTGGAAAAAGTCTCTCATAAGGGCAATAACCGCTCAGAAGCTTGCGGAGGTCCTGAACCCCAGATATGAGTCAGAAGCCTACCTCATGGGTCTGTTTTCTCTCATCGACGAAATCCTAAATGTGGACAAGATAATCTTTCTCAAGGAGGTTAAAGTAAACCAGGAAATCATAGAAGGTTACGCAGGTAGAAACCCTTTATTGAGGAATATACTTGACTATTCTATAATGCTGGAAGAGAGCTATAAAGACCTTATGAACAGAGAAAATCCAATGGAAGATGAAAGGCTGGTAAACCTTGAAAGATTAACAGGTATAGAGAGAAAAAAGCTACTTTCCTTCGTTAAGTTTGCCTTTGACACTGCTGATTCCATACTTAAACTCTGATATAATGTCTGGTATGAACCTTATAAGACTTCAGCTTATATACCCTGAGGAGAAGGTTAAAGAACCTATCCTCTGCATGGTTTGCAAGAACTTTGATGTGGTGGTAAACATAAGAACCGCCAAGGTTACCAAAGACACAGGTATACTCACCGTTGAGATAGATGGAGAGGAGCAGGAGATAGAGAGAGCTATAAGATTTATAGAGGAAAGGGGCGTGATGGTTCAACCTATAGAGGGGCAGATTTTTATCGAATGAAGGTCTCAGAGCTGGGGGAATTTGGTTTCATAGAAAGGATAAAGAAAATACTTGAGAGTAAGGTTATAGGAGATGACACGGCGCCCATAAGGGTTGGAGACCGCACTCTACTCCTTACATGTGATGTGCTCCTACAGGACAAACACTTTAAACTGACCTATCCACCCACCGCAGTAGGTTGGAAGGTCATATCTGTTAATGTGAGCGACCTGACTGCAAGCGGTGGCACACCTCTCTATGCACTTGTCTCTCTGGTGCTTCCCGATATGGAAGTGGAATTTATGGAGGAGGTTTACCTTGGTATGAAAAAGGCTTGCGAATTTTACCGTTGTGAGGTGGTGGGTGGCAATGTGAGCAAGGGTGAAAGGCTCTGTATTGATGTGTTCATGTTGGGAGAAACGGGGAGATTTGTGGGTAGGCGGGGTGCGAAGAGGGGTGACGGCGTTTTCGTCTCTGGAACTCTTGGAGACTCAAGAGCTGGACTTGAGCTTCTTCTTATGGAGAAGAAAAACTATGAGGACTTTGAGCTTAGGCTCATAGAAAAGCACCTAAGACCGACCGCCAGGGTTGACTTTTCAAAACACATATCCAAGTATGCCAACGCCAGCATGGACATAAGCGATGGACTCTCTTCGGACGCCCAAAAGCTGGCAAAGGCAAGTGGTGTAAAGCTCAGTCTGTTTTCGGAGAGAATTCCGCTTTCTCAGGAACTTCTCACTTTTTGCAAAAAGTACCGCAAAGACCCACTTTACTACGCCCTCTCCGGTGGAGAAGACTACGAGTTGCTCTTTACCCATACTCCAGAGAAACTAAACCCCTTTCTCAGCATGGTTCAGATAGGTGTGGTGGAAGAGGGTGAGGGCGTGTATCTGGACGGTAGCTACCTTGAGCCCACAGGCTTTGACCACTTTAAGGTGTTATAATTTTCCTGTGTGGTCTTGGAAACTAATCATTCAATCTATTGACAATTTTGGGCTTTTCTTGTAATCTATCCTAAGATGTTCAGGGCGATTGAAATCTGCACGGACTTAACCGAAAGGAAAAAGGCGGTCATAAGAGACGTTTTGACTTCCTACAGAAAAACCGCAAAGAAAGTCGCAAGCTACCAGTGGAAGCTATTTTTCCAGACGGGTGCTTTCAACAGAAAGGCTAATATAAAGCACCTTCAATCAGACCTATCAGAAAGATACAAATACACCGTTCAGTATCACGCCGTAGTGCCAGTCTTGGAAAGCTTTATTTCTAACGTGCAAAACAGGTTCAAAGAGATAGTTCTCAACTCTTCCTTACCAGAGAAGAGGAAGAGAGTGCTTTTGTATCTAAACTCAAGAAGAGAATGGCTTTGGATAAGAAGTGAGAAAGCTTTGTGGATTAATGGCAACACAAAGCATGAGTATGAGATAACGCCAGAAGAAAGATTACTTGCTAAGAAAATATTCAAGCACATTTTAAAAAGGTGGAAAAAGCCAAATTTTAAAAAGGTAAGCCTTCTACTTGATAGCAAGTGTGGGCTTTTGGAAAGCCCAAAGAAAGCCAAACACTTTGACTACTGGATAAGGCTCTCTACGAAAGAAAAAGGAAAGCCTATCTATCTGCCAGTCAAACTTCACGAATACTTCCACTCAAAAGACGGAGAACTGAGTGGACTAATTCAGATATCTGAAGACGGCAGGATAAGACTTGTGAAGGAAGTAGCCGTTAAAATACTGGAACTCTCAGGAGAATTAGCCCTTGACTTTGGAATGGAGTGTCTTTTTGCCACAGACAGGGGCGACCTACTTGGAAGAGAGTTTTACTCAAAGGTCAAAGAGTATGCCCAGAAGATTGACAAACTTGGAAGAAATCTACAAAGACAGAAGATAAAGCCTTTACAAAGCAAGAGATATCAAAGGCTAAATCACAGGCTAAGCGAATACGTAAAGTCAGAAGTGAGGAGAATTTTAAACAGGGTTGTGGCACTCTACAGACCTGCAAGGCTTGTGGTGGAAGACCTCAGATACTTTGTCAAGAGAGTGATAAATGGCTTTCCTAAGGCGGTAAAGAGAGTGCTTATAAGATTTGGGCTTGGCGAGATAAAGAGAAATCTACAAGAACTCCAAGAAGAGTATGGTATAGAAGTCCTATACGTCAATCCTGCCTATAGTTCTCAGGCTTGTAGTAATTGTGGCTACTTGGATAAAGAAAATAGAAAGAGTAGAAACGAGTTTGAGTGTAAGTGTTGTGGTAGAAAACTTCACGCTGATGTGAATGCGTCAAGAAACCTGCTTGACCGTGTCAGGTGGGGGATGCGTTTATACGGCGTGAAAGAGGCCCTTGCCATTCAGGTTGAGAAGTTTTTAGAAAACTTGAGTAGTGAGCGGTATAAGTGCCTTTGGGGTAAGGCACGAGGCTTACTGGCAGGAATGCCTGCCACAGTCTCTGAACCCGAGACATGGAACAAATGTCCATGTTGAAGGATACTCTGAGAACACACCACACGAAAAACCCTTTAGTTTTTCAAAAATTCTCACCCGGGTTGTGATAGCATGAGAGGTATTTTTAAAGATGTGCCTCCGGAGCTCTGGCGCAGCTACCGGTGGCAAGTGCAGAACAGAATAAGAACAAAGGAAGAGCTCAAAAGATACATAAGGCTTACGCCAGAGGAAGAGGAGGGCATAGACAGGACCGATGGGCTTTACCCCATGGCTATAACACCCTATTACCTTTCTCTGATGAACCCGGAGGACCCGCAAGACCCCATCCGCCTTCAGGCAGTGCCAAGGGTTGAGGAAGTGGACCAGAACCTGCAAGCCCTTGGAGAACCAGACCCTTTCAGAGAGGAGGGTAATATCCCAGGGCTTACCCACCGCTACCCAGACAGGGTTCTTTTTACTCTCACCACCTTCTGCGCAGTTTACTGCAGGCACTGTATGAGGAAAAGGATATTTCAGGAAGGAGAAAGGGCGAGGACAAAGGAAGAAATCGACAGGTTTGTGGAATATCTGAAAGCTCACCTGGAGGTCAAAGAAGTGCTCCTCTCTGGGGGTGAGCCTCTTTCGGTTAGTGAGGAGAAGCTTCAGTATGTGCTCTCAAGGATAAGGGAGGTCCCACATGTGGAGATAATAAGGATAGGGACAAGGCTTCCTGTGCTTGCACCCCAGAGGTTTTTTGACGCGGAGCTACTTAGGCTTTTAGAAAGGTATTCACCTATATGGTTAAATACCCACTTCAACCATCCTAAGGAGATAACAGAAGAATCTGCGGAGGCGGTGGAAAATCTCCTCAAACATGGCGTGCCCGTAAACAACCAAACGGTGCTTTTAAAGGGTGTAAACGACCACCCTCAGGTGATGCTCAGACTTATGAGAGAGCTCCTCAGGATAAAGGTCCGGCCCGTCTATCTCTTCCACTGCGACCCCGTAAAGGGTGCTATGCACTTCAGGACAGGACTGGAGAAGGGTCTCGAAATTATGGAATACCTGAGGGGGAGGATATCGGGCATGGGTATACCTACCTACGCAGTAGACCTGCCTGGGGGCAGGGGTAAGGTGCCTGTGATGCCTAACTACCTGTTCAAAAAGGAAGACCATACCTACACCTTCAGAAGCCCCTTCGGACCCCTTGTAGAATATCACATACCTGATGCCTAAACATCTGAAGTTCCTTTTTCTTTCCCTTCTGGACGCCTTCAAAGAAAATGTCGGATATCATAGTGCCTCTCTTACTTACCAATTCCTTGCCTTTATAGGCTCTGTGTTTATGTTTCTTGGCTTTGCCTCTCTCTATCTGCCCTTCCTTGAACCTGAGAGGGTTTACGAACATCTGAGGAACGCCATACCTCTCTACGCAGACCTGATAATAGCCAAACTCCTACCTCTTTACGAGAAAAAAACCTTTGGCTCCTCCCTCTCCTTAGCCCTTTCTTACTACTTTTCTATATCCTTTGCCAAGTCTTTAAATACCGCCTTTGGTTATATTTACCGCAGAAAGCCTGTAGAAGGTGAGCTCTTTTTCTGGACCCTTATGCCCCTTCTGCTCTTCCTGTATACTTCGGTGCTATCTTTCACAGTTACCCTTTTTACTCTGGGCAGGTCCTTGTTTGGTCTTTCCTACCACGGGCTTACAGAGCTCCTGAACCCCTTTTTGCTTTTCTTAATAGTGCTCATGGTCTACGCCTCTTACTTCAGGCTAAGAAGGAAGCTCCTTGTAGCCTCCCTTTTTACATCCCTCATGCTTCTCCTTCTGAACAAACTCTTTTCGCTTTTATTGGCTCAGTTGGTAAGCACAAGCCCCCTTTATGGCATTATGGGCACACCTCTGCTCTTCCTCGTATGGTTGTATTATTCTTTCTTCTGCCTTCTTCTTGGTGTTTGCTTTCTACGCAGGTTAGACGAGCCTCTCTAAGAGGTTGTTGGCACCGTTTAGCTTCTGGTAGGCACTGGAGAGCACATAGTATATCTGCTCACCCTCCGCTATGGAGAGGTCGTAGAGGGTGATGCTTAGGTCTTTGAGCACTTGGTAGAGGGTAGTGTATAAGCTCTCTTCCAGCTTTTTCTCCGGGTTTGGTATCTCTCTGTAGGTCTGTAGGATGTAATCGCACATACCCTTTATACTCTTAGCTATGTTCAGCACCTCCGGGTCCTGCGCGTATATTTGCACTACTTCCGCATACCTTTCCTCTATTTCCTGAGCACTGCTCCTAAAAAGCATGTCTTCAAGAAAGAAGAGCTCCTGTCCCATGACTTTACCTCTCTTATAAATATCGTCTTATGAAGCGCGTTTTCAACGGGCTACTTTTTCCAAAAAGTGAAGGATATCTTCCAGATTGCGTGCCTCCTGAAGCCCCTCTACCCTATGGGTTCTGTATCCTATTATGGGCTTTTCCAGTATGAGGGCGTAGGCTATCTCCGATAGAGTGCCCCAGTTTCCGCCCACTGCAACCACCACGTCTCCACTGGCTACAACCAGTGGATTTCTATTCCAGCCCATGCCCGTTCTGACCCTTATGTCCACATAGGGGTTTGCCTCGAGCCCTTCGTAGGAGGGAAGTATGCCCACCGTAAGACCACCCTCCTCCTTTGCCCCTTTGCAAACTGCTTCCATCACACCACCCCTCCCACCGCATACCACTATCCAGCCCCTCTTTGCTATTTCTTTGCCCAGTAAGTATGCAACTTTGTATTCCTCAGACTCCGGCGTAGCTTTCGAAGAACCCACTACAGCTACCTGTATCATCGCAGAGCCATACCTCCCCTGAGCACCCTCCTTAGATACTGCCCCGTATAAGAAAGGGAGTTCTCAGCCAGCTCCTCTGGCGGGCCCACACCTACCACATAACCACCCCTTTCTCCACCCTCTGGTCCTAAGTCTATGAGCCAGTCCGCACACTTTATCACGTCAAGGTTGTGCTCTATAACTACTACAGTGTTGCCCTTTTCCACAAGTCTCCGAAGTATGTCTACGAGCCTTCTCACATCGTCCATATGAAGACCCGTAGTGGGCTCGTCCAGAAGATAGAGGGTTCTTCCTGTTTCCTTTTTGGAGAGCTCTCTTGAGAGTTTTATTCTCTGGGCTTCGCCCCCTGAGAGGGTTGGGGCTGACTGTCCTAACCTTATGTATCCAAGACCTATATCCAGCAACAGCTTCAACTTCTTCTTTATGGGTGGAAGGTTTTCAAAAAACTCGTAGGCTTCTTCCACTGTCATGTCCAGCACGTCCGCAATGCTCTTACCCTTGTAGAGGATGTCCAGGGTTTCTCTGTTGTATCTCCTACCCTTGCACACATCGCAGGGCACGTAAACAGGTGGTAGAAAGTGCATCTCCACCCTTATCACCCCTTCACCCTGACAGGCTTCGCACCTACCACCCTTTACATTGAAGGAAAACCTCCCTGGCGTGTAGCCCCTTGCCTTTGCCTCCGGGGTTTGCGCGAATAGGTCTCTTATGAGGTCAAAGACCTTAGTGTAGGTGGCTGGGTTTGACCTGGGTGTTCTGCCTATGGGTGACTGGTCTATGTTTATGACCCTGTCAAAGTGTTCAAGACCTTCAATCCTTTCAAAACCCTCCGCCTCTCCACCACCTCCATAAAATACCGCCCTTGCGTATTCCCAGAGGATGTCGTAGAGAAGGGTGGACTTTCCGCTCCCCGAAACGCCCGTTATACACACAAAAAGACCAACAGGTATGTCCACTCTGATGTTTTTGAGGTTGTGCTTCTTTGCCCCTATCACCCTCAACCATCTATCGCCGGGCTTTTTCCTTTCTCTTGGTTCTTGTATGTAAAGCCTTCCTGAAAGGTAGGCGCCTGTCAGAGAGTTCTCGCTCCTGAGGAGCTCATCCACACTTCCTTCAAAAACCACATGACCGCCCCTCTTTCCTGCACCAGGACCCATATCTATTACCCAGTCCGCGCTTAGTATAGTATCGGGGTCGTGCTCCACTACTATGACCGTGTTACCCAAGTCTCTTAGGTCCTTAAGGGTGTTTATGAGCTTCTCCGTATCCTTGGGGTGTAGTCCTATAGAAGGTTCGTCCAGCACGTAGAGGACGCCAGTGAGCTTTGAACCTATTTGGGTAGCAAGCCTTATCCTTTGCATCTCACCGCCTGAGAGGGTTGTGGCACTACGGGCAAGGTCAAGATAGTCCAGCCCCACATTGAGTAGAAAGCTGAGCCTGTCTGATATTTCCTTTATCAACCTCTCAGCTACCAAAAGGTCCTTACCCTGAAGCTTGTAGGGCAGGCGGTCAAAAAACTCCTTTGCCTCTCTTATGGGCATGCTTGCCACCTGCCATATGTTTTTCCCTTCCACTACCACCGAGAGGGCTTCTGGTCTCAACCTTGCACCACCACATTCGGGACAGGGCTTTTCTCTTATAAACTCTTCAATTTCCTCCCTCAACCTTTCAGACTCCTCTTCCAGAAACCTCTTCTCCAAGTGCTTTACCACGCCCTCAAAGTTACCCCCTTCCATAGAGCCGCCGTAAAGGAGAAAGTTTCTTATTCCACTGGGTAAATCCCTCCAAGGAGTGCGCGGGTCGTAACCCAACCTTCTTAAGATGTTCATGATAGGATAACGGAGGTAGTCAAAGAAGGAAGAGTGGGTTATCCGCAAGGCATCGACCGCCTGCTCTCTCTCTTCCACGAGAAGTTTTGGGTCTACCTCCCACTTAACGCCAAGACCCTTGCAAACAGGGCATGCGCCGAAAGGGGAGTTAAAGGAGAAGAGCCTGGGAGAGAGCTCCGGTATGGAAAAGCCGTGGTCAGGGCAGGTAAGTCTTTCGCTGAAGAGTTCTTCCTTCTGAGCTTCTATATCTTCTATTTTCAGAAGACCCTTAGAAAGCTCCAGAGCCTTTTCCATGGCGGTCAGCACCCTTGCCCTCTCCTCCTCTTCGAGAACGAGCCTGTCTACCACCAAATCTATGTGATGCTTTTTATTTTTGTCTAAGGGTGGCACCTCTAACACTCTCATGTATTCTCCGTTTACCTTAACCCTTGAAAAACCCATACGGTCAAGCTCCTTGAAAAGCTCCCTGTGTTCACCCTTTTTCCCTCTAACCAGTGGAGAGAGCACCGCTATGCGTTTACCTCTGTAGTTTTCCCAGACCTTTTCCAATATTTCATGAGCGGATAGACCTTCCAAAAGCCTTCCACACTCGGGGCAGTGGGGCTTGCCAATGTTTGCCCAAAGCACCCTCATATAGTCGTATATCTCAGTAACCGTTCCTACGGTGGAGCGCGGGTTTTTTGAAGTGGTCTTTTGGTCTATAGCTATGGCAGGCGAAAGACCCTCTATTATGTCCACATCTGGCTTTTCCATAACACCGAGGAACTGCCTTGCGTAAGAGGAGAGAGACTCTACATATCTCCTCTGACCCTCCGCGTATATGGTGTCAAAGGCTAAAGAAGACTTTCCCGAGCCCGAAGGACCTGTTATAACTACAAGCCTATTCTTTGGTATGTCAAGGTCTATGTTTTTCAGGTTGTGCTGGCGGGCACCCCTTATGACAATCCTGTCTAAATAGCTCATAGCAGGCTGTTCTGTTTTGTGGATATTATATCCTCCCGAGGTGCCTGCTTGTAGGGTGATATTTGATAGGGAACATCCGGCCTTTTACCGCTCAAGAGCTCCTCAAGGGTTATGACCTGCAACTTTGGAAACTGCCTTCCTGTTATGTTGCAACTGTAAAAGCCTGCCTTGCTTGCCTCTTCTAACATCTGCTTTGTAGGCTATTCGAGGCTTATAAAAATACCCATCTGGACCTTTTCTCTTTCCACTACGCTCAGGAGCTCTCTTACGTCCTTTACGGAGACCTTACCGCTCTTTACCTGCACTATGGCTTTTCCCAGTTTGTCCTTGTCTGCGTAGAAGTATATGATACCGTCTATGCCCTTGTCCGCACCCCTCTTTTTGTCCGCATAGGGTCTGGCTTCTACCAAAGATAAAGCCCACCACTGAAACTGAAACCTGTCTTGAGAAGCCAGCTCCCTTGCACCAGAAAGGTCCACTGGCTCACCTATAACTTTGTAGTCCTTTCCCGCAGATAGGTCAAAAGTAGTCTTTAGCCTCCACTTTATAAGGTTTATAGCAAGGTGAGTTATGTCTATGCCTATCCACTTCCTGTTCAGCCTGTGAGCCACCGCTATGGTAGTGCCACAGCCACAGAAGGGGTCCAACACCACATCTCCTTCTTTTGAGCTTGCAAGGATTATGCGCTCAAGCAAGGCTTCTGGCTTTTGTGTAGGGTAGCCGAGACGCTCCTTAGCTTGGGAGTTTATAGGCGGTATGTGCCACCAGTCCTCTGGAATTTTGCCCTCAGGGTGCGGTGAGTAGGATTTTGCGTCCTCTCCGTGTTTCCCCCACGCCCACTTACTTTTCCTCTTTGATGGGTCAAGGCGGTAAGGGACCCTCACCGCATCGCTGTAGAACTTGTATTCCTCCCCCTTTGAGTAAAAAAGTATGATGTCGTGTTTTTTCGCAAAGTATCTGCTACTCTTACCACCGCCAGTGTAACACCACACGATTTCATTTCTAAAATTCTTATGTCCGAACACCGCATCCATGAGCACTTTTAAATAGTGGCTTGCGGTAGGGTCGCAGTGTAGATATATAGTTCCAGTAGGCTTTAAAACTCTCTTGAGCTCCAAAAGCCTTATACACATCATCGTCAAGTAAGCCAGCATGTCGTTGCGTTTGAGAAACTCCCTAAATGCCTTCATTATGTCCACCACCTGAGGGGGTGCGGTCTCCACTATTTCCTGATAAGCTCTCTCCGTTTCCTCCGTCCAGTGCCAAGTGTCTTCAAAGGCAACTATCTGAGCTTGAGAAGGTTCTCCGGTTGGTTCTTTAAAAAGCACGTTTTAGTCCGCCTTTGAGTTAAAGGGTGGGTCCAGGTATATAAGGTCCACGGACTCGTCTTTTATGTATTCTCTCAAAACCCTAAGATTGTCTCCGTAATAGAGCAGGTTTTCCATTAAGGATTATTTTAATCCTTGAACATCCTCACACTACGATTGAAGGAGCTTTGGCTACTGCGACTGTCTTATTTGAAGCTCTCTCAAGAGGGGAATATATCTGCGTGAAGTTTGCCCTTTTAAAGACATGTGATATAATAAGCTCACTATCCTGCACAGGAGGTTAAAAATGGACCTGGAACAGAGGATAAGGGAGATAATAGCGGACCAGCTTGGTGTTGAAGTAGACAAACTAAACCCAAACGCAAGGTTTGTGGAAGACCTGGGGGCGGATTCTCTTGATGTGGTGGAGTTGGTGATGGCTTTTGAGGAAGAGTTTGGCATTGAAATACCGGATGAGGATGCGGAGAAGATAAGAACTGTGGGTGACGTGCTTAACTACCTCAGAGAAAAAGTTAAAGCCTGATGCGTCGTGTGGTGGTAACCGGGCTGGGGGCGGTAACCCCCTTGGGAACCGGGGTAGAAAAGTTTTGGTCAAACCTCTTGGCTGGTGTAAGCGGTATAGACAGGATAAGGAGGTTCGACCCAATAGAGGTTGGTCTGACGGTTCATATAGCGGGAGAGGTAAAAGACTTTGAACCAGAGAGATACTTTGACAAAAAAGACGCTCAGAAGGTTTCTGACTTCATAAAGTTTGCGGTGGGTGCCTCAGAGGAGGCGGTAAGGGACGCAGGGCTTTTGGATTCTGGCTTTGACCCCTACAGGGTTGGCGTGATAGTGGGCACAGGTATAGGAGGGCTCAGAGACATAGAGGAACAGCAGAAGGTGCTTATGGAAAAGGGTCCGCGTAGGGTTTCTCCTTTTTTTATACCTTACGGCATATCCAACATGGCAAGCGGTCTTGTGGCTATAAGGTTTGGGTTTAAGGGTCCTAACTACTGCGTGGTATCCGCCTGCGCCACAGGCAACCATGCCATAGGTGACGCCATGAGGCTTATACAGAAAGGGGACATAGATGTAGCCATAGCTGGTGGGTGTGAGAGTGCCATAACACCCTTGGGTGTGGCAGGTTTTGCAGTTATGAGAGCCCTTTCCACCAGAAATGACGAGCCCCAAAAGGCTTCCCGACCCTTTGACATGGACAGAGATGGTTTTGTAATGGGTGAGGGAGCTGGAGTGTTGGTGTTGGAAGAATACGAACATGCAAAGGCAAGGGGTGCCAAGATTTACGCAGAACTCATAGGTTACGGTGCCACTGACGACGCCTACCACATAACCGCCCCTTGTGCGGACGGTGAGGGTGCTTACATGTGCATGAAGTTAGCCCTCGAAGATGCGGGGATAAGCCCGGAGCAGGTGGACTACATAAACGCTCACGGCACCTCCACCCCTTTGAACGACAGGTCAGAAACCCTCGCCATAAAGAAACTCTTTGGTAAGCACGCTTACAAACTGAAGGTCAGCTCTAACAAGTCTATGATAGGGCATCTTCTTGGTGCGGCTGGTGCGGTGGAAGCGGTGGCAACGGTGAAGACCCTTCAAACCGGTATGATTCCGCCCACTATAAACCTCGAAAACCCAGACCCAGAATGCGACCTTGACTATGTGCCAAACAAGGCGGTGGAATACCCTATCCACTACGCACTATCCAACTCCTTTGGCTTTGGTGGAACCAATGCCTGCCTCCTTTTCAAAAGACTTTGAAGAGCTCCAAAAGGTTTTGGGCTATCAGTTCAATGACAAGGGTCTTTTAGTTAGGTCACTTACCCACAAGTCTTACGCAGGGGAGCAGGGGCTAAAAAGCTACGAAACCTTAGAGTTTCTCGGAGACTCACTTATAAACTTCTTCGTCGTTGACCTGCTTCTCTCCGAGTTTCCCGAAGCCTCGGAGGGCGACCTTGCCATGATGAAGTCCTACTTCGTGAGCGAGGAATACCTCTGCGAGCTTGGAGAAGAGCTTCTGCTTGACCAGTATATACTCCTGGGGGGTAAAAGAAGAAACAACCACGTAAGCACCTCACTCCTTGCGGATACCTTCGAAGCCCTGTGGGGAGCCATATACTTAGACTGTGGAAGGTCTGCGGACTTCGTCAGGGAGCTCTACGCCAAACTATACAGAAAAAAGATAGTGGAAGCGGTCAGAAAGGGAGAATACAAAAGAGACTATAAGACCCTCCTGCAAGAGGAAACCCAGCGTAGGTGGAGAGAGAGACCCTTTTACAGAGTAGTCAGTGTGGAGGGTCCGCACCACAACAGGCTTTTTGAGGTGGAATGTGGCATAAGAGAGTTCAGAGCTACCGCAAAGGGTAGGAGTAAAAAGTCCGCCCAACAGTTGGCAGCCAGAAGGGTTTTGGAGCTTATCCTGTCTTCTGAAAGCTGAGTTCTTCCAATCCTTTGTTAAACTCAAGGCTACGCTTTATGAGCTCTCTGTAAACCCTAAAGGGGGTGAGTATGGTAAAGAGCTTGTTGTTCTCCTCTCCTATCAGGACAATCTCCTCAAGTATGGTATGTATCAGCTCAAGCCTTGAGTTTATGGAACTTACCACGCTTAGGCGCTCTATCTCACGACCCAGCTCTTCTGGTATGGTTGCAAGAAAGGTTATGTCAAAGTTAAAGACCTCATACAGGTCGTATATGTGGTCCACAACCTCTGAAATCTTTACCAACAACTCTGTCTCTACCTTGAGGATTACTTCTCTATATTTTTTTAGCTCCTCTTCAGGCAGACAAGCCTCCGCCAGAAGGTTGACCTCTTCTACATCCGCCCTTATCTCCTTCAAAAGGGCTTCCAACATTTGAAGATTAAGCCTTATGAGCCTGTCCTGAACAAGCAAAGCGCTCAGCACCAAGGACTTTTCCATAGAGTTCCTCCACAAAGGTTATTCCCAGAACTCTCAACTCTTCTCTAAAGTCCTCTATTAAAATATATCCCTCTCTACCGAGGATTTCCTTCACTTTTTTCTTTATTCTTTCTCCTTGCTCGTCAAGGTCAAAGAGGAGTATGACCTTTTCAAAGCCCTCAAGGAGGTCAGGAAGGTCCGAAAACCTTTTGCCTTCAAGGGTAAAGAGGTGTTTCACGCCGTATCTCTGCAGCGCTTCTCTGTCTCTCTTTCCCTCTACGAGGACAGCGCCCTCTTTTGAAGCCTCGCGGAGCCTTTCCATCCAGCACTTGAGCATGGCTTTTCTTAATATGGGTGTTGAAAGAGGGGAGGTCAAGATGGTATAATGCTTAGCACCTTATGGAAGTCATAACAGTTCCCATAGAAGAGGAAGTAAAACAATCTTACATAGACTATGCCATGTCCGTTATAGTGGGCAGGGCTATTCCCGACGTGAGGGATGGTCTAAAGCCCGTCCACAGGAGGATACTATACGCCATGCAGGACATGGGTCTCTACCCCGATAAACCCTTCGTCAAAAGTGCCAGAATAGTGGGTGCAGTTCTTGGCTACTACCATCCCCACGGCGACCAGGCGGTCTACGAAGCTCTGGTGCGCATGGCTCAGGACTTTAACATGAACTACCCTTTGGTGATAGGGCAGGGCAACTTCGGGTCGGTGGATGGAGACCCACCGGCTGCTATGAGGTATACGGAGGCAAAGCTCTCAAGGTATGCCCTGAAGCTCCTTGAGGACATAGACAAAAACACGGTAGATTTTGTCCCAAACTTTGACGGCTCAACCCTTGAGCCCTCCGTCCTCCCTTCTAAGTTTCCTAACCTCCTGTGCAACGGCACCAGCGGTATAGCGGTGGGGCTCACCACTTCCATACCCTCTCACAACCTGAAGGAGGTGTGTCAGGCTCTTATAGAGCTGGCGAAAAACCCCGAACTCTCCACCAAGGAGATAATGAAATACATAAAAGGACCCGACTTCCCCACCGGGGGCATAGTGGAGAACTACGAGGAACTTCTTGACTTTTATGAGAAGGGAAGAGGTCAGGTAAAGATAAGGGCAAAGGCACACGTGGAAAAACTGCAGGGAGGTAGAGAACAGATAATTATAGAAGAATTGCCCTATCAGGTTAACAAAGCGGAGCTCATAAAACGCATGGCAGAGCTCGCAAGAGAAGGAAAACTAAAGGAGATATCAGACATAAGGGATGAGTCAGACAAGGAGGGTATAAGAATAGTGGTAGAACTAAAGCGTGAAGCCAGCGGTGAGAAAGTCCTTGAAAAGCTCTATCGATACACCGCCCTGAGAAAGAACTTCCCTCTTAACTTCGTGGTGCTCATAAGGGGCGAACCCAAACTTGCGGGCATAAAGACCCTCCTTCAGGAGTTCATAAGACACAGGCTTGAAGTCATCCTCAGAAGGTCCCGATTTTTCCTCTCAAAGGCAAAAGAGAGGCTTCATACAGTAGAGGGGCTACTTGTAGCTCTCAAGAACCTGGACCAGGTCATCCAGCACATAAGGAGCTCTGCGGACACTCAGGAGGCGAGAGAAAGGCTCATGAAGCACTTTGGGCTTACTCAGGCACAGGCGAACGCAGTGTTGGATATGAGACTTCAAAGGCTTACGTCCCTCGAGAGGGGTAAGCTGGAGGAAGAAGAGAAGGAACTCAAGGAGAAGATAGAATACTACACGGGGCTGGTGGAAAGAGAAGAGGAGAGGGTAAGGGTCTTCATAGAGGAAATGGAAGAGCTCTCAAAGAGCTTCAGCTCACCGAGAAAGACGCTGGTAGAGGGCTTGCAGGAAGCTCAAGAGGGGAGCCTTACCGTGGTTGTCTACGCAAAGGGTAAAGTCTCTCCCCTCGAGGAGATGGAGGAAGGGGAGGAGGTGGTGGATGTGCTGGATGTGCCCTTTACCGACGGTCTTTTTATGGTCTCCGATAGGGGAAGGGTATACTGGATAGCGGGTTCTCAGGCTTTGAAGGGCAGTCTTCTGTCTCTAAAGGATAGGGAGGAAAGGATAGTGGGTGCTTTTGTCCGCTCAGGCGTGGAGGGTAGGATACTTCTTGCGACGGAGAAGGGTTACGTGAAGAAGGTTCCTCTCGTGGACTTTGAATACAGAGCCCAAGGTATGCAGATAATCAAGCTACTTGAAGAGGACAGGGTAGTGAGAGTGGCGCAAGCACCAGAAGAGGGAGACCTTCTTCTCTTCACCCAGATGGGGAGGCTTCTGAGGTTCCCCGCAAGCGAGGTGCCACCCGCTACCGTGAGCTCAAAGGGGGTTCAGGGTATAAAGCTTGAGGAAGGGGACAGGGTGGTGGGGATAAGACCTCTCGGTAAGGCGGAGCACCTACTCGTGATAACGGAGGAGGGTGGACTAAAGAAGGTTTCTCTTGAGGAAATACCCCAAAGGGGAAGGGCAACCAGAGGCGTGGAGGTGGTGAGCTCTGCAGGAGAAAGACTTGTGGACCTGGTCCCCATAACAAGCTCGGTGGAGCTTATGTTGGTAACGAGAAAGGGAAGGGTTTTTTACGATAGGTTAGAGGAGAAGGATGTTATTCTTAGTAGGTTGAAACAGAAGGCGGGTAAAAGATGGGAACTTGAAGGGGATGGACTTTTAAGGGTGGTTGTGAAAAAGGTGCTATAATCTTTTTATGGTTATAAGAGGGAAGGTCTGGAAGTTTGGAGACAATGTGGACACAGACCAGATAATACCAGCCCGCTATCTCAACACCTCAGACCCCTATGAGCTTGCCCAGCATGTGATGGAAGATTCAGAACATCCCCAGTTTGCGAAAGAGCATAAAGAAGGGGACATCATAGTTGCGGGGAGGAACTTTGGCTCTGGTTCTTCGAGAGAGCATGCACCCATAGCCATAAAGTATGCAGGCGTGCCCCTTGTTATAGCCAAGTCCTTTGCCCGCATCTTCTTCAGAAATGCCATAAACATAGGGCTCCCCATAGTGGAAGCCCCTCAGGCGGTGGAAGAGATACAGCATGGCGATGAGGTAGAGGTGGACTTAGAGAAGGGTCTGGTCAAGAACCTTACGAGAGAAAAAGAATATGAAGCCACCAGGTTTCCGGAAACTCTCATGTCCATACTCAAGGCGGGGGGTCTTATGGAATACGCAAAGGCGAGGCTAAGGGGGGATGGATAGGGTTGCATGGGGTAAAAGGGTAAGAGACTTTATGGTTTCCATAGAGGACTACCCCACTCTGAACCACAGGAAGAGCCTTAAAGAAGCCTTCCTGCTCTTGATAGAGAGCCTTGAAGCTGGCAGGGATTATAGAAACGTGATTGTGGTCGGTGATAGGGGAGAGCTTCTCGGTGTGCTTTCTATGATGGACCTGGTAGAGGGCATACTTCCCTCCTTTCTCAGAGAGCCAAGGGCTTATCAAGGACACCTTCAGGAAGACCCGGGGTTGAGCCTTATATGGCAGGATATACTTGCGGATGCTCCAAGGGCATCCGTAGAAAGGAAGGTAGGCGAAGCTCTCCATCCTGCAAAGATAGTTCTTCACCAAGAAGACCCCTTAACTAAGGCTGTGTATTACATGGCTCGACATCGCCTTACCCTGTTGCCGGTGGTAGAAGGGGGTAAGGTGGTGGGTGTTATACGCTTTCTGGACATATTCAAAGAGATAAGCAGGGTAGTTCTAGCATAGACTTTTGGCGAGAGGGGCAGGTATGGCCGAGATGCCTCGCAATGAAGGGATGGACTTGTTCCTTCGGTTAAGAGGGGTGGATTGGAAGAGGGTTTTCTTTATACTTCTTGGTCTCTTTGTCTTTCTTGGAGTCTACTTTTCGCCCCCTTGGCCCGATGCAGTTGACCCACTGGGCAACAGGTTTGAGCTGAGTAGAGAAGGCAAGGGTGCCATAGCCCTTTTTCTACTTGCCAGTATATGGTGGATTACGGAGGTTATTCCTATAGGGGTTACCTCCATTGCCATAGGAGTCCTTCAGGTCCTTTTCCTCATAAGACCCGCAAAAGAAGCCTTTCGTGACTTTATGGACCCAGCTGTAATGTTCATCTTTGGCTCCATAGTGCTGGGCATAGCCTTTACCAAAACAGGGCTCACCAGAAGGATAGCCTACAAGATGCTGGAGCTGGTCGGGGAAAGGATAAGCTTCATACTTCTCGGCTGTATCCTGTTGACCGCCGGGCTGTCTCACTTTATGGCTCATACCGCAGCCTCCGCCACAGTCTTCCCCATACTCCTCGCCATACATGCCCTTTATGCGGAGGGAGAGAAGCGGACAAGGTTTGGTAAGGCGGTGTTCATCAGCATGGCTTACTCTGCGGGTGCAGGTAGTATAGTTACCTTTCTTGGAGCTGCGAGAACTCCGGCAGCGGTTAGCATGTTTAAGGAGTTTACGGGTAAAGAGATAGGCTTCTTTGAGCTCACCGCCTTTATGCTTCCTGTTGGCTGGGTCATGGTTTTCATAATATGGCTTTACTTTCTCCTCGTCCTCAAACCAGAGAAGGAACGCCTGCCCGGTCTTAGGGAGAAAATAAAAACTCTTTCAAGGGAGGCGGGTCCTCTCTCCATGCAGGAAAAGTTTGTTCTCCTCACGCTTTTGGGTATTGTCACCTTGATGGCACTGCAGTCCTTTCTGCCCCAGTTAAAGCCCATAGACAGGTCTGCCATAATCCTTACTGGCACCCTTCTTTTCTTCCTCCTCCGTATCCTCACCGTAAAGGAGCTCGAAGAGATACCCTGGAACATAATCCTCCTCTTCAGTGGTGCCATGAGCCTTGGTTTTTGCCTTTGGAAGACGGGCGGAGCCCAGTGGATTGCCATAAAGTGGCTGAGCCTTTTTCAGGATGCCCACTGGTTGGTGTTTCTCCTAAGTGTTGCCTTTCTGGTGCTCTTGCTGACCAACTTCATAATGAACGTGGCAGCCATAGCCATAACCCTGCCTATAACCCTTGTGGTAGCAAGCTACCTTGACATAAAGCCCGAGCTTATCCTCTACGCCTCTCTCGTAACCTCCGGTATGCCCTTCCTGCTCCTTATAGGTGCGGCGCCCAACGCCATAGCTTACGGTTCAAACCAGTTCACGCCCGGTGAATTTTTCAGGCACGGTCTCTTTATGAGCGTGGTGCTCTTGGTAGTGCTCACCTTTGCCCTCGTCTTTTTATGGCCCGCACTTTTGTAAAAGAAAGTAGGCTACATGTTATAATTCAGAAGGGATGGAAGAAAGGGAAAGGCTAAGGCTCCTCATAAAGGAGAGAGCCCTCAGGGTTTCGGACCAGCCCATCTTCAAGCTCTCCTCTGGAAGGCTCAGCAGGTTTTACATAGACCTCAAGCAGGTCACCTTTGAACCCCAGAGCCTTTTCCTGCTCGGTGGAGTGCTCTACGAGGCTATAAGAGGGCTAAAGCCCGAGGGTGCTGGTGGTCTTACCCTTGGAGCTGACCCCTTAGCCTACGCGGTCAGCTTGGTCTCTTACCTCAAGGGTGAACCCATAAAGCCTTTTGTGGTCCGTAAAGAGCCCAAGATGCACGGAACGGGCAGGCAGGTGGAGGGTCTTCTCAAGCAGGAGGACAGGGTTGTGGTGCTGGAGGATGTGATGACCACGGGCACTTCCGCCCTAAAGGCGGTTGAGGCTTGCAAGAGAGAAGGCTACAAGGTTCTGTGCGTGTATGCGGTAGTGGATAGAGAAGAGGGAGGCAGAGAAAACCTTCAGAGGGAAGGTGTGGAGGTCCACTCTCTTTTTAAGGTCTCGGAGCTCCTTTAGAGCGGGTTCTGTAAAATAGAAACCCATGAACATATTCTTTATTTCCTCTCTTTTGACGCTGGGCACTTTCCTCGGAAGCCTGCTTGCCCTGTTTTTGAGAAATTCTCCTATAAGTGTGGGTGTGAGCCTTTCCTTCACTGGTGGTGTTATGCTCGTTGCCAGCTTTACCAGCCTCATTCTGCCGGGGCTGGAGGTGGGGACCTTTCTGGAGGTTGCCTCTGGCATAGTGCTGGGTTTTGCACTTATGGCTCTTTTAGAGAATGTGGTCCCCCACGAGCATACCCTAAAGGGTAGAGAGGGCTACTCCTCTACGAGGGTTAACAGGCTCTACCTTATAGTGCTGGCAGTCCTCCTCCACAACATACCGGAGGGTCTGAGCGTGGGCATATCCTCCGCTTACTCTTTGGATAAGGGTTTTGAGACCGCAGTGGCGATAGCCCTTCAGGATGTGCCAGAGGGTTTTGTGGTAAGCCTTCCTCTCATGGTGATGACTGGTAAACTCATGATACCCCTATGGGTTGGCTTCTTCAGTGGTTTTCTTGAAACCCTTTTCTCTCTAACGGGTTTCTTTCTCTTTGAGACCTTCAAGGAAATGCTGGCAGTTGGTCTTGGCTTCGGTGGTGGTGCTATGGTTTACATAACTGCAAAGGAAGTCTTCCCGGAGGCTTACGCAGAGGGGAAGCACACCCAGTCCACCTTAGCCTTCCTTTTGGGGCTTTTACTTATGCTCTTTTTGGACACCTCACTTTAAAGCCTTCTGCACCAGCACGGGTATAAGGTGCACATTATGACACCTGTAGCAATACTGACCTATCTCCGATAGCTGTCGGAAGACCACATCTCTGTTTATCTGGGGTGTGTTGAGAGCCTTCTGTAGGTTGTCAAGTGCGGTCAGATAATCCTTCCCTGCCAAAGACTCCACAGAAGCCTTTGAAGTATGGCATTTAGTGCACATAGTGTTGAGCTGTTTTGCCCTTTCCACAAAGTTGCTACCCTGTTCTCTTGCCTTTGCGATATCACCCTGCACTAGGAATATCCTCAGGGACTTCATGGATTCTGAGAGCTTTTTCATATAGTCCTTTGTCTTGAGGTTTTGGAGCTCTACAGGGTCCTCCAGGTTTATGTTGTCGTAGCCAGGAAAGTGATAGTAGAGCTTAACCACTGCCTGATTTTCTTGATGGCACTTGCTACAGGTTTGACCCAGCTCTCTGGAAGCCTTTATCACCGCATCTGCGTTCCTTGACTGGACTGCTTTCACCAGATTGTCCGCAAGGGGTGGCTTATAGTAATCCTTCCACTCGGGCACCATCCTTGCAGATTCCTCGTAGACCTTCTTTAGCTGGTTTGCCCATTCAAGAGCCTTATCCCACCTACCCTCGTTGATGTTCAGGTTTATTCCGTGAAAGGCGACGCTCATGGCGTGCATGTTAGACAAGTAGTCCATCCTCTGGGACTGGGGAGGATAGTATTTATCCAGAGACCTTGGCGGTTTTTTCATGGTTATCTGCTGTGAGAAAGCCATACCCGCCAAAAGAGCGAAGGAGAGAAAAAACTTTCTCATGACCTCACCTCCTTAATTACTCAAACATAATTTTAAAAGGCTTCTTTAGCTTTTCAAGTTAATAAGTTTTTTAAAATATAAGCATGCACATTCTATTAGTAGGGCTCGGAAACATGGGAAACAAATACTTTTGGAAACTGGAGCAGATGGGTGAAAGCATGGTGCTATGTGATATAGACTCTTCAAAGGATAGAAAAACCCACCCCTTTTACTGTCATTTTGGCGATGTGAGGGAGGCACTAAGGGCGGTGGTAGTGGCAGTAGACCCAAGAGATCATGTAAGCATAGCAAAGGAATTTCTCCAGAAGGGTGTGCCCGTTCTTCTGGAGAAACCCCCTGCGCTAAGCTCAGAGGAGTTTAGAACCATAAAGGACTTCAGGGGTCTTTTTATCTCGGAGGTAGAAAGTTACTCGGTGTGTGCGAACTTTATAAAAAAGCCGAAGAAGTCCCTGCGCATAGAGAGGTTTGGAAGAGGAAGGGGCTACCTCTCACCCCTCTGGGACCTTGCTTGGCACGACCTCTATCTCCTGCAGAGGCTTTCTCCAAACATAGAGCTGAAGGGTTTGGATGTAGAGGATGGGGTCTGGGTTCTGAAAGGCATTGTTGAGGACCTTAGCTTTACCTTGAAGGTAGCTTGGGAGCATCCCCAGCCAAGGCGCATGTGGTGGATAGACGAAGACCTTCTTCTGGACTTCGGCGAGGAAAAGGTCTACGAGAAGGGTAAACTCTTAAAGGAGGATAGAAGGGACAAGCTCAGGCTCATGTTAGAGGACTTTCTAAAGGGATGTTTTGATAGTAAAGGAGTGGAAAGGGCTTACACAAACCTGAAGCTCCTCGAGAGCCTCTCTTAGTCGTATTTTTCCTTTTTTATCTGCTCTCTGTCAACGCCCAGGTCGGTTATCAGGCTTGCCATGTCCTCCACGAACTGGGGTGGCCCGCAAAGATAGTAGAGGTTTGCGGGTATGTCCTCCACCTCCTTAAGAACCATCCGCATGTCTATCCTACCCGTATAACCTTTCCAGTTTGGTGGGTAGGAGCGCGTAAGGGTGTTAACCACCTTTATGTTTGAATACTTTTCCAGCCTTTCCAACTCCTCTCTGTAGATTATCTCTTCGTAGTGGGTGTTTGAATACAGAAGGGTTGCCCTTACATGCTCGAGCTTTGCGGAGACTATATAACGGAGTATACACATGAGAGGCACTATACCACTACCTGCACCGATGAGAACCAGGTTTCTTCCCATCTCGGGGAGCCATAAGAACTTTCCGTAGGGTCCTTTAATGTAAAACTCTTCTCCTTCTTTTGTTTGCTCCGTAAGCACCACAGAAGCTCTTCCCTTGGGTGTCCTTTTTATGGTGAGCTCCAAGGTATCCTTCTGAGTAGGTGGACTTGCGATGGAGTAAGCTCTTTTGAGAACCTCCCCCTCGTAGGGCACATGTAGCATCACATACTGTCCAGGGTAGAAGTCAAAGTCTACCCCCTTGAGGTCAAAAACCAAAGTTTTCGTAGTGGGTGTCTCAGTTAACACCTTTAACACCCTGCTTCTGAACTCCCTTATTGGCTTTTTTTCAAGCTCCATCTCAGGACCTCCTCAGAGCAGGAAAGAGGATGACCTCTCTTATTGAATCCACATCCGCGAGCACCATAACCAACCTGTCTATGCCTATGCCCTCTCCTGCGGTTGGTGGCATGCCGTATTCTAAGGCGTTTATAAAATCCTCGTCCATCTGCATAGCTTCTTCGTCCCCCATCTCCTTCTCTCTGAGCTGTTCCAGAAACCTCTCTTTCTGCTCCACCGGGTCGTTAAGCTCCGTGTAGGCGTTGGCAAGCTCCTTGCCTGCCACAAAGAGCTCAAACCTCTCCACCAGCTCTGGGTCCTGCCTGTGGCTCTTTGCGAGGGGAGAGAGCAGTTTTGGAAAGTCCATCACAAAACAGGGTCCCCAGAGCTCCTCCTCCACAAGAAGGTCAAAGACCTTATCGATGAGTTTTGCGTGGGTAAGGGTCTCCGCCTTCGGCACCCCTACATCCCTCGCCAGAGCTCTGAGCCCCTGAAGGTCCTTAAGGAAAAAGTCCTTACCCTTGCCCGTCTTTTTCTCAAGAAGCTCAAAGTATCCATATCTCTTGTAGGGTGGGGTAAAGTCCAGCTCCCTGCCCTTGTGGGTGAGCTTTAACGAGCCCATCAGGGACAGAAGCACGTGAGATATGAGCCTTTCGGTAAAATCTATGAGGTCCTGGTAGTCCCAATAGGCAGCGTAAAACTCCACCATGGTAAACTCGGGGTTATGGGTTGTGTCCACGCCTTCGTTCCGAAAGTTCTTACCAAGCTCGTATACCTTGTTGAAGCCACCCACCACAAGCCTCTTGAGGTATAACTCTGGCGCTATTCTCAGGTAAAGGTTCTGCTCCAGATAGTTGTGATAAGTGATGAAGGGTTTGGCGTTGGCGCCGGAGGCTACATGCTGGAGGATGGGGGTCTCCACCTCAAGAAAACCTTCTCTGTTAAGAAAGTCCCTAACTGCCTGAACCACCCTGCTCCTCAGTAGGAATATCCTTCTGGCGGTTTCGTTGGCTATAAGGTCCAAGTATCTCTGCCTGTATCTTACCTCCACATCCTTTATGCCGTGCCACTTTTCTGGCATAGGGTGTAGGCTCTTGGCGAGGAGGCTAAAACTCTTAACCTCTACTGTGAGCTCCCCTGTGTTTGTCCGGAAAAGCCTGCCGTTGACGCCCAGCAGGTCCCCAGTGTCCACCAGCTCCTCAAAGTCTTTAAAAGCCTCCTCACCCACCACATCTCTTTTTATGTATACCTGCACCCTTCCTGTTGCGTCCTGAAGGTGTCCGAAGAGGGCTTTTCCCATACTCCTAAGGGTTATGAGCCTTCCTGCCATAGAGACTTCCTCAAAGCAGGGGTCAAGGTCATACTCCGCCTTCAGGCTCTCTATAGGGTATGCCTCTTCTTCCGAGGGCACTGCGGAGAACAGGCAGAGCTTCCCCTCGTGCCTTCCCAGCTTGCCCTTTAGCGTGTGCTCTTCACCCGCTTTGAGCTCTTCATCGCACAGGGCTACTATCTCAACCCCCGAAGGGCTTGATAGCCTAACCATATAACCCTCTTCCAGCTTTGAAACCCTTTTGACAATCCCCCTCACGCAGACTTCTCTACCCCCTGGCTCTATCTCGTATCTACTCCTTATCTCACCTATCTGGTGACTTACCTCAAACCTATAGGGATAGGCTAAGTGCCTTCTTCTGAGCTTTTGGAGTTTTTCAAACCTTGTGCTATCCATAGAGAAAGGATTATAGCACTTTTAGAGTATAATCTTCTCCATGAAAACGGGCTTCGTCTACGATGATATATATCTGGAGCATCATCGAAAGGGGCATCCAGAGAACAAAGATAGGCTGATATCCATAATGCAGGGGCTCGAAGGGAGGGGTATTCTGAAGGAATTGGTGCACATAAAGCCAAGGAGGGCAACCGCTCAGGAGGTTTCACTTAACCACGACCCGGGCTATGTGCAAGAAGTGGCGGACTTTTGCTCTGCGGGCGGGGGCTATTTAGACCCAGATACTTACACCGTGCCCGCTTCCTACGAGGTGGCTCTCTATGCGGTTGGTGGCGTGCTTGAAGGTCTGGACAGGCTTCTAAGGGGTGAACTGGAGGCGGTCTTCTGCGCAGTAAGACCTCCTGGACACCATGCGGAGTATGCCAAGGCGATGGGTTTCTGCCTCTTTAACAACATAGCTATAGGAGCCCAATACCTTCTCCAAAAAGGCTTTGAAAGGATATTTATCGTAGATTTCGATGCCCACCACGGCAACGGCACCCAGAGAAGTTTCTACGAAGAGGACAGGGTTTTTTACTTCTCTTCTCACGAATATCCCTTCTACCCTGGCACGGGTTCAAAGGAGGAGAAGGGTGCGGGCAAAGGCTACAACTTTACCCACAACGAACCACTGCCTGCGGGTGCGGGAGATGGGGAGTTTGAGAGGGTTTACCGCGAGGTGTTTCCCAGGCTTTTCTTTGACTACTCACCCCAGTTTTTACTGGTATCAGCGGGCTACGATGCCCACAGAGATGACCCCCTCACATACCTGAACCTCTCTACGGATGGCTTTGGAATGTTGGTTTCCAGCCTCCTTGAAAGTGCCAGAAGGTTACAAGTGCCAGTGCTCTTTGCTCTTGAGGGTGGTTACAACCTCAAAGCCCTTGAGGAGTGTGTGAGTCTTACCCTCGAGAGGATGCTGGAGGCTTAGATGCTTAGCAAGGTCAAACACTATCTTTTTCAGCTTCTATCCTTCATCTTTGTAGCCTACGGCTTTTATCTCCTCTACCTTTTCCTTCTGGATACAACCCTTAGGGTAAGCAGAGACCTTGCCTATCCCCTTTCCCTAGGTATAACCCTCCTGCTCGCCACGCTGACCCTTGTATATTGGATAAAGAAGAAGAGGTTACCCTTTTAGCCGCTTACTACTCTATACCCAGCCTTTTCCATAGCTTGTCTATCTTTTCCTTTACCTCCCTTGACATCTCTATAACTCTGGGCCACTCCCTTGGATAGCCTTCCTGCCTCCACTTGGTGGTTGCGTCAATAACCAGCTTTCCACCAAAGCCTACCTCATTGGTAGAGTGGTCTAGCACATCTATAGGACCTCTGAGTATCTGCACGTCCCTAGCCGGGTCCACATTGTTCCCCCAAGCCCAGAGCACTTCCCCAAAGTCGTGAACCTTTATATCTTCGTCGAAGACCACTATGTGTTTTGACAGGGACATAAGACCAAGACCCAAAAGGGCGTAGGCTACCTTGTAAGCGTGCCCTGGATAGCGTTTCTTTATGGAAACAAAACAGAAGTTATGGAAACAGCCCTCCGCAGGCAGGTGATAGTCCACAACCTCCGGCAGGTTGAACTTTATTAGAGGTAGGAATATCCTTTCGGTAGCCCATCCTATGTATTTGTCTTCTTGTGGGGGCTTACCCACTATGGTGGTCAGGTATATGGCTTCTCTACGGTGCAGGATGGCAGTTACATGCATCTTCGGGTATAGGTCCACCGGCGTGTAAAAACCCGTATGGTCTCCAAAGGGCCCCTCCTTCACCAGCTCCTCCGAAGTGTCCACATAACCCTCTATGACAAACTCCGCATGGGCTGGGTATTCAAGGTCCACCGTCAGACCCTTTATGAGCTCCACTCCCTCTTCCCTTATAAGCCCCGCAAAGAGGTATTCGTCCACCTCAGGTGGAAGGGGCGCAGAGGCCACGTAGGAAAGGACAGGGTCTCCGCCTATGGCTATAGCCACATCCAACCTTTTACCCAACCTTTTTGCCTTCCAGTAGTGGTGGTTTCCGTCCTTGTGTATTTGCCAATGAAGGGCAAGCTCTGTGGGTGATAAGACCTGAAGGCGGTAAAGCCCAACGTTTCTTATCCCGCTCTCCGGGTCCTTTGTGATGGTTTGCCCAAAGGTTATATACCTTCCGCCGTCCTCGGGCCAACACTGGAGAACTGGCAGTTCCAGAAGGTCAATCTCTTTCCTCTTTATCTCTTCCCTTACGGGTCCTTCCTTGATGGTTCTGGGTAGTGAGTCGTTCAGCTTTTTCAACTCAGGAAGCCGTTTGAGTTTATCCAAAAAGGTGTGGGGTATCTCGGGTCTTAGCAGTTTGTAGAGCTTCCAGCCTATGTCCTCTAAGTTCTCGTAGCCCAGAGCCAGCTTAATCCTTTTTTCAGAGCCCAACAGGTTTGTGAGGACGGGCGTAGAATAACCCACCACCTTCTCAAAGAGAAGGGCTTTGCCCCCACCTTGCATCTTACATACCCTGTCGGTCACCTCCGTTATCTCCAAGATGGGGGACAAGGGTTCCTTTATCTTAAAGAGCTCGCCTTCCTTCTCAAGTCTCTTCAAGAAGTCCCTAAGGTCTCTGTAGGGCATTCTCTTCTCCTTCCAGTAGGCAAAGGTCTTCCCTGCACCTTATCGCCTGCACCTTTGCAAGCTTCTTTGAAACCTCAAAGAGAAACTCTCTTATAGAATTTCTGAGGGATTGTCTGAGGTCGTAAAGTTCTTTTAGCTTTTCGCCCAGCTTTTTTGCCTCTTCCTCTCTTCCCTGAGCGGTGGCACAGTCTATCCTTCTTATGACCTTCTCTGCGGATTCATCACAGTGAACCAGAGCCATGGAGAGGTGCTTAAGAACACACCAGAGGCTTTCCACCTTACTCCTGAACTCTCCACCCTTCTCTCCAGATATCTCAAGGATGGAAAAGAGGAGGTTTCCCATGCTTTTCCTACGACTTCTAAGCTCATCTATGTAAAGCACCAAGTCTTCCAACTTCGTCTCTCCTTCCAGCTCCATAAGGTGCTGCTCCGCATGGGCAAGGTGGGCTATGAGGTATACAACCTCTTCCACGAGGGCTTCTTCCCATAGGTTTGAACCTTCCATGGTAAAATATTTTAGCTGTTAAAATGACGTGTGAGCATGCGGATAAGTTTTTTGTTTTTTATCCTGATTTTGTATATCTTCTCTTGCCAAGAAAAAGAAGTGCAGGAGCGCACACCCCATACCCCTTGTGTGGTAACGAGGGTTGTGGACGGCGACACCTTTCAGTGTAGGTTAGGGTCGGGCGAGGAGGTCAAGGTCAGACTTGTAGGCATAGACACTCCAGAAAGCTCACCAAACCCAAAGGCTCGCAGAGAATCAGAAAGGGGCGGAAGGTCTATGGAGGAAATCATTAAAATGGGTAAGGAAGCGAAAAGGTTTACAGAGAACCATCTGCGGTCAGGAGAGAGGGTGTATCTGGAGTTTGACCTGCAAAGAACTGACAGGTATGGAAGACTACTTGCCTACGTGTGGCTTTCTGACCGTAAGATGCTTAACGAGTTGTTGGTAAGGGAAGGTTACGCTCAGGTCTATACCATACCTCCTAATGTAAAGTATCAGGAAAGGCTTCTCTCCGCTCAAAGAAAAGCCAGAGAAGAAGGTAAAGGTCTTTGGGGTTGGTGAGAGTTCTTACTTCTTGAATAGGTCTTCTATCCAAGACCTTTCAAAGCACTTGACCCCCTCTTCGTAAGAAGAGCTCTTTTCCAGGCAGGACTTTATACCCTCGAGCCTTCTTATACCCAGACCCTTACAGATACCCCAGATGTATCTACAGTATTCTTTGTCCTTGAGGGGGTTGCTCTGGCAGTCCTTCGAGCCTTCCTGAGAAAAGGCGGAGAGGGACAGAAGAAAAAGGGGTAGAAGAAACTTGCCCCTCATAGGCTTACCTTTGTGCTTTTTCTGTATCTTTCCCAGTCCTCAGGAAACTTCTGCATGGACTGGCGTATGAGCCTGCCCGCTACTGCACCAAGCCCGCATATGGAGGTGGGTTGTATGTGGGTGTTTACGAATTCGAAGCCTTCCCAGTCCCTTTCCTCAGCTTGGCTGTGGAGTATCCTTTCCAGCAGGTGCCACTGCTCGTGAGTGCCTACCCTGCAGGGGGTGCACTGGCCACAGCTCTCATGGGCGTAGAACTCCGCCACCCACAGACACGCCTGCACTATGTCTTCCTCCTCGGTGAGCACTATGACGGTCCCCGTCCCCCCAAAGCCAAAGGGTGAGTAATCCATGGGCGTGTCCAACTCCTCTGCGGAGAAGCAGTCAAGAGCACCTGAGAAAACCGCCTTCACCTTCTTATTTCCAACAGTCCCTCCTGCATACTTGAAGATGACCTCTCTTAGTGTGGTGTTCATAGGTAGCTCGTAGACGCCCGGCTTTTTTACCTTACCGCTCACCGGGAAGAGCTTAGGTCCAGGGTAGTCGCTCGGTCCGATGTATCTGTATTCTTCCCAGCCCATACCCACTATCAGTGGCACGTTGCAGAGTGTCTCTACATTGTTCACCACCGTGGGTTTTCCAAAGAGACCATACTGAACGGGAAAGGGTGGTTTTATCCTTGGAAAACCCCTCTTGCCCTCTAAAGATTCAATAAGTGCGCTTTCCTCCCCGCATATGTAAGCTCCTCCACCCCTTGCCACATAAATCTCAAGGTCAAAACCAGAGCCAAGGATGTTTTGACCGAGAAAACCCTTTTTCTTTGCCTCTTCTATGGCTTTTCTGAGTATGTGGTAACCCGCAGGATACTCACCCCTTATGTATATGAAGGCCTGATTAGCACCTATGGCGTAGGCGGATATAACCATACCCTCTATGAGAAGGTGGGGGTCTCTCTCTATGAGTATGCGGTCTTTGAAGGTGCCCGGCTCTGACTCGTCCGCGTTGCATATGAGATACCTTGGGGCTGGGTTCTGCACCGCAAACTTCCACTTACGACCAGTAGGAAAACCTGCCCCTCCACGACCTCTGAGCTGACTCTTGTCCACCCAGTCTATGATTTCCATAGGGTCCATACTGAGAGCCTTTTCCAGAGCCTTATACCCACCGTCTTGTAGATATTCCTCAAGGCTGTGGACTCTGGGCTTTTTTGCCCTCTTTAGGAGCAGGTTAAGGGTGGTCTCCGCGTATATTTCAGGTATAGCGGGATAGGACTTCATGGAGCTTCTCCTTTGACTCAAACTTGTAAACTTCATCGTCCACCATAAAACAGGGTGCCTCTGAACAGGCACCTATACACTGCACGCCTATGAGTTTAAACCTTCCGTCCCTCGTAATCTCACCGGGTGATACACCCAAAAGTTCCTTTAGGGCGAGGAGCACTCGGCGAGAGTTCATCAGGTTGCAGACTACGCTCACACAGACTCTTATGCGATGCCTTGCAGGCTCGCCCCTGTCAAACATGTCGTAGAAGGAGACCACATTTTCCACGTGACTAAGGGGCAGTTCAAGTATCCTTGCCACCTCCTGCAGGGCGAAGGCTGGTATGTGCCCATAGTGGTCCTGAACCTCGTGGAGGCACAGCAGTATGGCTTGCTCTCTGCGAGGGAAGTATTCCGCATGTTCTTGAAGCTTCCTTAGGAGCTCCTCCGGTAGCATACTCATTCTAACATCACCTCGTCACTAAAGATAACGCGGGGCATCTCCGCCTTAATTATACCCCTTTCTATACCCCTTTGGAGTATGAGCCTTACCGCCTGCCTGCCTTCTACGCCGTAGTCAAGGGTTCTCTCGTTTACATACATGCTCACAAACCTTTTAGTTCTCTGAGGGTCCTCCTTTATATCTCTTGCGTATTCTCTTGCGAAGGTGAGGGCTTCTTCTGAGTGCTTCAGGGCGTATTCCACGCTCTTCCTCATGAGCCTTTCAAACTTCCTTATATTCTCCATGCCCAGGTCCTTCCTTATTACATTACATCCAAGGGGAAGAGGAAGACCCGTCTCCTCCTTCCACCAATGCCCCAGGTCAAGAAATTTTTTGAGCCCCCTGTCCTGATAGCTGAGCTGTCCCTCGTGTATCACGAGCCCTGCCTCCACCTGCCCCTCTTGCACCGCCTCGAGCACTAAGTCAAAGGGCATGACCACCTCTTCAAATTCTGGCTCGTAGAGCTTCAAAACCAGATAGGCGGTGGTAAGTCTGCCGGGCACGGCTACCCTTTTACCTTTTAGGTTTTCAAGGTTTTCCCTTGCTACCACCAGAGGGCCGTAGCCATCTCCCACACTGCCTCCGCTGGGCAAGACCAGATAAAGGTTCGACACATAGGGATAGGCGTGGAAGGAAAGGGCGGAGACCTCGTAGGTGCCCTTCAGGGCTTCCTTGTTGAGGGTTTCTATATCCGCCAGAAGGTGCTCGATGTCAAAACCCTCTGTGTCTACCCTACCCGCGGTCAGCGGATAAAACATGAAGGCGTCGTCCGCGTCAGGGCTGTGGGCTATTCTTATTCTCATGCCTTATCTCCTTGAAGAGCTCGGGAACTCTTAGAAGGTAAGCATATAACCTCTTCCACTTTGACCACTCCATGGCAGGTATGGTGCCGCCGTAAACCTTTCCACCTTGTAGGTTTTTGCTCACACCCGCCTTTGCGGATACTACCACCCCATCCCCTATGCGCACATGGTCCGCCACTCCCACCTGACCTGCCAGCACCACACCCCTGCCCGTCTTCACACTGCCCGAGAGACCCACCTGACCCGCCAGTAAGTTATCCTCACCCAGCTGACAGTTGTGGGCAATGTGGACCAGGTTGTCTATCTTCGTGTTTTTTCCTATTCTGGTTTGGTCTATGAGAGCTCTGTCTACGCAGGCGTTTGCCCCTATCTCCACAAGGTCCTCTATGACCACCTTTCCTATGTGGTTCAGCTTTACTATGCCCTCTGGACCCACATAGTAGCCAAAGCCGTCCGCACCTATCACCGAACCGCTGTGTATCCTTACCCCCTCACCTATCACACAACCGGGGTATATGTGAACGCCGCTGAATAGCACGCTACCTCTGCCTATCCTTACACCCTCACCCACATAGCAAAAGGGGTAGACCTTGACACCCTCTTCCAAAACCACCCCCTTACCCACGTAGACGAAGGGGCCCACATACACTCCCTCGCCTACAAGGACACCCTCCTCTATATAAGCCTTCTCCGATATACCTGAGGGGTGTATCTCCCGATAGTTGTGTTGAAGAAACCGCGCTAAGGCAAGTCTCAGGTTGTTCACCTTTACGTATCTTGGGAAGTTCACCTCCTGCGCAACTACGAGAGCTACATGCAGGTCTTTAAGGCTTTCCACCTCCTCTACCTTTTGACAGAAGATTACCGTCCTTTCTTTTGGGTTTTCGGGTGTGGAAAGACCCACAAATTCAAAGTCTCCATCTCCGTATAGCTCACCCTGCAAAAGCTCCGATAGCTCCCTGAGCTTCATTTCTGCTGGTCAAGCCTCTGGATGACCTCCCTGGTTATGTCTATCTCCGCAGACCTGTAGAGAAAGGCAGAGCAGTCAAGCACGCCGGTAAAGCCTTGCTTTTTTGATATGTCCTCCGATATGTTCTTTACCCTACTTATTATTTCATCTTCCATTTTTCCTTTCATGTCCGAGAGTTCTTTTTGAGCTTTTTGCTGAAGTTCCATGCCCTCCGCTTCCACCTTCTGATACTCTTTTATCCTCTGCTCTCGGACATTCTGGGCTATGCCCTTGCTTTCTATCTGTTTTTTCAGCTCCTCAAGCCTTTTGTTAATCTGGTCCAACTGTTTCTGATACTCCTCCACCTTTGCTTTCAGCTGTGCCTCCTTTCCCTTTACCAGCTGAGACTCGGAGAGTATGCGGTTCGGGTCCACGCAGGCAAACTTTTGCTGAGCAAAGCTAAGGGTTGAAAGGGCGAGTATAACCAAAATAGTTTTTTTCATAACTTTTTCCTCCTGTTAAAAAGGATAGCACATGTCAAACCGCTTCCTTCATTATGTATGTGGGTTTTAGCTTTTTCCTTACCACTTCACCCTTTACCACAACCTTCCGCACATTTCGAAGGGATGGTATCTCAAACATCACATCCAGCATGAGCTCCTCCATTATGGCTCTTAGACCTCTCGCCCCCGTCTTCCTCCTTATGGACTCTCTTGCTATCTCTAACAGCGCATCCTCCGTAAACTCCAGCTCCACGCCCTCCATCTCAAAGAGTTTTTTGTATTGCTTGGTTAGGGCGTTCTTTGGCTCCGCAAGGACCCTCACAAGCTCTTCCTCTGTAAGCTCATCCAAAACCGCTACAACGGGCAACCTCCCTACAAACTCGGGTATAAGACCGAAGTGTATGAGGTCGTCCACTTCCACGAAGTGCAGTGGGTTCTCACCTTTTTCAAACTTTTTTATCTCCGACTCAAAACCTACCATGGATTTTCCGAGCCTGCGCTTCACTATCTCCTCAAGCCCTACAAAGGCACCACCACATATAAAAAGTATGTTTGTAGTGTCTACCTGTATGAACTCCTGATGGGGATGCTTTCTACCCCCCTGAGGGGGCACGTTAGAAAGGGTGCCCTCTATGATTTTCAGGAGTGCTTGCTGGACACCTTCTCCTGAAACATCCCGGGTTATGGAGGGGTTTATGCCTGACTTTTTGGCTATCTTGTCTATCTCGTCTATGTATACTATACCCCTCTGGGCAGCCTCCACATCGTAGCCGCAGTTCTGCAAGAGCCTAACCAACACGTTTTCCACGTCCTCACCCACATAACCCGCCTCTGTTAGGGTGGTGGCGTCCGCTATGGCGAAGGGCACGTCGAGTATTTTGGCAAGGGTTTTGGCGAGAAGGGTCTTGCCAGAGCCCGTGGGTCCTATAAGGAGGATGTTGCTCTTCTCCACCTCCACATCATCAAGGCTTATGCCTACCTCCTTTGCCCTTATTCTCTTATAGTGGTTGTAAACCGCCACCGAAAGCACCTTCTTTGCCCTTTCCTGCCCTATCACATACTGGTCGAGCTCTCTCTTTATCTCCTCCGGTCTTGGTATGTCTCTGGATAACTGCTGGCTTATCTGCTTTTTCTGCTCCCTTATTACGCTACTGCAGGCTTCCACGCACCGGTCGCATATGAAGGCGTTGGTAGGTCCTGCTATGAGCATGAGCACTTCGTGTTGTGACCTACCACAGAAGGAGCAATGATTTTCCAACTTCTTCCTTCCCATGTTAGCTCCTCTTCTCTATTACCCTGTCCACTATACCGTAATCCAGAGCTTCTTGAGCGGACATAAAGTAGTCCCTTTCCACGTCTCTTTCAACCTTTTCCAAAGGCTGTCCCGTGTGCTTTGCTAATGTTTCGTTGAGCATGTTCTTTATCCTCTTTATCTCCTCCGCATGAATGATTATGTCGGTGGCTTGCCCTGATATGCCACCGAGGGGCTGGTGTATCATTATCCTGGCGTGGGGTAGGGCATACCTCTTACCCTTTGCTCCTGCGCAGAGGAGCACCGCACCCATAGAGGCAGCCTGACCCAGACATATGGTAACCACATCCGGTTTTATGTATTGCATGGTATCGTATATAGCCATGCCTGCGGTCACCGAGCCACCCGGTGAGTTTATATACATGTATATGTCTTTGTCTGGGTCCTGAGCCTCAAGGAATAGGAGCTGGGCAACTATGAGGTTAGCTATGTGGTCGTCAATGGGGAAGCCCAGAAGAACTATCCTGTCCTGCAGGAGCCTTGAGTATATGTCGTAAGCCCTCTCTCCCCTTGGCGTCTGTTCAATGACTATGGGCACGAGCTGGTCAAGTATTCTCATCCTCTTCCTCCTTTGTTTCTTCCACTTCCTTCACAACTGCCTTCGAAGTTATCTCTTCAAGAGCCTTCTCTCTCTTCAGGTCTTCCTCAAGGACGGACAGGAGGTTCTCTCTCTGCAGGAACTCTCTCATTTCCTCCACAGACCTTTCGTAAGACTGGGCGAGCTCTTCTATCCTCTTCTGAACCTCCTCTGTGCTTACCTGAATACCCTTTGCCTGAGCGTATTTTTCCAGAATAAACCTGAGCTTTATGTTAAAAACCGCCTGAGGCGTATGCTCCTTAGCCATTGACCTGTAGTCTATATACTTTTTGTCAACACCCCATTGAGAAAGCAGGTTAACCCTTCTTTCCAGTAGGTTAGCCAGCTCTCTCTTGAGTAAGGTTTGGGGAACTGCAAAATCGTGCATTTGCACAAGTTTGGAAGAAACAGCAAAAGATATCATGTCCCGCTTAATGTTTTCTATGTCAGCTTTTACCTCCTCCCTTATCTTTTCCTCTGCCTCCGCCCAACTTTCTCCAAGACCCAACTCCCTTGCAAAATCGTCACTGAGCTCAGGAAGCACTTTCTCCTTTACGCTTTTTACCCTTATCTCCGCCCTTGCCTTTCCTACGGGTTTAGCCTCCATGTCGTAGAGGGTAAGTTCCTCAAGGGTAAACTGGTCTCCCTCTTTTTTGCCCAAAAGAGCTTCCTCCATCTCTTTTCTAAAAGTGCCTTCTCCGATAATGCCCGAAGTTTCTCCCTCCGTGGTTTCGCCGCTTTCCAGGTCCTGCACCCTATAATCTACCACTGCCAGGTCGCCCTCTCTTATCTCTCTTTCCACTGGCTCCCAAAGGGCATGCTCTTCTCTTAGCTCCTCTATCCTCTTTTTCACCATTTCCTCGCTAAACTCCACCTTGTTTATCTCCACTTCAAGTCCTTCCACGTTTTGAAGTTCAAAGTCAGGTGGCACCTCAAAGGAGACGGTATAGCTCAGCTTCTGAGAAGGCTCTTCCAACTGAACATCTTCTAAATATACATCCGCCACCGGTCTTAGACCGCTCTCTTGTATGGCACTAGCCAAGGTAAAGTTAGCCACCTTTTTACCCACTTCTTCCTGTATGTATTCTCTGAACTTCGCCCTTATTATCCATAAGGGTGCCTTACCTTTCCTGAAACCTTCTATCTGGGCGTTCTCCTTTAGGTATTTGTAGACCTCATCAAGGGCAGACCTTACCAAGTCACCCTCTACCTCTACCCTTAGAGCCTTGAAAAGCCCCTGCCTTTCCTCCACATTTACCTTCATAAAAACCTCCTTTCCGTCATGCGGGTGGAGGGAGTTGAACCCTCACGGGCTAAGCCCACAGGATCCTAAGTCCTGCGCGTCTGCCAGTTCCGCCACACCCGCTGAAATTTTAATTATAACTCAGGTTGCTACATGTTATGTCTATCCTATGCAAGGCTTTTTGTAGGGTAGGTTTGTTTACTCTCCGAATTTCTCACCAAACCTGTGGCTCTAATATTTTATACTATTAAAGTTGTGAGACTGACCTTCCCCCTCACCATCATAGGGTTTTTTGTGTTCCTTGCCCTTTTTGCAGACCTTATAGCCCCCTACCCTTACGCCCTTCAAGACAGGAGAGCACCCTTCCACCCTCCGACGAGAATACACCTGTTTAAAGAGGGCGGTCTTAGCTTACCCTATGTGCATCCCTATAGGATGAAAGACCCCCTCTTTAAAGTATACGAAGAGGACAGGAGCCTTTCTTGTAGGTTAAGGTTTCTCACCAGAACAGAACAGGGTTTAAAGCTACTTTCAGTGGAGGAGCCTTGCAAGCTCTACCTCCTTGGCACAGACAAGCTCGGAAGGGACATCTTCAGCAGGCTCGTCTACGGCTCAAGGGTCTCTCTTACCATAGGTCTTGTGGGGGTGGGTGTGACCTTCCTTCTTGGTAGTCTAATAGGTGGTATCTCAGGATACTTTGGAGGAAAAGTGGACATGTTCATCATGAGGCTTGTGGAAGTGCTCCTCGCAGTGCCCACCTTCTATCTTATGCTCTCTCTGAGGTCTGTCTTCCCCCTAACTATGGAGAGCTTTCAGGTTTTTCTCATGGTTATTTTCATCCTCTCCTTTCTTGGATGGGCTGGGCTGGCAAGGGTAATAAGGGGTATGGTGCTCTCCATAAGGGAGAAGGAGTTTGTTCAGTCCGCCAGAGTTTACGGTGCGGGCACTATGAGGATACTGAGGGTTCACATCCTGCCCAACGCTTACTACTACCTCGTAGTCTCTGCAACTCTCTCCTTCCCCGGCTACATACTGGCGGAAGCATCTTTGAGCTTTTTGGGTCTTGGCATACAAGAGCCCTTTCCCAGCTGGGGGAACATGCTATCTGATGCCCGAAACGTGAACTTAGTATCCGCACATCCCTGGATACTCTCTCCCGGTATAGCCCTTTTCCTACTGGTCATAGCCTTTAACCTTTTGGGTGATAACCTTCTAAAGGAAAGAAAAACATGAAGGACTATCTCTGCCCAGTGGTAGAAAACAGGCACATATCCGGTAGGCTATACCTGTTAAAACTCCATGCACCCGAGCTGGCAAAAGAAACAAGAGCCGGGCAGTTTGTGATGGTAAAGGTTTCAGGCAGTCTTGAGCCTCTTGGTAGGCGAGCCTTTGCGGTGGCGGACAAAGAAGGGGAGAGCATACTGATTTTCTACGACCTTGTGGGCAGAGGAACCCTTTTTATGTCGGAGCTCAGAGAAGGTGAAGTTATCCAGGTCCTTGGACCCTTGGGTAAAGGTCTTTTCTTCTATGAGGGTCAAAAGCATTTACTTTTGGGTGGTGGTGTGGGTCTTGCGGGCTTGACCCTCTTAGGTAAAGAGCTGAGAGACATAGGGAAAAGGGTGGTCTTTGCCTATGGGGGCAGGTCGGCGGAGCATCTGGGTATGGAGTTCTGGCTAAAAGAGAAGGGTTTTGAATACCTGCTATATACGGAGGACGGAAGCAAAGGGAGGAAGGGTCTCATCACGGAGGTGCTGAAGGAATTTGATAGTTCTTGGGTAGTCCATGCCTGTGGACCAAAGGGTATGCTCAGGGCGCTCAAAAACCATAAAAGTGGACATAGGATGTATTTTTCTTTGGAGAGCAGGATGGCTTGCGGGTGGGGCGTTTGTTTGGGCTGTGTGGTAAGAACGCAGGGGGGTTACAGAAGGGTCTGCTATGAAGGTCCTGTCTTTCCTGCGGAGGAGGTGCTTTTCTGATGTTTACTGGGCTCGTGGAGGCACTTGGAAGGGTCGAAAATCTCAGGGGTGGAAGGCTGGTAGTGAGTTCTGGTCTCCAAGAGGTGAAGTTGGGCGACAGCGTGGCGGTAAACGGTGTATGCCTCACAGTTGTGAAGTTAGAGGGTGGGCTTTTGGAGTTTGACCTATCCGAGGAGACCCTGCAAAGGAGCAACCTGAGGTTTTTAAAACCCGGAGACCTTCTCAACCTTGAAAGAGCTCTGAAGGTCTCCGACAGGCTTGGAGGACACCTACTTCAGGGGCATGTGGACTTTACCGCCCCCATAACCCACCTTAGCCAAAGGGGTGGACACTGGTCATTGACAGTGAAGATATTGGGTGGTTACGAACCCTACTTTGTGGAAAAGGGTTCCGTGGGCATAGATGGTATAAGTCTAACTATAAACAGGGTAGAGGGTCAACTCCTCCACATAAACATAATACCCCACACCTACCAAAACACCAACCTGAAAGTAAGAAAGCCCGGAGACATGGTAAACGTAGAAGTGGACATCATAGGCAAGTATGTGATAAACTACCTCCAGAGGTTTAGAGGAAGCCCTTTGCAGGGCATGTTAGAAAGCTTTTATAATATAAGCCCATGAACGTAATATGCAAACAAGCTATATACAACAGGGAAGGCAAGATTGCTTTTTATGAAATACTGCTTCAGGATAGAAGGACTGGTGCCTACCCCGAGAACTTTGACCCGCTGAAGGCTACCAGCATAGCCACCGATGTGCTTACAGAGATAGGAGCTCAGAGGGTGGGTAACGGAAAGTTGGTCTTTGTAAATGTGCCCGCCATATTTCTTGAAGCCTCCATGTTTGACCTACTACCCCCAAAATATGTGGGCATTGAACTGGTGGAAAACAAAAGGCTTTCCAACAAGGTTCTGGAAGCCATAGAAGACCTCATAAAAAGGGGCTTCAAGTTTTGTATAGACGACTTTGGCTTTGAGAAAATAGACTACCTACCTCTGTTAAACAAGTGTCATTTTGTAAAGATAGACATTAAGAGTAACCCCTACAACTGGGAGGAGCTGAAGGAAGTCATAAGCATACTGAAGAGCCTAAAAAAGGGCATCATTGTAAAAAACATAGAGTCCAAAGAAGACTACGAGAAGACTTACCAGCTGGGTTTTGAATACTTCCAGGGCATATACCTGTCAAAGCCTGCCATGGTAAAGGATACAAGGACCATATCCTTTCTAAAGTCTACCATAATGGAGATATACAAAGCTATAAAGTCCAGAGACATAAAGAAGGTGGTAGAAGTAATAGAGAGGGATGTGGGAGTCACCTATAAACTGCTTAAGTTTGTAAACTCCGCCTATTTCGCAAAGGCAAGAGAGTTCAGCACGGTGGAGGACGCAGTCGTCTACCTTGGACTTGACAAAATAGCTAAGTTTACCATCGTTCTGGCTCTTTCTGAAATGTTCTTAGAGGAAGAGGAAAAGGAGCTCTGGAGGAGGGCCCTTTTTAGGGCAAACTTAGGTGAGAAGTTATCAGAAATCTACGCGAAGGACATGAAGGACAAGGCTTACCTGATGGGTCTTTTTTCCCTCTCTTGGGAGATAATAGGGCAGAAGCCTGCGGAGCTTGCGAGGAGCCTTCTCTTGGACAGAGAGATATTGGAAGCTTACGAAAACAGGCTCAGCCTTCTGGGTTTTATACTGTCTCTGATAGACCTATTGGAGGATAAGAGGGACGAGGAAACTGTAAGGAAGGTGGCAAGGGTGATAAACACGAGCCCAGAAAGGGTCAGGGGGATACTTGAGGAAGCCAGAAGAGAAGCGGAGAGGTTCGTAGCTTAGTCAGTGGCGTAGCTATGCAAGCCTGGAAAGAAAAGGTTTACCGCAAAAAAGCATATGAGGACGGTTATAAAGCCGAAGACCACCATCCAAGCGGTCCTTTTGCCCTTCCAGCCTAACATCTGTCTTGCGTGCAAGTAAGCCCCAAAGAAGAGCCATACGATAAGAGACCACACCTCTTTCGGGTCCCAGCTCCAGTATCCGCCCCAGGCTTCGTTAGCCCAAGCTGCACCGAGTATGATGGATGCAGTCCATATAGGAAAGACTATGACTATAGACTTATAGGTTATCTCATCGAGAATTTCTTTTGAAGGTAGGAGAAGTTGGGGGAACTTTTCTTTTAAAAGGTAAAGAACTGCACCACCAAAACCCACTGTAAACCCCGCGTAACCCACAAAGGCGGTAACCACGTGCACATACAGCCAGTAACTTCTCAAGGCTGGCATAAGAGGCACTATATCCTTAGACGCATAGAGAACCGCAAAGGCGGAGAGACCAAACACTACCGGCACCACAACTGCACCCAGAAGCCTTACGCCATATTTCCTCTCCAAAAACAAGTATATGGCACCCACCACAAAGCTCCAGAAGGTAAGGGCTTCAAAGAGGTTGCTCCAGGGTGGATGGGGCACGCCAAGCTCGTAGGTTTGTATGGTCCTCCTCACCATGCCCGCCAAGTTTAGAAGGAGACCTAAGGAGAGACCTAAGGAAGCTAAAAGATGGAGGTTTCTGTCTCTCAGAAGTAGGGTGCTAAGGTAGAGGATGGAAGCTAAAAGGTAGGCGAGGGTTGCGGATTTATACCAGAAGGTATTGTCCAACCTCATAAGCCCGAGCCCCACACCTACAAGGAAAATAAGCAACCAAATCAAAAGCCCGTAGGGTCTCTCTTTTTTACTATCAAGTAAAACTTCTCTCATGCTCTATAAATATAGTCTATTCCTCGGGCTTTACATCCACCTTTATGTCCACGGTGACTTCTGGGTGTAGCTTGAGGGTGACCGTGTATATGCCTACCTCCCTTATGGGGTTTTTGAGCATAATTCTTTTCCTATCCACCTCAAAGCCCTTTTCCTGAAGGGCTTGAGCTATCTCCTGAGAGGTCACAGAGCCAAAGAGCTTGCCCCTTTCTCCAACGCGCCTGAGGACTTTTACCATAAGACCTTCCAGCTTTTTGGCAAGTTCTTGAGCCTTTTCCTTTTCCCTTCTGAGCTTCCTCTCTTTCTGAAGAAGTATGCTCTTTACATGTTTTAGATTGCCCTCGGTGGCAGGGAGAGCTATACCCCTTGGTATGAGGTAGTTTCTTGCAAAGCCATCTTTAACATTTATCACCTCTCCAAATACGCCGTAACCTTCAAAGTCCTTTATGAGCACTACTTTCATGCCTTACCTCCTTATGCCACAAGGTAGGGTAAAAGGGCGAGCTGTCTGGCTTTTTTTATCTCTCTTGAGAGCATCCTTTGGTGTTTGGCACACACACCCGTTTGCCTCCTGCCTATTATCTTACCCCGCTCAGTTATGAACCTTTTCAGCTCTTCGTAGTTTCTATAGTTTGGGTCTTTGTTTGCATCGCAGAAGGGACAACTCTTCTTTGCAGACCTTTTAACTACTTCCATCCTAAACCTCCTCAAAAAGGTATTTCGTCATCTTCAGAGTTGAAGGGCTTACCCTGCACCTCTTCAGGAAGCACCTCTTCCTCCGAAGCTATGTCCTCCGCCTGTCCTTCCACCTTGGGCTTGCTTATTATCCTTACGCTATCCGCCACTATACGCACCCTGCTCTGGGTGTTGCCTTCTTTGTCCGTCCATTTGTCTTGCGTGAGCCTTCCCTCCACTAAAACCATGTAGCCCTTAGATATGCGAGAACCTATGCCCTCCGCCAGCTTTCCGTATGCCTTTACGTCAAAAAAGTGGCTTTCCTCCTTCCAAGTATCACCTGATAAGTAACGCCTATTGTAGGCTAAGACAAATTCCGCCACTTGGGTGCGAGAGGGCAGGTATTTTATGACCGGGTCTCTGATAAGCCTTCCTATGATTATAACCCTATTGAGCAACCTTTACCTCCTCTTGACCTTTCATCTGCATGTTGAGCCAGCGTATAACATCCTCGCTTATCTTGTAATAGAAATCAAGCTCGTTGGGGAGCTCCCCCTTCTGAGAACTTATATGCAGGATTACATACCTTCCGTGGTTAAAGCCTTGTATGGGATAGGCGAGCTGTTTTGTGCCCCAGTCTGTTAGGCTCAGGACCTCACCGCCCTTCTTCTGTATAAAGTCTCTGAGTTCCTGAAGTCTTCTCTGGAGCTCTTCTTCCGTGAGGGTGGGCTTGAAGACCACCACGCTCTCATACTGTCTAAGTGTCTTATAATACCTTTTTGCCATCCTTTACCTCCTGGGCTTAATGGTCCCTGCACCTTTGGCAGGAACAAGGTTAGGAGTTATTATATCACAATGGACATAAAAAGGGCAAAACTGCAGAAGCTACTCATGGAGGAGCTGGCTGAACTTATCCTTAAGAAGATGAAGGACCCCAGGCTTTCAAACGTGGTTATAACGCAGGTAGAACTATCTGAGGACATGAAAAGGGCAAAGGTTTACTTCACTACGCTGGAAGAGGGGAAGGAGGAAGAGGCAGAAAAGGCTTTTGACCGCGCAAGGGCTCTCATAAGGGCGGAGCTCCTTAAGAGGTTAAGGATAAGGCGTCTGCCCGAGTTAGAGTTTATCTTTGACCGAGAGCTCAAAAGAATGGAAAGGATATGGGAGAGGCTCTGAGGGCATACCTTTTGAAAGAGAGCTCTTACAGCCTTGAGCCGCCACGGGGAAAGGTGCTTTACTTCACGGGTGACTCCAAGAAGGTTTTAGAGGAGGAGCTCATACCCTCCACCTTAGTGGACCCCCTCATACCCTACCCTTTGCTCAACCCCCTTCAGACCCTCTTTTACAAGCTCTACAGGGGTGGCAACGTGCTCGTGGCTTCACCCACTTCCTCCGGTAAGAGCCTTATAGCCTACCTCTTTATGAAAAACTTCAGCGGGAGGCTTCTCTACACCGCACCCACGAGAGCTGTGGTAAAGGAAAAGGCAGTGGAGTTCAGGACTTACTACCCTAAGGAAGTGGAGCTGAGGACGGGCGAGAGCATAATAGAAAACTTCAAAAACCCAAGGGGAAGAGTGATAGTGAGCACTTACGAGCATCTGGCTTACGCTCTAAGAAATTCGGCGAGCTGGGTAGAGGAGGTGGGGGCGGTAGTTGTGGACGAGGTCCATCAGGTAGCTAAAAGGTGGATACTGGAGGAGGTGATAACCGCCTGCGTGAGGAAGGAACTGCCTCTACTTTGCCTATCCGCTACCCTGCCCGGGCTTGAGGAGCTCGCAGGTTGGATAAGGGCGGAGCTCGTAATAGAAAGTGCTTGGAGACCCGTGCCCCTATACAGAGAAGTGAAAAGGCTTGTGGAGTTTAGAAATGAGGGAAGGGGGCTGGAAGGGTCACAGGAGGAAGTTACTGCAGGCAGGCTCCTAAGTGCTCTCTTCTCTCTGAAAAAGGGCGATGAAAGGGTCCTTCTCTTTGTCCCAAAGAAAAGCCTTGGCTGGAAGCTCCTTGAGCTGGCAAAGGAGGAGAGGATAGGCATAATGAACCAGACCCTACCCTTTGACCTGGAGGAGGAAAGAGAACCGGAGATAGCTTTCCACAATGCGGATGTGCCAAAGGAAGAAAGAGAAGAGATTGAGAGAGCCTTTAAAGAGGGAAGGCTCGGGACCCTCATAGCCACCCAGACCTTGGCATACGGCGTCAACCTGCCTGCGGACAGAGTCTTAATCATGGTAAAGTTTTTTAGAAAGTTCGGCAGGTGGAAGGCTATACCAGACAGCCTTGACATCCTTCAGATGGAAGGGAGGGCAGGAAGGTTAGGCATAAGGGACGTTGGTTACTCTCACATACTGGTCTATGGGGCAAGTGAGAAGGAGTTAAGGAAAGAGCTGGAGACAGCCCTTACAGGCTCCTTCAGAACTGCCGCAATGGAGGAGGACCTTGACACATTGAGCTTTTTCCTATTGCTCGCCCACATGTATGAAGGAGAGCAATACCAAAGGTATCTGGAACACACTTACTCTTTCAGGAGGGTAAACCCACAGAAGATAGAGCGGGTAGAAAACTTTCTAAAGAGCTCTGGCTATATCCAGAACTTCATACCTACGGAAAAGGGTCTTTTCTGCATAAGAACGGGCATACCACCTACGAGGTTTGAGGACTTTCTGAGGAGGAAGTCTCTTGGTCTTGAGCTTATGATAACCATAAGACCCCTCCTCCACATGAAAAGGTTTGAGGGGCTCTTCGAGTTTCTAAAGAGAAAGGAGAGGTTTGAGGAAGACTTAGAGGTGGTCAGAGGCATGGTTCTTCCTTGCGGAAGGGGTTGCCTGGAGGACAACACGGAGCAGTTCATTTTCTATGTGGAGGGTTTTACCGTAAGGTATTCAAACATAAAAAACCCGCCGGGCGAGTTTTCCTACTTGGGTGCGGATGCACTTCACCTCCTGAGAACCCTCAGAGAGATAAGGGATGGAGGTTTTTACCCCTTCTCTTCTATGGACATACTCAAGATTGCCCATTCAGTAAAGTATGGCATAAATCCTACATACGCAAGCCTTTCAGGCATAAAGGGCATAGGACACATAAGAGCAAACCTCATAAAAGAAAGCCTTCAGAGTTTGGGTCTTTCCGCCCCTCCCCTCTGCGCACCCACGGAGACCTTTACAGAAACCTTCAAAGAGCTCCAAGAACCCCTACTTCAAAAGCTTAGCCTTTACAGGGGGATGCCTCAGGATAGGGCAAGAGAGGAGTTGAGGAGGATGGAAAGAGTTTTACAGAACAACAGAAGGGGTTACATGGTAGACGACAGGATACTTCTCGCCTTTGGTCTTTTCTCTCAGGGACCTAAGGCTTTCAGAATGACGAAAAAAGAGCTTATTGAGCTACTGGAGGGAGATGCTTGAAAGAAGCTCTGGCGAAAGCCATAATGTCCTTGCTCTACAAAAAGAGAGAACTCCTTCAGGAATTTCTGTTAAACCTGCCCGTAGAACGTCTGTCCGAGCCTTTTTATTTTCAAAGCCTTCAGAGATACTACGGGAGAGAGATGGGTGAGGGTTTATTTAAGGTCTTTCTGTCTTTTAGAGGTTTCATGAGAAGAGAAGAGCTGAAGGAGTTTAAAAAGTGGGCTTTGGAGAAGGAGAGACTTTTTTCTGTTGAAGGGAAGAGAGGTTTAAATATAGACCCGGGCTACGTGGAAGAGAGTCACTTAATCCTTGCCTCTTCAAAAAGAAGGGGTGGAAGGTTTTATCTGGGCGAGGGTATATATGCGGAGATAGAGTATCTCTACGTTTACGGGGCTTTCAGACCCCTATACTGGACCTACGGAGACTACAGAGACATCAGGGTAAGAGAGTTTTTTGAAAGGGTAAGAGAGGATTTTCTCAAAGACCTAAAGCTTGCAAGAGAGGGTAAGGAGCTTGTAGTCTACAGATTTACCAAGTATGAGCTCTATCAGAGCATCGAGCCCTGGAGACCGGTCGGTGAAGAAGAGGTTAAGAGTTGAAGAGCCGGAGTTTTCCACGTAGGAACCTATCTCAAGGGCAAGGCTTTCTGCGGAGTCCACCACACTAACGGACCTGCCCATGAACTCCTCTATCACAGGTCTCAGGAGGGGGTAGTGGGTGCATCCTAATATAAGCGTGTCTATGTTTCTATCCTTTAGCTCGGAGAGGTAGTATCTTACCACCTCTTTGGCGATATTACCCTGAAGAATGCCTTCTTCAACAAGAGGCACGAAAAGAGGACAGGCTTTTTGAAAAACCTCAACCCCATTTGCCTCCAGAAGTCTTTTGTATACACCGCTGGACACGGTAGCCCTTGTCCCTATCACCCCAATCCTACCCCTCTGCGTAGTGCGCAGTGCCCTCCTCACACCCGGCTCTATGACACCAAAGACGGGTATAGAAAGGTGTTCCTTCAAAACATTTAGGGCGTAGGAGCTGGCAGTGTTGCAGGCAACTACCAGAAGTTCTATACCTTCTCCTAAGAGAAAGTCCGCACACTCGAGGCTGTATCTTATGACCGTCTGGGCAGACTTGTCGCCATAGGGCACTCTTGCGGTATCCCCAAGATAGGCAAAGTCTACCTGCGGATATAGCCTTATAAGAGCTTTCAGGACAGTCAGACCACCCACGCCCGAGTCAAAAACGCCAATTTTCATCCTTTTTTCATCCTCCTTTTGTATTATAATACCCTGAGGATAATCAATTAAGGAGGTGTAAAGATGAAGAGAGTAGCTTTAACCCTTGCGGTGGTGGTGGGTTTTGTGGGTGCGTCCTTTGCCAGCGAACAGCTGGCCAAGCAGAAAGGCTGTATGGCATGCCACGACATGAAGGCAAAGAAGGTTGGTCCCTCTTATGCGGACATAGCCAAAAAGTACGCAGGAAGGGCTGACGCAGTGGACTACCTTGCTGGCAAGATAAAGAAGGGTGGAGCTGGCGTTTGGGGTTCTGTGCCTATGCCTCCTCAGAACGTGACCGACGCAGAGGCAAAACAACTGGCTCAGTGGGTAATGTCCGTCAAGTAAGACTTCATGGGGGCTTATGCCCCCTCCTCTATAGGATTACACCTGTTTATGCTTCCAAAACACTTGGGGCAGAGGTCAAAGAAAACTAAAAGTCCAAGACCACCCAGCATCATATTAACCTGGGTTATCACCAAGTTTTCTTGCCTTTCTGGCAAAACCTGATACTTCTCAAGCCTCTGACCACAAGCGGTTAGCCCTTCTTCCTGACCCAGCTTATGAAACTGAAAGACTAACCTTTTTGTCCTCCTACACTTCATCCATCTTGGACTTAGGTCAAGTAGGACAAACTCTATCCTTATATTGGGGTCTACTAACTGTGCCTTTTGGAGCATGCGTTCAAACTTTTCTTTCTCGGTCATAGCCTGTGTTAATTATACACGCTTTTTACCGCTTAGCCAACTCTGATTTTCTCTGCTGTGTCCAATAAAAGCTTCACTATCCTCCAATACACCCACACACTCCCACCCTCCACCTATACCCTAACTCATTACCATAACATCTAACTCACCAACATACCCACACTACCACTTAAAAACA
>JANWWH010000040.1 GCA_025056375.1 Aquificaceae bacterium
TATGTCGCCCAAGCTGTTAAAAGCCCGAGAACCTGAGCTGAGCGCGAAGGAGCTGATAGCTCCTACGCCTATAACCCTCCTGCCAGTGGCTGGCAAGCTAACCGTGTAAAGATAGCCACCCTTTCCATCCTCCACCGTAAAGGCTCCGAAGGAGTTACCCTCAAAACCGCCAAAGAGGTCCAACCTTGAGAGAGGACCAGACAGAAGAGAAAACCTTAGGATGTAGGAGCCACTGCAGGCGTGGTCAAACTCCGCGTATCTCTTAGAGCTGGGGGGGTAGAGGGTGTGGTTTACCCCCCGCACGCAGGGAAGGTTGGAAGAGAAGGAGTTTGGGGTGGAGGTTGCGCACCTGCCTAAACTGTCGCATAGTTCTAACCTGTAAAGGGAAGCACTTCCATACCAGACCTCAAAGGGTATATCTGCGGTAAGGTTGATAGGCACTTCTCCACTGCTCCTGCCCTCTACCACCGCCCTTATCCTTAGATGACCCTCGTTTCCGTTGGCAGCTACCAAGATAAGACCAGGTCCCACACTTTGCTCTATAGATAGTTCCAGCATCGAGTTGCCATCTCCAGGACCAAAGGTGTTGCCCAGAGAGAGGTTCACCACCATGGGTCTTCCAAGAGACTGTCTCTTTTGCCTTACGTATTCTATCGCTCTCATGATCGTGGCATCTGTTATGTCCCCGTTTTGGTCCACCACTTTTATGGCTATGAGGCTTGCACCCGGTGCCATGCCCACATTCCTACCCGCAAGAATGCCAGCAACCGGAGTGCCATGACCTCCAAAATCTCTGTCACACTCACCCCTCTGTCTCGCCTGCCTTATTGCGTTTTGGTCCAGCTCCGTGTTTGTGGTCGCGTCATAAAAGAAAATTATCCTGTCCTCAAACTCAGGATGGCATACATCTATACCCGTATCTATAACCACCGCAACCACGCCCGCTCCCGTTCTCCCTGATAGCCTTGCTCCTGTCCCCAACCAGTAGGAACCTGGGGGTAGGGTCAGAGAGTGGGTGGAAGAGGAGAGGATGAGCCTGCCATCTGAGGAGCTCAGGTTTAGCATTAAGTTTCCAGAACCGCACTGCAAAGCGTTGCTCGATTGGGTGCAGGGACCGGAAAAGCTGAAGCTGGTGTTTATTGCCCAGTAGTTGAGCACCTGTCCTGCCTGAAGAGGTAGACTAAAGCTCACGCTACCTCTGACATAAGTAGCCACAGAAGAGCCCCCCACCACTGGGTCTAAAATCCTTAGGGGTTTTGGCTTTTCCCAGTATAGGATAGCGGACTTGAGCCTTTTTAGGGCTTCATCTTGCACCACCCCCACCCTTCCATCTTGATAGAGCACCTTTACCTCCCCACCCCACGCGAGGGCAAGTATTAAAAAGAAGGCAAACCACATGATTTCTATAGTATAAACTCTGTTAAGGGGTGGTCAAGACTTAATGAAGGCTCTGAGCTCAGTGTTTACAGGACAGGAGATTGATGGAAATGTCAGCAACATGAACTAAAGTGCCACACGCGTATTGTATAATGTTAGCCCCAACATGTTGAGCCCAGAAGAACAGCTGGAATTAATAAAGGAAGGGGTCGTTGAGATAATAGAGGAAGATGAACTCTTGAAAAAGCTAAAAGAAAATAGACCACTGCGTATAAAGGCAGGTTTTGACCCCACCGCACCAGACCTCCACTTAGGGCATTCGGTGCTACTTCAAAAACTCAGACAGTTTCAAAAGTTGGGTCACGAGGTGTATTTTGTGATAGGTGACTTTACTGCCACCATAGGAGACCCCACTGGCAGAAGCGAGACCAGACCCCCACTCAGCAGAGAGGAGGTCCTTGAAAACGCCCGGACTTACGAACATCAAGTCTTTAAGGTGCTTATACCTGAAAAGACGAGCATAGTCTTCAACAGCAGCTGGCTTTCAGGTCTTGGAGCTGAGGGTTTAATAAGGCTCTCCGCCCAATACACGGTGGCAAGGATGTTGGAGAGGGAGGACTTTTCTAAACGTTTCAGAGAGGGCATACCCATACACATACACGAGTTTCTCTATCCCCTCCTTCAGGGTTACGACTCTGTTTTTCTGAAGGCGGACGTGGAGCTGGGTGGCACGGACCAAAAGTTTAACCTCCTTGTAGGTAGAGACCTTCAGAGAGCCTACGGTCAGGAGCCTCAGGTATGCCTAACCCTTCCCCTTCTGCTGGGTTTGGATGGTGTAAGGAAGATGTCCAAGTCCTATGGCAATTATGTGGGTCTTACAGAAGAACCAGAGCAGATGTTTGGAAAACTCATGTCTATATCGGACCAGCTCATGTGGGACTATTACCTACTCCTGACCGACTACAGCAAAGAGGAAATAGAAAAGTTCAAGAGAGAGCTCCATCCTATGGAGGCAAAAAAAAGGCTCGCCCACTACGTGGTTTCTCGCTATCACACGCAGGAGAAGGCGGATAGAGCCAGAGAGTCCTTTGAGAAGACCTTCTCTCAGAGAGAGTTTCCTGAGGACGCTCCTATAATAGAGGTGAAAAGAGGCTACCGTCAAAAGGCATACGAACTTCTCTTCGAGCTTGGTATAGAAGCCTCCAAAAACTCCGCAAGAAGGCTCGTGGAAGGTGGTGGTCTCAGGGTAAACGGGCAGAAGGTGGAAGACCCAAATAGAGAGATAGTGGTGTTGAAGGAAGTAAGGCTTCAAGTAGGTAGGAAACGCTTTTATCGGCTTTTACCTACCGAGCAACCTTGACCAACCTGACCCTGCTCCAGTCAATAGGACCGAAGCCCGCGGACTCTGCATAGACTTTGGCGGTTCTGTAGTTTACGTGTCTTTCAAGCTCCGCCTTCAGTATAAGAGACCTTTCCTTCTCCTTCTTTAGCTCCGAGACCTTTCTGGCGTATTCTTTAGAGACATCTATGCTGTAGGCGGAGTAAAGATAGTTTATACCCAACAGTAAAAGGCTCAACAAGAGGTATCTCATGGTTTTTCCCCAGCCCTCAATCTTGCACTCCTGCTCGCCGGATTTTGCCTTACCTCTTCCATAGTAGGTCTTATCGGTTTTTTTGTCAAGACCTTTAGATGGTTTTTTATAAAACTCTTCACAAGCCTATCCTCCAGAGAATGGAAGGATAGGACCACTATCCTACCCCCTGGCTTTAAAAATTTAAGGGTCTTTTGAAGGGCGGTCTCAAGAGCTCTGAGTTCTTGGTTTACCTCTATTCTTATAGCCTGAAAGGTTCTGGTGGCTGGGTGGGTCTTACCCTTCCTCTGGGGGAGTAGGGGGGTTATAACCGCCAGTAGCTCTCCTGTGGTCTCTATAGGTTTTTTCAACCTTGCCAGTGCTATAGCTCTGGCTATCTTTTTTGCGTGAGGCTCTTCTCCGTATTCCCTCAGTATCCTTTCCAGCTCTCTCTCAGGATAGCGGTTAATCACTTCATAAGCGGTGAGCTTGTCCTCCGGGTTCATTCTCATATCAAGAGGGTCGTCTCTCTGGAAGGAAAAGCCTCTTGAGCCTTTGAGCTGTAGCATGGAAACTCCAAGGTCAAAAAGAAAACCATCCACCTTAGAAATACCCTCCTCTCTTAGCACCTCGTCCAGGTCCGCAAAGTTTGCCTGATAGAGGCTAAACCTGCCCTCAAAGTCCTTAAGGTTCTCCTCTGCCAGCTGAAGGGCGTAGGGGTCTCTGTCAATACCAACGAGGAAAGCCTCGGAGCTCTTCTCCAGTATCCTCTTTGCATGCCCCCCAAGCCCCACGGTGCAGTCCACATAAAGCCTGCCTCCCCCACCTATAAGGAGGTCTACGCTCTCCTCAAGAAGGACGGGAAGGTGCATCAGCCAAAAAATTGAAGCTGTTTGACGGGCGAAAAGCTCTTCCTGTGTATAGGACTTTCCCTGTATAGGTTCAAGGCTTTTATGTGTTCCTTTGTGGCGTAACCCTTGTGCTTTGCAAAGTTATACTGGGGGAAAAGTCGGTGGTAGTATTCCATTATCCTGTCTCTTAGAACCTTTGCCACCACGCTGGCACACGCACAACTTAGACTTTTCTTGTCACCCTTAACCAAAGGCAGACATTCGTAACCCTCAACGGGAAGGTAGTCACTTATAACCAAATGGAAGGCGTGTTTTAGGTCTTCTATGGCTCTCTTGAAGGCAAGCTGGTTTGCCCTAAGTATGCCAATCCTGTCTATAAGGCTCGAGTCCACCACTGCGGTGCCTATAGCCAGAGCCTTCATCCTTATCCTCTGGTATGCTTCCTCTCTCTCCTTTGGTGTCATAGCTTTTGAGTCTTTATCTATAAAAGGTTCGGTAAAGGGCTGTAGTATGACCGCACAGGCAACGAGAGGACCTGCAAGAGGTCCTCTACCCGCCTCATCCACACCAGCCACCAAAAGCCCTTTAGACCAGTAGAGCTCTTCGTATTCTCTCATGCCTTCTTTTTGAGTTCCCAGGGTTTTATCTCTCTTATCTTGCCCACCGCTTCCTTGCCCCTGTACTTACGGAGGAAGTATAGCCTTGACCTTCTCACCTTACCGTACTTTATAAGCTCTATCTTTTCTATGTTAGGGCTGTAGAAGGGGAAGGTTCTCTCGATACCTACTCCGTAGGATTCTTTCCTGACAGTGAAGGTCTTTGAAGTGCCACCGCCCCTTATCCTTATAACCACACCCTCGTAGGGTTGGGTCCTCTCCTTTTCGCCCTCTACTATGCGATAATGAACCTTGACCGTATCACCTACTTTGAACTGGGGATATTCTCTCTTTGGAAGGTATATCTCCTCGACCTTCTGTATAAGACTACTCATAGCGGAACCTCCTTTCAGATTTAGGCAGGTAATTATAGCATAAATTATAATAGTGGGGCTTTGCATAGGGCTATGGATTACTCCGCCCTTGACCTTATACCAGAACCTATCCTCGTAGTTGACCAGGAATACAAGCTGGTTTTTGCCAACAGGAGGGCAAAGGAGGTATACGGAGAGGGTCCCCAGAACTGCTACGGGCTATCACACCCTTCTGAAATGCACTGCCACGAGATAAAAAAGCATTTTTGCCCAGTAAATAACCTTAGGGAGCAAGAAGTGGAAAGGTCTGGCGTGATACATGTTCATCGGACTCTGCAGGGTGATAAATACTTCTACGTGGTGATAGGCTACGACCCAAAGAGAAACCTCTACGCCGAGGTCCACATAGACCTTTTTGAACTGGTAAGGGTGTTAAAGGTAAGCGGGCAGAGAACTGAATTTCTTCTCTCTTCTGGTCCTGTGGTCTTCTTCCAGTGTAAGAAAGAGAAGGGGTTGCCAGTGGAGTTTATCTCTCAGAACGTGGCGGAGCTTCTGGGATATACCGCAGAGGACTTTCTCTCCGGCAGGGTAAGCTATGGGGAGCTGGTGCACCCCGAGGACGTGGAAAGGTTCAAAGGGGAGGTGATGTATCATACGGAGAACAAGTCACCTTTCTGGACACATCAAGACTACAGGTTGAGGAGGAAGGACGGCGTATATATATGGGTTTACGACCATAAGATACCTCTTTTAGAAGATGGGGGTGAGGTGGTGGGCTACTACGGCTACATAATGGACATAACGGAGAAGCACGAGCAGGAGGAGCTCTTCCATGTGCTTGCAGAATCGAACCCCTATGCGGTTCTTCTCTACGATTTTAAGGACAACAGGATAATCTATGTGAACGGGAATGCAACCAGGCTTTTTGGATGCTCCAAGGAGGAGCTTTTAGCCATCAGCGACCCCACGAGCCTTGTCTACCCTGCGGACAGGCGTAGGGTGTTGGAGAACATCGCAAAAAGAAAAGAAGGTTACGATGGTTTAATAAGCTACAAGATGAGGGTAATAACCAGGGGCGGAGGAACAAAATGGGTGAAGCTCACCTCCGTAGTCACCCACTACAAGGGTAAAAGGGTATCTGTGATAACTTTGGTGGATATATCAAGGGACATAAAAAGAGAGAAACAGCTCACAAGGCTTGCCACAAGGGACAAGCTCACAGGTGCTTTCAATAGGCACGCCCTCCTTCACGACTTTGAGCGTCTTATAGCCCAGTGCAGGAGATACGATACCTACTTTTCTCTAATCATGTTTGACATTGACAACTTTAAGGCTTTTAACGACACTTATGGACACTTTGTAGGGGACAGGGTGCTAAAGGAGACGGTCCGTGTTGCAAAGAGAACTCTGAGGAAAAGCGACATTCTTGGAAGGTGGGGGGGTGAGGAGTTTTTGGTGCTCCTGCCCATGACCCCAGAACCTTACGCACCTGCGGAGAAAATTAGACGTAAGATAGAAGCCTACGGACATCGCCACAACCTTAAGATAACAGTCTCCTTGGGTGCAACGGTCTACAGAAAAGGAGATACCATACACAGCATGCTCCTAAGGGTGGACGAAGCCCTATACAGGGCAAAAGCGGAGGGTAAGAACAGGGTTGTAGTCCTTTAGAGCTGGCTTTCCAGCTCTGCGTTCATATCTTCCACCTTTCTTCTCAGGCTCTCCTCGTAAACCTTCAACTTTTCGTAGAGCTCAGGGTTCTTTAGGGAGAGTATTCTGACCGCGAGGAGTCCCGCGTTTATACCGTTTCCTATGCCTACTGTTGCCACCGGCACTCCAGAGGGCATCTGAACTATGGAATAAAGAGAGTCAAGCCCTTTCAGGTGCCTTGAAGGCACGGGCACACCTATCACCGGGAGCGTAGTCATACTGGCGGTCATGCCGGGAAGGTGTGCGGAGCCACCAGCCCCGGCTATGATAACCTCAAGACCCCTCTCTTTGGCACTGTTTGCGTATTCATACATGAGCTCAGGTGTGCGATGTGCGGAGACCACCTTGACCTCACAGGGAACCCCAAACTCCCTTAAAACCTCATAGGCGGGTTTTAGCCACTCCCAGTCAGAAAGACTGCCCATTATTATGCCCACCAGAGGTTTCATGCTTATAATTTTATCCAGATATGGAAGAGTCTTTTAGAGAAATTCTTCAGATGGAAGAGAACCTCTGGCAGAGGCGGATGAAGGTGTTATCTCAGTATGAGAAGCTTCAGGAAGCCAGAGATAAGATAAGGAGGCTTGAAAAACTCCTTGAAGAGGAGCTTGGCACCGACATAGAGACCGCTTACAAGCTTGCGGAGGAGTATGAAAAAAGTTCTGAGGGCGTAAGGAAACTAAAAGAAGTATGTGACCAGGAGTTTATCCACGTGCTTGATGACTTTTTCTACAAGATAAGAGAAATAAAAACCATGAAGAAGGAGCTTGAACACATTGAGGGAGAGATCTTTGGCTTGGACAAGGAGATAGACCAGGTATTTGAAAAACTGAAGGAATACAAAAAGAGAATTCAGGGAAAACCATGAAAAGACCTATTATGCTCATAGATTTGGACCGTTGTATAGGTTGTCTTTCTTGCGAAGTAGCTTGCAAGCAGGAAAAGGGTATAGAGAACTTTGGCATAAGGCCTATGAAAGTGTTCAGGGTTGGTGGCTTTGGGGAAAGACCTGATGTCTTTTTCTTACCTATGAACTGCTTTCACTGCGAGCCAGCCCCCTGCGTATATGCTTGCCCAACCTCTGCTATGAGAAAGAGGGAGGACGGCATAGTCTATCTGGAAGAGTTAAGATGCATAGGCTGTAAAGCCTGTATAATAGCCTGTCCTTACGGAGCTATAGCCTTCAACCCCGAGACCATGAAGGTGGAAAAGTGTGACTACTGTTACAATAGAGTAGACGCTGGTCTTCTGCCCTCTTGCGTTTCCAAGTGCGTGACCAACTGTCTTTACTTTGTGGAGGTTGAGGAAGTGCCCAAAGAAAGACATAGAGCAAGAAGGATAGATTCGGAGCTCTACAGAGAGCTGTTCCAATGGAGGTCAGACAAGGAAGTATTTGAAGTCTAAGAGCACACCCACAAACACTCCTAAGGAGAGGAAGGGACCAAAGGGCACTGCAAACTGAAGGCTTCTGTTCTTGAATATTATGGGTAGGGCGTAGATGAGCCCAAAAAGAGAACCCAGAAAAACCGCATACAACACACCCCAAACACCCGTCACTGAACCGATAAAAGCCATCAGCTTCACATCCCCAAAACCCAGCCCTTCCATCTTTCTCAACTTTTTATAGTAAAGGTACACTACCAAAAAGCTACCCCCTCCTACCAGAGCACCTATGAGCCCCTCCGTAGGTCCAAAATCCTGACGAAAAAAAGAGGTGAAAAGCCCGAAGGCAAGACCGCCCAGCGTAAGACTGTCTGGCAGAAGAAAGGTATCCCAGTCTATCAAGCTCGCTACCATTAGAAGAGAAAAGAAAAGAAAAAAGACGAGAGACGTGAAAGGCTCTTCGAACCTCAACCTGCATACAACCGCCAGACAGGCGCTGGCACCTTCCACCAAAGGGTATCTTAAAGGAATCTTTCCCTCGCAATACCTGCACCTACCCTTAAGAAGAAGGTAGGAAATTATGGGTATGTTGTCATACCACCTTATTCTCTGACCGCAGTGAGGACATCTGGAGGATGGTGAGACGGGGGAGAGGTTTCTGGGTAGCCTATAGATGAGCACGTTGTAGAAACTCCCCAGAACTGCACCAAGGACAAAAAGAAAAGCATATTCAAGAGCTTGAAGTGCTTCCACTCTGGTTTAAAATTATAAACCATGATGAAGTGGCTTTTACTTTTGACCCTTGTCCTTCTTACCGCCTGCCAGCAGAAGGCAAACTCTAACTCCGAGGTAAGAGACCTACTCCCCCAGAACCGCTACGCCATGCTCATAGTGGAGAGCGAGAGCTGTATTTACTGCAAACAGCTTAAGAAGGACCTTCAAAGTCAAAGCCTCGCTGGCGAGCTCCAGGGTATGGATGTTTACAGCATACTCTACGAGAGCAACGCGAGGGTAAGGTATATACTCAACGGGCAGGAGAGGATAAGCACCGAGGAGGAGCTCGCAAAATCTCTTAAAGTAAGCTCCTTTCCACAGATTTTCTTCTACGACAAAGAAGGCAGGGTCCTGCTACACCTACCGGGTTACCAGCCACCCAAGACCCTCGCCTGTAGCATAAGGTATGTAAAAGAAGAGGAGTATAAGAGGGGTAACTATATGAATTACATGAAGGCTCAGGAATGTCTTTGAAGGCTGTCCTTTTTGACCTAGACGGAACTTTGATAGATTCCTACAGAGACATAGGCATACACTTGAACAGAACCCTGAAAGACTTTGGAAAACCTCAGATTGACATAGAGGGCGTGAGGCACTTGATAGGGGGTGGTGCAAGAGAACTTTTGAGGAATTTTTTCACCGATGGGCTCCTTGAAAAGGCTCTTGAGGTCTTCAGGGGCTACTATCTGGCGGAGCCGGTGATACACACAAGACCCTTTAAGGGCATTCATGAGGTGTTGGAAAGGGCGAGGGATAGAGGTGTGAGGCTTGCGGTCGTAACCAACAAGATGGAAGAGCTCTCAAGGCTTATTCTTAAGGAACTGGGGCTGATGGATTACTTTTCTCTGCTCGTCGGTGGCGATACTTATTCAGAGAAAAAACCCTCACCCCTACCTCTTTTGGAAACCCTCAAGGTTCTTGGCGTATCCCCACGGGAAGCCCTCATGGTAGGCGACACGGAGACGGACCTAAAAGCGGGAAGGCTTGCGGGCACAAAAAGAGGGCTTGCCCTATGGGGCTATGTAAAGGTTTCTGAAGAAGTGCCGGACTACCTTTTTGAGAAGCCTGAGGACATGCTGGAGTTTATGTAGGTCTATTCCTCTGGCAACTCCCTACCCCTGTATTTTATGGTGTAGAGAACCACAAAACCCTCTATTCCATGCTCTCGGGCGAGGCTTGTTTCTATGTCAAGAACCTCACCCCCCTCCTGCTCTATGGCGGAGAGCACCTCATTGAGTTTTTCCGTGACTTCCCTGTCGCTACCTTCCAAAGACACTACCATACACCTGTAAGCCATAGCTTAAAAGTATAACTCCTCTAAGCTTTCAAGCCCCATGTAAACCATAAAGAGCCTCTCAAGACCTATAGAACAGCCCGCACAGGGTGGAAAGTTTTGGTAAGCCCTGAGGAGCTCTTCGTCTATGGGCAGGTCCCTTCCTCCTCTGAAGACCTCCATCCTCCTTCTTATCTCTTGGGGGTCCCTCTCCTCGGTCCACCCGTTGGCTATCTCCACCCCTCTTATGTAAAGCTCAAACCTCTCCGCATAACCCTTCTCCACCTTTGCATAGGAACTGAGCCTTTTAGGAAAGTGGGTTAGGAACTCCGGTTCTTCGAACCCAAGCTTCCTCTCCACCTCTATGTATATCCTGAAAAAGAGGTTCTCCCAGTCCTCCTTGTCATCGAACTCATAGCCGTAGGCGAGGAGGTTGTTTTTGAAAACCTCCTCCTCCTCCGAAAGCACCACCCCTGCGTGCTCCTCAAAGGCATGCTCAAGCCTCGTAACCTTGTATCCCTCAGCCAAACCCAGATAAGACATAAGCTCACCTATCTCTTGGATGATGTGCTCGTAGCCCACATCCAGCTTATACCACTCGAGCATGGTAAACTCAATCCTGTGAAGTTTTCCGCACTCCCAGTTTCTAAATACCTTTGTTATTTGAAAGATATCCCTCCTATGCTTTGAGAGGAGCTTTTTCATAGAAAACTCAGGGGAAGTCTGAAGCCAGAGCCGCTTCTCCTTACCACACTCTCTAACTGTGAGCTCCACGGGCTCTACATTTGGGTCTATGTTTGGATAGGGTAGGAGTAGGGGTGTGTGGACCTCCAGATAACCCTTTTGGATAAAAAACTCTCTTATCCTGTGCAGGAATTCAGACCACTCAGAGAGCATCTCGGAGATTATAACATGGGGAGAGCGACGGGAGTCGAACCCGCGACCCGTGGATCCACAGTCCACTGCTCTGCCAGCTGAGCTACGCTCTCCTGCCCAATTCTTTGTATTATAATCCTACCCTCAGTCTCTCGCAAGGTTCATGATGAGAGCTACCGCCACCGCACCAGCCATCTCCGACCTGTAAACGTAGGGTTTTAGAAGCAATGGTAGGCATCCTCTACTTTTCAGAAAATCCACTTCTTCTCGTGAAAAGCCTCCCTCAGGACCCACTACGAGCCCGTAGCTTTTGCTTCTAAGGTCTATGTCCCTTAGGGTTAGGTTTGCGGTAAAGTTGTCTAAAAGTAGGAGCACCTCTTCCTCTGGTTTAAAGTCTTCCAACCTGAGAGGTGTTGATACTTCCATGGGCTCCGGTCTTTTGCACTGCTTGAAAGAGGCGAGACTAAGCTTCCTCCACCTTTCTAACCTCTCCTCCACCTTCTGTATCTCTCTAAAACCTCGCCTGCACATCAAAGGGACAAGCCTAACCGCACCCGCCTGGCTTACCCTGTCCACTACCTCCTCCATAAGCCTTAAGTCCAAAGGCAAACACTGGTAGAGGACAACTGAGGGCTTTGGTAGTGGTTTTTCTATCTCCTCCAGTATGGAGCAGATGGCGTAGTCTTTTAAAACCTCCGAGAGTGAAGCCAGAAACAACCGCCCCTCGCAGTAAACCTCAAACTTTTCACCCTTTCTCAACCTAAGGGCTTTTAGATGTTTGAATTCAGAGCCAGAAACTATTAAAAAGTTCTCCTCTCTCTTATTACAGAGGAGCCTTTCCATTAGGGAGCGGGGGAAGCCCCCCGCCAGGGTATGTTTACCTTACGGAATCCCTGAGTTCCTTGGCAGGTCTGAAGGCTACTACCTTCCTTGCGGGTATCTTTATCTCTGCGCCGGTTCGTGGGTTACGGCCCTTCCTCTCCGCTCTGGTTCTGACGGTGAATATACCAAAACCAGGCACTGCAACCCTCTCGCCCTTTTTCAGAGCGTCAGAAACTGCCTGAACCGCAGCTTTCAAGGCAGCGTCCGCCTCTTTTTTGCTAATACCTGCCCCTTTGGATATGGCTGAAACCAACTCCGCTTTGGTCATGACATTCCCTCCTTAAAGGTTTTTACCCTTTATAATCATATACCAAGTCGAGTTAATATGCAAGAAGAATTTACAATACTTTTGCCATGAAAAGTTTGATATTTGCCCTTCTGGCTAGCCTCCTCTGGGGGACCGCACCAGTGTTGTTTAAGCTGGGTTTGAAGGGGGATGTGCCTCCCGTGACCGCTCTGGTTTTCCACAATCTCTCCGCCCTCCTCATAGCCCTCGCCTTTGTGGGTATAGCTGGTTTTAGGCTGGACTACCCTCTGAAGGATTTGTTACTTATAGCCCTTGGGGGTATAATGTCAGGCTTTCTGGGTCTGTTCTTTTTTTTCAAGGCGGTAAAGGAAGGGGAGGTCTCTCTGGTAACCCCCATAGCTTCCACCTCGCCCCTCTGGGGTTCAATTATAGCCTTCCTGTTTCTTGGTGAGCCCTTCAGCTGGCTTAGGGCTTTTGGTATACTTCTGGTAGTATGCGGAATAATCCTCATAAGCCTCTCTTCAGGAAAATAGCCCTCTCCTTTCTTACTGGTTTTCTCTTATACCTACCCTTTTCCAAGCAGGAACTATGGTTTTTAGCCCTCCCCGCTCTTATACTCCTCTTTAGGTTTAGAGAGGGTCTTTTCTGGTTTCTATCTGGTTCTCTTTTCTTCTTTTTGTCTCTCAGGTGCGCAGGCATAGCGGCGGTGGAATTTGGGGGAGTGTCTCCTCTTCTCTTTCAAGCCCTTTTTATCCCTTTGGTCTTCTTCCTAAGCTTCTACCAGTTTTACGCACCATTGAAGCTATGGCAAAAGCTCTCCGGAAGAATAATTTGGACGCTACCCCTCTTTTACGCCTTCTTTGAGTTTCTGCGTTCCCACTTCCCCTACGGTGGCTTCCCCTGGCTAATCTTAGGTTCTCTCTCTCCTTACATACCCCTTGTGAGGGACAGCCTCCTCTATGCCAATGTTTACCTTCAAAGCCTTCTTTTCCTATTTACCGCTCTTTTTCTCTACAGAAAAAAACTCAAGGCTCTGGCTCTTCTCTGGTCAGCCTTTGCTCTATTGGGATTTTTAGCCTTGCTGGAGAAAGGTCAAAAGCTAAGGTTTGCGGAGAGCCTCAGGGTTGCCCTCGTGCAGACCGCAGTTCCTCAAAGGGACAAGCTGAACAGAGATAGCTTCAAGAGGCATGCTCAAAGCATACTGGAGCTCCTCGAGGAAGCGGTGAGAAGAGAAGTGGACTTAATAGTCCTCCCTGAATCCGCCCTTCACTTCTTCTACTCGGAGGAAGAGGAAACGAACATGAGGCTTAGAGAGCTTAGCCTGAAAAAACCCATACTTGTAGGACTTGTGGACCTAAGGGAAGGGCTTAGACCATACA
>JANWWH010000041.1 GCA_025056375.1 Aquificaceae bacterium
AAGCTCCATGGTGCCCAGAGAGTGCTCAAACCTGCTGTGCTGTGCGGAGGGGAAAACCATATAGGCTATACCCAGCTGACTTATAAACCTCAACCTCTGAAAAGGAAGGCTGTTTATTACCTTGACCTCGCAGGGGTCCGCCTTTATGAGCTGGTGGATGGGGTCAGAGAACTCCTTGAACATAACTCCCCCTTAGAGAAGCAAGCCTTACTTCCCTTTCCACCTACCCATAGCCCTACGAAGATGTCCTTTAACCTTTTGAGAAAAGTCCTTAGCCAGCCCTCACCCTTCCTCTTCTGGCTCACAAACTCTATCCTTATAGTCTCCAGACCTTTACCCTTCTCAACTCTTCCCATCAAGTTTTCCACATCCCTTGTCAACTTCAGCAGGTTAACTCCATAGTAGACCTGACCTAACCCCTGAAGCTCAGCGAGCACGCCCTTAAGTTCCTGATAGACCCCTTCCCCCTTTCCCGCATAAGCACCAGAGAGCCTGCGTAAGGCTCTGAAGTAAGGAGCTTCCAGGGGATACCTTTCCATGTTCAACTCGCAATAACCTCTGAGCTCTTCGTAAAGTCCTTCGTTAAACATAAAAGCGGATATGAACACTGCATCCTGAGCGGTCAGATGTTTTCTGTATACCAATGTCCTGTTGAGCATGTTCCACAATCTAAAAGCCCTGTAGCTTATGCTCTCAAAAAGGGGTAGGTATTCCTTCCTGAGGCTTATAAGGTAGATTTCGCCTTCTTCCAACTTGTATATGTCCTTTCCCGTGTAGAGGTTTCCGTAGAGGTCCGACACGACAAAAAGGTTCAGCTCTACAAGAACATCCTTCCAGTGATTTCTGGCGTTTTTAAAGCTCCTGTAGGCGCAGGAAAGGAACCGCTCAAGCTCCACGTGGAAACTCCCCTCCCTTCTTACCAGCTGTGAGTAGCACATGACGTAGAAAACCATTTCCTTTTTTTGGGGGTCGTCCAGAACCTCAAGCACGAGACTGCTAAAGGGGTCTCTTTCTTTTATCTCCAGCATAGGTATAATATAAACCTTTATGAGGCTGGGTGTAAACATAGACCATGTGGCAACCCTCCGGCAGGCAAGAAAAACCTTTGAACCGAGCCCCCTTTTCGCAGCCCTCATAGCCCAGCAGGCGGGTGCACACCAGATAACCCTGCACCTGAGAGAAGACAGAAGACACATCCAGGAGGAAGACCTGGAGCTCATAAAGAGGGCGGTGCATGTGCCCATAAACCTTGAGATGGCACCGAGAGAGGATATGAAAGATATAGCCCTGAGGGTAAAGCCCAACAGGGTGACCCTTGTGCCAGAAAGGAGAGAAGAGGTTACCACGGAGGGGGGTCTTGATGTGGTGGAACTCAAGGAATACCTCAAGGAATACCTCAAAGGTTTCGGAGAAGCAGGCATAGAAGTCTCTCTCTTTATAGAGGCGGATGGGTCACAGGTGGAGGCAAGTAAGGAGGTGGGGGCGGATGCGGTGGAACTCCACACGGGTGCCTACGCAAACCTCTTTAACGCCCACCTTATAGAAGAAGCAAAAAAGGAACTCCTCAGGCTTAGGCAGGCGGGGCAGAGGGCAAGGTCTCTGGGGCTGAGGGTTTATGCAGGTCACGGACTTACCTACAAAAACACCCCCATGCTGGTTGAGGCTCTCAGAGATGTGGTAGAGGAGTTAAATGTGGGTCATTCCATAGTGTCAAATGCCCTTCTGTGGGGTATGGAAAGGGCGGTTGAGGAATTCTTGAACCTGCTCCTTTAGTAAGCTATATTTAAAAACATGGAGAGGGAAGAGAAGTTGGAGCAGGAAAGCCTCGAAGAGCAGGTGGAAGAGCTGAGGAAAGAAACGCTCAAAGTTCTGGAACTCTTCCTACCACCGAAGGAGGTTCGGAAGGAGGTCCTTAAAAACCTCTACACCATAGAGCTCTCTTTCTGGAGGATAGTAAAGACCCTCGTGGATTACGAGGTTGGCAAGCTGGAGCGGAGGCTCGAAGGGACTAAAGCCAAGGAGAAGGTAAAGAGGATAGAAGTGGAGTAAAATATTCCTGTGTTGAGAGACATAGGTTTAATCTTTCTCGGATACAGGGTTCTCCTCTTTTCTTTCTTTCTTGCCCTCTCTATGGAAAAGGAGCTTACGCAGAGAGCTCTTCTTGTGGTTCCTTCCGTGCTTTATCTCTCTCTTGGTATGTATGTCTTTCTCTATCCGGGACGCCTCCGGCTTTTTAAAAACTATGGAGACCTGCTCTTTTTACCCCTTCTCGTTTTTCTCTCGGGGCAGAAGGAGGCTATCCTTGCCCTTTTGCCACCCCTTGCCCTCTACACCAGCAGAAGGGTTTTTATAGGTATGCTTTTTTTCTGGACATCCGTAGGTTTTGGTTTTTACTACTACCACAGTGGAGGCTTTTCCCTGCTTCTTGTCTTTCTGGCAACTTTTCTGTCCTCTCTCCACCCAGACCTGGTGGAAGCTCTTAGAAAGGAGAGGTTTTACATAAGAAATCTTAGAAAAGCCCACGCAGCACTCCTTTCAAACTACAGCGAGCTGGAGAACAGCGTAAAAGACCTCACCTTTGCCAGCAACCTACTTGAAAGGCTTCAGAGGATTAACAACCTCGAAGATTACCTCAAAGCCCTGAAGGAGGAGTTCGGTCTCAGGTCTGTAAGCATAACACCACTGCGGGGGAGTTTCCCCAAAGAGCCTGTGCTTGACGAGGCTAACCTCAGCGTGCACGTGCCTATCAGGCTTGAGCGGGGTGAGGTTTATGTAACCTTCCACCTTAACAGCCCGATGGAGCTCTACGATAAAGAGCTCCTAAAAAACCTTGAAAAGGCTGGAAGGCTCATAAATTTATTCCTTGAGGGCTTTGAGGAAAAACCTCAGGTCAAGGTTATAGCGGTGTGAGGTGAAAACCATGAAGACACTGGAGGAAGCAAAAGAGGAGCTTCTGGACCTTACGGGGCTTATGTGTCCTCTGCCAGTGGTTCTCACTTCGGAGAAAATGAAAAAGCTAAAAGAAGGACAGCTCCTTACCGTCCTTTCTACAGACCCGGGATTTGAAAGAGATGTATACAACTGGTGCCTCCAAACGGGCAACGAGCTGGTAAGCCTCAAGAAGGAAGGGAACAAGGTGGTGGCAGTTCTGAGAAAAAGGTCAGAAGCTACAGAACCAAGCCTGTGGCACTGGATTAAGTTCCACTCCTTGGGGGTGAAACTCCACCTGAGGCACTTACTTATACAGATAAACCCCTTTGTGAAAAAGCCAGACCACTTTATCACCTTCGTAGCCCTATCGGAGGGCACGAGGGCGGAGAAGTATCTCGCCGGTAGGGCAAAGCTCATACCCATACCAGACGAGATAGACCCCCGGTGTGGTGTGGTCTTGGCGGTGCAGGGATACCAGAGGGCTAAGGACATCTACGAAGAGCTCCAAAAAGAGGGTTTTGGCGTGGAAGCCATATACAGAAAGGAAGGTAAGGAATACAGGAGGGTCTATCCATAGGAGTGCTGGAGGAAATCCTCAAAAACAAAAAAAAGGAAATAGATACTTCAAGGGATTATCTGAAAAGACTTGAGGAGATGGCTTCAGAAAGGGTAGTCCTATACCCCTTGGAAAGGGTCCTATCTTCCTGCAGAACCAGAATAATAGCGGAGGTAAAAAGGTTTTCACCCTCTGAGGGGCATATAAAAGAGGTTTCTGCCTCTCAGCAGGCGAGGCTCTACCAGAAGGCTGGAGCGGTTGCGGTTTCAGTGCTTACGGACAAGAAGTTCTTCGGTGGCTCTCTCTTGGACCTTCTTGAGGTCAGAAGGGAGGTGGACCTTCCCCTTCTCCGTAAAGACTTTATCCTCCATCCCCTTCAGGTGCTGGAAGCAAAAGCCTACGGAGGTGATGTGGTCTTGCTCATAGTGAGGGTGCTGGAGGAGGTCTTGCTCAGAGACCTTCTCCATTACGCGGAGGAGCTGGGGCTTTCTCACATAGTGGAGGTTTTCAACCTTGAAGAGGCGGAGAGAGCTCTCAAGGTGGGTGCGAGGGTGATAGGTATAAACAACAGGGACCTGGATACCCTGAGGGTGGACGTGAGCCTCTCGGAGAAGCTTGCACCACAGATAAAAGCAATGGGTGCAAAGTTTGTCATAGCGGAGAGCGGAATAGAAAGCAGAGAGCAGGTTCTGAAACTTGAAAACTTGGGGGTGGATGCCTTTTTGGTGGGCACGAGCCTTATGAAAAGCCCTGACCCTCTAAAAAAACTCAGGGAACTTATGGGTTATAATCTATAAAGGAGGTATACAGTGAAAAACACCCTTGACCTTAACCTCGTGGAAGAGTTTTCCAACCTTGAGTATTTCGTAGTAAAAGCTCCGGTGAGCAGTCAGGAGTTCTGGAAGGAGTGGCAGGAAAAGTATTCAAGAGCTTTCATATCAAGGATAGCGGTAAAGAAGCTACTCAAAACAAGAAAGCTTGGCTACGAGGAGATAAAAAGATACAGAGCCCTTCTGGAAGTATACGAGGAGGTGGTCTTCTACCTTGAAAACCTTAAAAAGCTTGCCCTCAACCTTAGGGGGGTGTTTGAGGTCAACGAAAGTCCCGAGTTTGACGACGAGGACATAGACTTTGACCTTTGAGGAGGTGTCCTATGGCTTTCAAGAAGAAGACCCTAAGGGATGTGGAGCTAAAGGGCAAGAGGGTGCTGGTGCGGGTGGACTTTAATGTGCCCATGGACGAGCTTGGAAATATTGAGGACGATACCAGGATAAGGTCAAGCCTACCAACTATTGAATACCTTCTGGATGCAAAGGCAAAGGTCATCCTCATGTCCCACTTAGGGAGACCCAAGGGTAGAGAGGAGAAGTTTAGCCTTACACCGGTTGCAAAGAGGCTATCCCGATACATAAACCGAGAGGTGAGGATGCTTCACGACTGCACCGGTGAGGAAGTAGAAAAAGAGGTCCTATCCTTGGAAGAGGGGCAGGTGGTGCTTTTGGAAAACCTCCGCTTTCAGGAGGGTGAGAGCAAGGGCAGTGAGGAGTTTGCCAAAGCCTTAGCGAGGCTTGGTGAGGTCTATGTCAGCGATGCCTTTGGCACATGCCACAGAAAGCACGCCTCCGTGTATCTCGTGCCAAAAATACTAAAGCCTGCGGTCATGGGCTTTCTTTTAGAGAAGGAGGTGAGCTACTTTGAAAGGGCGATGGTAAACCCTCAAAGACCAGTGGTAGCCATAATAGGTGGTGCAAAGGTTTCCTCCAAGCTGGGTCTTATAAAAAACCTTCTCAAAAGGGTGGATAAGCTCTTCATAGGAGGTGCCATGGCTTTTACCTTCATAAGAGCCCTGGGCTACAGAACGGGCAATTCCTTAGTAGAAGAAGAGCTCATAAACACCGCAAGGGACATAATGGAAATAGCAAGAAAGTTGGATGTGAGGCTCTACTTGCCTGTGGATTTTGTTGTAGGCAGAGAGGTATCGGACAACACGCCTACGAGGGTTGTCCCTTGGCAGGAAGTGCCCGAAGGCTGGATGGGCTTAGATGTGGGTCCAGTTTCCATAAGCCTCCTGAAGGAGGTTATATCCGACGCTCAGACCATCATATGGAACGGTCCTATGGGTGTTTTTGAGCTGGACAGGTTCAAGGATGGCACTTACGAAACCGCCAGGCTCCTTGCTCAGTCTCCAGCCCTTACCATAGCGGGTGGGGGTGACACGGACCACGCCATACACAGGGCTGGCGTATACAACGCCATAGACTTTGTCTCCACCGGTGGTGGTGCTTTCCTTGAGCTACTCGAGAGCAACACCCTACCCTGCTTGGAAGTTTTGGACGATGCATAACCTTGAGCTTTTTCTAAAGGTAGCAAAGGAGGCAAGCCTCCTGGGTGGTCTCGTCCTTAAAGAGTTCTACAGAAGCGAAGAAAACCCAGTGATGGAAAAGGGGGAAAAGGATGTTTACAGCCTTGCGGACAAGCTCTCAGAGGAAAGGATAAGAGAGCACATACAAAAATACCTGCAGGACCACAAAGTAGTTGGTGAGGAGGATGGAGGTTTGGCTGAGGGAGATTATGTTTGGTTTATAGACCCTCTGGACGGCACGAAGAACTACATAGCGGGCTTCCCTATCTTTGGCACCTCTGTGGGTTTGCTATACGGAGGAAGACCCCTCGTGGGTGCGGTGTACCTGCCAGTCTTTGACAGTCTTTACTGGGCGGTAGAGGGTGGAGGCGCCTATAAAAACGGGAAGAGGATAAGCGTAAGAGAAAAAGCACGCTTAAAGGAGTGCTACGTAGCCTACGGCTATCCTTCAAGGGCAAAAAGAGAGCTAAACTCTTACTGGAACATCTTCAGGGAGGTCTTTGATAAGGTGAGTGCCATGAGAAGACCTGGGGCCGCTGCAGTGGACCTCTGCCTTCTGGCGGAGGGTGTTTTTGATGGGCTTCTTGAGTTTGAGCTAAATCCCTGGGATGTGGTGGCTGGCTCTCTTATAGCAAAGGAAGCGGGGGCAAGGGTTGCCTTGACGAAGGGCTTCTCTATGGCTACGGATGTTTACGCAGGCAACGGCTTATGCTATCCCTTTATAGAAAGGGTGATTAAATTAAACCTTGAGGAGTTCCATGAGCTCACCCTTTAGAAGGATAGAAGGGAGGTAAAGATGAAGTTTCTCGTCCCGGTAGACTTTACTGAGATAACGAACCCGCTCCTAAAGCTCGTCAAGAACCTTGCCACCGCCCATCAGGCGGAGGTGACGCTCCTGCATACCCTTTCCCCCGTGCTTTACCTTCCCTACCCAGAAAGTTTCGGTATGAATGCCATAGACCTGCAAATCCTGACAGAGCTTCAGGAAAGTAAGAAGGAAGAAGCAAAGGAAAAGCTTAAGGGTCTTAGAGACTTCCTTAAACCCCTGAAGACGGACATGCTCGTGGAGGTAGGTGAACCTGCGGAGGTTATCCTTGAGCAGGAAAAAGCCTTTGACCTGCTCTTTATGGGGAGTCACAAGAAGGGGCTGGTGGAGAGGATACTTCTGGGCTCCACTACAGAGAAGGTAGTCAAGTATTCCCACAGACCGGTCTTCGTCCTTAAGGGGAAAGAACTCCTGGATATCAGAAGGGTGCTTATAGCCTACGACTTTTCGGAGCATGCCCAAAGGGCGATGGAGTTTGCGGAGAGGCTTTTCAAACCCTTCCTTCCACGCATGACTATCCTGCATGTGGAAGAGACCATCGAGCTTCCCGTGGTGGAAGGTATAAAGGACGTTCTGAGCCAGAGATACAGAGAGGAAAAGATAAAACACCTGAAGGACATGGAGAAGGGGCTCAGAGACAGAGGTTTTGAAGCGGAGTTTTACCTACTTGAGGGTAGGTCTCCGGTGGAAGGTATAAAGGTCTTCCTCAAAGAAAATCAAGACATAGACTTGGTAGTCTTAGGAAGCAAGGGGCTCTCTGGTCTGAAAAGGGTTCTGCTTGGAAGCACCTCCTCCGAGCTCGTAAGGGCGTTGGACCTATCCCTGCTCATCCACAGAGGTGAGGGGTGAGATACCTATCCTTATTGCTCCTTGCAAGCATAGCCCTTGCCTATAACCCTTACGCGGACTATGTGCTCTGCAGGTTACATCAGGAAAGGGAACCCCTAAAGGCAAAAGAATACTGTCTGAGAGCTCTTGAAAAAGCACCCACACCCAGCCTGTATGTGGATGTGGTCCGTCTGGAGATGCAGCTGAAAAACTCAGAAAAGGCTCTCAAGATAGCATTGGACTTTAAGACAAAGTATCCCGACCTGTCTGAACCTTACATACTCTTACATAGCATACACACCGCAAGAAGAGAACAGGATAGTGCCCTGAAAGTCCTTGAGGAGGGCTATATTAAAAACCCTCAATCTAAGGAAGTGATGGTCTTTTTGGCAGAGGAGTACTTGAGGAGGGGTGAACCCTTAAAGGCGAAGGGCGTCCTGCAAAACCTCGCAAAGGTGAGCCCCGACAATCCCCTACCCTACTTCATGCTGGCGAGGATAGCTCTCTCGGAGGGGAAGCAGGAAGAGGCTATAGACTTCCTCCAGAAGTCTCTAAAGGTAAACCCTACCTTTCCCGCAGGCTTTATAACCCTTGGTGGTATATACGAGCAGAGGGGAGAATATTCAAGGGCGGAGGACCTCTATAAGGACATACTCAAGCAAGACCCAGGAAACAGGAATGCCCTTGAGAGGTTAGGCAACCTCTACACCATAAGGGGTAGGTATGAGGAAGCAAAGGAGGTATACAAAAGACTTGTGGAGCTCTACGCCGAGAGCACGCACCTATACCAGTATAGTTTGGTGCTTATAAGGGCAGGGCAACAGGAAGAAGCCAGAAGCATACTGGAGAGGCTTTACGAAGAAAATCCAGAAAATCCCGATGTGGCGTATACCTACGCCATGCTCCTTGAAGTGCTGAAGGAAAGAGACAGAGCTCTTGCGATTTATACAAGCCTTCAGAAAAGGCTCGGGAACAATCCAAGGATAATAGAAAGGCTGGCGGGCATATACATAGATAAAAAAGACTATGCAAAGGCGGAGGAGCTTTTAAGGCTCGGTCTTTCGGTAGAACCCAACAGCCTCCAACTCAACCTTATGATGGGGCATCTTCTTAAGGAGAGAGAGAGGTATGAAGAAGCCCTGGGTTACATTGAAAAGGCTATACAGATAGACCATAAGGACTACAGAGGCTACTTTTTAAGGGCTATCGTCTACGACAACATGGGAAAGATAGTATCCGCAGAGAGCGACCTAAGAAAAGCCCTCGAACTAAGACCTGAGGACCCAGAGCTCTTAAACCATTTAGGGTATTCTTTGCTTTTGTGGTATCAGGCGGTAAGGCTTGAGGAGGCTGAGTTGCTCATAAAAAAAGCCCTTGAAAAGGAACCTGAAAACCCCGCCTACATAGACAGCATGGCTTGGGTTTTATACCATCGGGGTGATTACAGGGGCGCCTACGAGTTACTCCTCAAGGCTTTGGAAAAGGAAAAAGAAGACCCAGTTCTTTACGAGCATATGGGTGACGTGCTTTCAAAGTTAGGAAGGGAAAAAGAAGCCCAAGAAAACTACAGAAGGGCATACGAATTGCTCACATCTGGTAAGAAGGGAGAACCAAACCAGAGGGAAAGGCTAAAAGGTAAGCTTAAGGGTCTATGATTTTTCAGTGGTTTTTTTGGAAGCTACTAAAACTCGCCTTTCTTATAAGCTTTTTACTCACCTTCTTACTCTTCATACTTCAGATAACCAGAATTGACAGGATAATACTCCAGCTACCCTTGCACGAATCCGCACCCTTTATGTTTCTTTGGTTTTTTTACTACCTTTGCTACATGCTACCCATGTCCTTCTTCATATCCTATTCAATTCTTCTTTTTGAGCTTAAGGAGAGTAAAAAACTCTACCTTTTCCAGTCTTTTGGAATAGATACTAAGAGCTTTTACACAAAAAGCCTTGTTCCAACATTTCCCCTCTTCGTGGCACTACTTCTAAGCTTTATCATGCTCGGAGAGGAAGACATAAGCCACGTAAGAAGACAGCTCACCATAAAATACTACGCCTTGATTATCACTTCCATACCACCAAAAAGCTTCCATACTTTTGGACAGTTCACCTTCTACGTGGAAAACAGAAGGGAAGGCGACCTTGAGGGCGTCTTTTTCAAGTTTCAGGAAGGTGTAGTAATAGCCAAGAGGGCGAGAGTAGAGGAAGAGCATATAACCTTTGAAAAGGGCTCTCTGTTGACGCAGAGGGAAGACAGGACCTTTTCTACAGACTTTAACACATACAGGCTCAGCCTCCATATGGTGATGGAGAGAGAAAAAGAGCTCCCCGTAGAAAGATATGTGGTAGGAAGCCTAAACCTTCTACTTTCCCTCCTCTTTATGGGTTTTGTCCACCTGCCACTGTGGTTGATAGAACAACACCATAAGTTCTATTATGCGGTTGGTTTACTATCCCTTCTTTATCAAGCAACCCTCTTCTTTATAAGACAGAGCCTCTAATTTTTAATCAAATTTTCATGTTTTCATGTTATCATATTAACCAATAAAACTTTAAAGGAGGTTAAACATGAGGAAACTACTTGCACTACTACTCGCAGTAGGTTTCACAAGTGCCGTAATGGCACAACCTGCACAGGCAACAAAGCAGGAGCAGAAGCAAGAGCAGAAGCAGGAGAAGAAGGAAGAGAAGAAGGAAAAGAAGGCTAAGAAGAAAGAGGAAAAGAAGGAAGAAAAGAAGGACGCCGCTCCTGCAGAGAAAAAATAAGAGGAGAAAGAGCAGAAAAAGTAACCTAAAAAAGGGGGCTTTGCCCCCTACTTCTTTGTGTTCATAAAGTTCTGAAGAAGCTTTCTATCACCTTCAAGCTTTTCAAGTCTTGCGGAGGCAGAGCCCACCACAAACCTAAGTTCCATCTTCACTGGTAGGTTTGTTTCCTCGTCCACCCAAAGATGCCAAACACCCTTTGGCTTTAATAGACCTTTAGTTTCCACATTAGGGTGGATCTCTATCTTCCGTGTTGTAAAAATACCCACGGGCGTTTCTACTCTTTCTCTACCCTTTACGCTGTAGGGTAGCCAGTATTCTTTATCGTCATAGAACATCTTTACAGTCCCCTGTTCGACCCTTGCACTGTCTTTGTAAAGCAAAAGGCTTGCGGTATAGGGGTCCACAAAGCCCTTGTATTCGTATTCCTTTTCTTCTTTCCTTTCCACTTCTTCGCTTAGCTTTACATACTGAACCTCTTTAACTTTTATCTTGCCGTTCTCAAACCTGTATTCCTGATACCTTTTGAACTCACCCTCTTCTTGATGGTAGAAGAAGTATCTCGGCCTTATCTCTGGCAGGTCTATCCTTGCCCCACCCTTGTTGTAGACCCTCTTTACTACCTTTCCCACGTTTATGGTGCGGACAAAGCTTTCCATCCTAAGCAGGTGCGTCTCTCTCTTGTAATCTATGCAGGTCTCCGCAACGGGCAAAAAGACGAGATAAGCCCTGTAACAGGCTTTGAGCTCTCCAGCGGAGGAAAAAGACAAAAAGGCTAAAAGGACTGTAAGTGCTTTAAATGCTCTATCCACGACCTGAACTCCTCCGCCATACTTGGGTGGTTGTGCTTCAGAGCTTTTTGGACGCCTTCCTCCAACACTTCCACAGCCATCCTGTATTCTCCGAGCTCTTCGTAGCACTTAGCCAGTATCCTGTAGCCTGCGCCCTCGTCTTCCTTTAGGCTTAGATACCTCCTCATGTGGTTTATGGTGTTTTGATAGTCTCCTACTCTGTAGTATTCCAAAGCAAGGGAGTAGTGAACCATAGGGTTATCGGGTGTCTTTTCTAAAAGGTTTTTGAAGTATTCAAGCCTGTCCATTTTCTCTCCTCAGTTTTTCATAGGCGGAGAGAAGGTATCCGAGAAAGCTGTTCTCAGGCTGTGCGCCCACAAACTCCGCAAGTCCTCTGTTTATGACTATCTTTGGCACACCCACCACCTGAAACCTCTCTGCCAGGTCCATGTTCTCGCTTGCGTCCACGATTATGGCTTTTATGTAATCGCTTGCCAGGGCAAAGTTCATGGCGGTAAGGGCTGCGGCGGGGCAGTATCCACAGGAGGTGGTGACAAAGACCATTATCTCCATAGGTAGGTCCAAACCTTTCAGGAGTTCCAGGGTCTTCTCTGAAAGCTTTGGCTCTCTCTTAGAGACTTGCACTATGCCCTGCACCAAAGTTGTAAACTCAAGACCCGCAGGAAGACCCACATACCTTATGCCGTAGTCCTTATCACCCTCTATCACTATAGTGGGCACCCTGTCCACTTCGTATCTTTGGCTTACCTCTTTATCCACGAGAGGTGAGTATACCTCCAGCTTTATCTTCTCCTTATCCACATCCGCAACCTCTTTTAAGAGGTCTTCCGCAACCCTACAGGTCTCACAGCCTATAGCCTGAGAGAAAAGTTTTAGGTTTACCCCTTCTTTCAACTCCTTTGAAAAGATATCCCTTAACTGGGTCCTAACTTCAAGGTTTAGAAGCATACTTTACCTCCTTAAAGTGTTTATTATATTCTTAAAAAATAGACATGGAAAAGAAAAGAGCCATAGTGACCGGCGGTAGCCGAGGTATAGGGAAAGCGTTGGTAGAAAGGCTTCTCAAAGAAGGTTGGGAAGTGTGCACCTGCTCAAGGAAGGAAGAAGACCTTACAAAACTTGAGGAGGAACTGAGAAGACCAAGGGGACTTTATAGGAAAGTCTGCAACTTAGGTGAAAGGGAGAGCGCAAAGAGCTTTGTGATGTTCTGTCTTGAGAGGATGGGAGGTATCGAACTACTGGTAAACAATGCGGCCATACTGGGAGAGAGGTTGCCCATAGAAGAATACCCAGAGGAGGTCTGGGAGGAGGTCATAAGGGTAAACTTAAACGGCGTTTTTTATGTTACCAAGTATTGCCTCCCCCATATGGGTGAAGGTTCTTTTATAGTAAACCTCTCCTCAGGTGCTGGGAAAAGACCTGCACCTTACTGGGGAGCTTATGCGGCTTCCAAGTTTGGCGTAGAGGGCTTCAGCCTTCTGCTGGCAGAGGAACTAAAGGAAAGGGGCATAAGGGTATATGCCCTAAACCCGGGTGCCACGAGAACTCAGATGAGGGCAAAGGCTTACCCCTCCGAAGACCCAAAAACTCTAAAAACCCCCGATAAGGTGGCAGAGTTTCTCCTCAAATTGATAAAATCTAAAGCTCCGAGCGGTTCTTACGATTTTAGAGATTAGAATAATTTACTATGGTTGGACTTTTAGGTTATGTTCTCATACCTGCAGGAGCTTTGCTTACCATTATACTTTACTTCTTTCAGGACCAACTCGTTCTTAGTAAGCAAGCCTTTGCAATAAGCATTTCCATTTTAAGGATAAGCACTTTCTTTCTTCTCTTCTTTACCATCGCCACCCTTATAGCCCTTGGACAGAGGGTTATAAGTAAAAGACTTTATCTACTGGGTTTTTTCCTCCTACCAGCCCTAATCCCCGAGCTCTTCCACATACTTTCCTTTTCCTTTTTTCCGGACTTCATAACGGAGAACAAAAGACACAAGACCGCTTACCTATATCTCTTTTCAAGG
>JANWWH010000042.1 GCA_025056375.1 Aquificaceae bacterium
CATATCCTTGAACGCCCTAAGGCTTTTCGAGAGACTTCCTACCTTTGAAAGTATAAGATAAAAAACCGCACCAGCTGAAGCCTTCACCACTGTATCATTTATAGGACAAGCTCTGTCTCTAGGCATAAGAACACCCACACCCCCAAAGACCTCGCAAGTTCTTAGAAGGTTTCCCACATTTTGGGGGTCCGTAATATGGTCAAGGGTAAGGAAAAAAGAACCGCTTTTCAAGGTTTCCGTAAAGAGCCTTTCTGGGGGCACATATTCTACGGGGCTAAGCAAGGCAACGATACCTTGAGTTTTTTTTGTGCCCGCCATCTCTTCTATCTTATGTCTTGGAACTTTCTGTAGTTTTATGTTCCTTTCCCTACACAACTTCAAAACTTGATAGGGTGGATGGGTATCGTGAGCTACCAACACCTTCTCTATACTTCTTCCTGACCTGAGGGCTTCTATCACCGGATTTTTTCCATGTATTACCATCCTAGGTGTTATAGTATATGTCGGGTGAGAAATTAGCCATAGCATTTTAGCCGACCTCTGAAAAAGCTATAAGCAATGGCATAGCCGTAGAGGTAAGCAAGTAAAGTTATACCCTTTCTCCACCTGCTTATAGTATTGAAACTTTTCACACAGCTTGTGACACCCTCCACCACCCGCCTCATAGACTTCTCCTTCTTGCTCTTACATACATTCACACCTTCTATACCCTTATATCCTCTATCTCCATAAACCTCAGCTCCTTTTACCTTGCTTTCCTTATCCTGTAAGCCTTTGCCTCATGCATGCTACCATAGGTAAACCACGCGTCATATACCACGCCATCACAAACACACCGCTGTATAAGTTCCTTTTCCTCGCCAGAAGGTCTTCTTATCCCCTTTACCTAATATCTGACTGCCTAATAAGTTTTCGTCTTTGACTTATAAGGGTTCAGACTCAAATTTTGAAGTGGCTGAATATCAAGCATCAGAGAGTATTTTGGGACACGGTATTTAACCTAAGTCTTTCAGTTCCAATGCAACTGCGCCCATTTGGAGCATCTCCTCTATAGCCCTATCTGAGTCGCCCTGTTTTACATCTACACCCTTTATGCCATCAAGAAGGAGAAAAGCCTGATAACCCAGATTTATTGCACCGAGCACAGTATTCCGGACGCAGTAATCCGTAGCCACCCCACCCACAAACACCCTCCTTATGCCCCTTTCCTTCAGAAGGTTATCAAGAATAGTTCCCTGAAAACCAGAGTAAGCGTCAAAGTCCTTGCTGGTGCCTTTGGAGATAATAAAGCGGTTGTCTTGGGGGACGAGGAGGTCCGGATGGAAGAGAGCACCTTCGCTATACTGGACGCAGTGAGGAGGCCAAAGACCGCCCTGCTCTTTAAAGGATAGATGATCCGGGGGATGCCAATCTCTGGTAAAAAAGACAGGAAGACCTTTCTTAGAAAAAAGACCTATGTATTCGTTCAGTTTTGGCACTATGGTATCTCCTTCCTGCACGGGCAAAGCCCCACCAGGCATGAAGTCTCTTTGCATGTCTACCACTATTAAGGTATCCCTTGAGCTGAGCTTTACTCTCATACCATACCCTCCAGTATTACTGGTATTTCCTCTTTTAATTTAATCTCTTTGAGATTAACGGAACATCTGTAAGCTCTTACTTCAAGACCAAGAGAGATATACCTGAGAAGAGCTTTGGAAAAGTCTGGGTCTACTTCCCAGTTGGGTGAGAAAAATTCTCCGTCCTCTCTTTGCACCACAAAGACGAGAAGGGGGTTATAGTCTCTCTTTGAGAGCTCTATGAGTTTTTCCAAGTGCCTTTTGCCCCTCTTGGTGGGTGCATCGGGAAAGAGGGCAACGCCCTTGCGCACCAGATTGACAGACTTGACCTCCACAGGTCTCTCCTCAAGAAGCAAGTCAAACCTCACACCTTCAAAGGAGGGTTCAAAGATAACAGGTGCGCAAAGGGACTCCGCATAGAGCTTTGGTGTTATGTGAGCGTCTATGCAGACAAGATGTTCCTCATATTCAGCCAAAACTATCTCAAAGGGATGTTTTCCTGTTGCTCTTTCTGCCAGAAAAACTCTGTTACCTGCATATAGAAGCTCCCTTAACCTGCCCGTGTTTCTTATGTAGGCGCTGAAGGTTTTACCTTTAAGTTCCACGAGACCTACAAACCGGTTTAACCTTTCCTTAAACTCCGCTTCTTTTAGCTCCGGGAAACTCATTTTTAGAAAGGCCCCACCGGGCGGTGGGGCAAAACAATTAGGGGAGGGAGGGGGAGGGAGTTTCTAACTGCCCCTAACTTTCATATAGGTAGTATTATATACAAAAATTTTTTCTTGTCAAGCATTAATATAAAATAGTAGAGATGAGACTTCTGGTGGTTAAGTTCGGTGGAACCTCTGTAGGTAGCCTTGAGCGGGTTCACAATGCGGCAAGAAGGGTCCTTCAAAAGTTAAAGGAAGGTTATAAAGTGACTGTGGTTTCCTCCGCAATGGCAGGCGAGACAGACAGGCTTATAAACCTTGCGAAACAGATAGAGCCTGTGCCTTCAGAGAGGGAGCTGGATATGCTCATATCCACTGGCGAGCAACAAGCTATAGCTCTTTTTGCGCTGACCCTTCAAAAGTTTGGCGTGCCTGCGGTTAGCCTCTGTGGTTGGCAGGTGCCTGTGATAACTGACGGGGTGCATACCAAAGCAAGGATAAGGAAGATAGGTGTTCAGAGACTTAAAAACCTACTTCAGGAGGGCTATACGCCAGTAGTGGCTGGCTTTCAAGGTGTGACAGAGGACTGGGAAATAACAACTCTAGGAAGGGGAGGCTCTGACCTCTCCGCAGTTGCCCTTGCCTACGCTCTCGGTGCGGACTGCGAGATATATACAGATGTTGAGGGCGTCTTTACCGCAGACCCAAGAATTGTCCACAGGGCGAGGAAGATACCCGTCATATCCTACGAGGAGATGCTGGAGATGGCTTCTTTGGGTGCCAAGGTGATGCAGGCAAGGAGTATAGAGTTTGCCATGAAATACAATGTGAGGATACATGTGAGGAGCTCTTTCAGTGACAGTGAAGGGACATGGATAGTCCCGGAGGAGGAAGTTATGGAAAAGAGCGTGGTAAGGGCGATAACCCTTGAAAGGAATGAATCAAGGATAACGGTGGTGAGGGTGCCCGATAGACCGGGCATAGCCTATCAGATTTTTAAAGCCCTTGGCGATGCCCACATAGTGGTGGATATGATAGTTCAAAACGTGTCTCATCAAGGATACACGGATATGTCCTTTACGGTTAACAGGAACGACGCAACAAAGGCGGAGCAGATAGTGAGAAAGGTGGCTCAGGAGATAGGAGCTCAGGAGGTGGTCAGGGATGACCGTATAGCCAAGGTCTCTGTGGTAGGCATAGGTATGAGAAGTTCCTACGGCACTGCGGCAAAGGTTTTTGAGGTGCTCTACAAACAGGGCATAAACATCATGGCTATATCCACCTCCGAGATAAAGATTTCTTGCCTCATCGAGGACAAATATGGAGAGCTTGCCCTAAGAGAGCTACACTCCGCCTTCGTGGAAGAAGGAGAAGAGGTAAAGGTAATCAATGAGCCTTGACAGAGAAAGGGTTCTGGAGATACTTGAGAGATTTGGAAATCTAAAGGTTCTTGTGGTTGGAGATGTAATACTGGACAGGTATGTTTTTGGAAAGGTGGAGAGGATATCGCCGGAGGCACCCGTTCCTGTGGTGGAGGTGCAGAAAGAGGAGTTTAGGCTTGGGGGGGCAGGCAACGTAGCAAACAATCTGGCAAACCTTGGGCTTAAAACCAGCCTTTTGGGTGTTGTAGGACAGGACTACGGAAGGCACATAGTGAGAGGGCTTTTGAAAGAGGCGGGTATAGAGGACCTTACAGTAGAAGACCCAAAAAGACCCACTACGGAGAAGATGCGGGTGGTTGCCCTCTCTCAACAGCTTTTGCGTATTGACAGCGAGAGTAAAAAAGCAGTGGAAGGCAAGGTGCTTGAGGAGCTATTGCAAAGGCTTGAGATGGATGTGGACGGCATAATAGTCTCAGACTACGCCAAGGGTGTGGTCTGCAGAGAACTTATGGACAGGATAAGGGAAAGAAAGCTCTTCTTCTCCGTAGACCCAAGACCGGAGAACAGGAACCTTTACGTGGGTGCCGACCTTATGACCCCAAACGAAAAGGAAGCAAGGGGCATGCTTCAGGAGGAGAACCTTAAGAACCTTGGCTGGAGACTAAAAAGGGAGCTCAGCCTGAGCACTTTGGTGATAACCTTAGGTCAGAAGGGTATGGCTCTTTTTGATAGTGAGTTTAGGGTTTTTCCTGCAAGGGCAAGGCAGGTCTACGACGTCTCCGGTGCAGGTGATACGGTGGTGGCGGTGCTTACCGCCTGTGCCCTCTCCGGCGTTGACTGGGATACCGCGTGCGAACTGGCAAACCTCTGCGCTGGCGTGGTGGTTGGAAAGCTGGGCACCGCAGTGGCAAAGCCTGAGGAGATACTCCAAAGCCTTGAGGAAGGGTGTAGGGTTTGAGGGTATTGCGGTTAGATACCTTCAGAGCCTCGGCTACAGGATACTACACAGAAACTACCACTGCAGGTGCGGTGAGATAGACATAGTTGCCCTTGATGGTGAGGCGCTCGTCTTTGTGGAGGTAAAGGGAGGAAAGAGTAAGGTCTTTGGAGACCCGGCAGAGAGAGTAAACAGAGAAAAACTTCGGAGGATAATTGCGTGTGCGGAGGAGTTTCTTCAAAAACATCCCGCGGAAAGCTACCGTTTAGAGGTGGTTGTGATAAGGGGCGATGAGGTGGAACATATAAGAGAGGTCTTCTAAGTGCTACCTGTTGTAAACCCTGAGAAAGGCATCAAAAAGCCTATCCACACGAAGGCATTCCCTTTCCTGACAAACTTGGGGAAAGCAAGGACTGCAGGGAAGTTCGAGGCTAATCTGAAATACCCTCTCACCTATGGGTTTCCATACCAAAGGGTCGGTTGGTCCATAAAAGATAAAGGTGGAAATTCCACAATAGCTTGCAAGATGAGAAAGCCCACTATCAAGACCCAAGAAAAGCTTAGCTGTCTTGAGAGCTCTTGCCATCTCCAGAGGTGAAAAACTCTCAAAGTATTCCTTCACATGTGCCTTTAGCCAGCCATCCGCCTCACCTACGAGGTAGATAGTTTTAAAGCCTTCCTTTCTCAGGAAGCTCTCTATCATGAGAAAGAGCTCGAGGGGCGGGTTTTTCTTTTGCGAACCGCTGGAGGGGTGGAGCACCACCCTTCCGCTCAGAGGGCTCTTTTCCTCGGGTTCTATGGGCAGTGTCTTTGAGAACTTACCTTTCAGCTTCAGGCTACGGAGATAGTGCTCCACAATCCATATCCTTTCTTGGGGGAAGGGTTTTACGTTCCCCTCAAAGGAGATAACCACCCTGTTTTCAAACTCCCTAGGAGGGAGTTCCGAGCTTATCTCGTCCGCCCAGCCTACAGCCTTTGCCAGAGAGAAGTAGTCTACATTACCCACAGCCCAGACCCCCACACCAGACCTTTTTATAAGCTCAAGCACGGGAAAGGTCAGGAGAGTGTCTCCAAGACCGCCCCGTCGGTAGAGGAGCCACATGCTGTAGAGTTTACACGAAGCGTGTATAATATAACAAAACATGGAATACAAACCTCAGGAGATAGAGAGCAAGTGGCAGAGGATGTGGGAAGATTGTTCTCTTTTCAGTTCAAAGCAAGAAGGTAGAAAAGTCTACGTGCTTGAGATGTTTCCTTACCCCTCTGGACGCATTCACATGGGGCACGTGAGAAACTACACCATAGGAGATGCCCTCGCCCGATTTTTAAGGTTTAAGGGTTATTCTGTGCTCCACCCCATGGGTTGGGACGCCTTTGGATTGCCCGCGGAGAACGCTGCGATAAAACAGGGTGTTCACCCAGCCAGCTGGACTTTTGAAAACATAAGCTACATGAAAAGACAGCTTAGGAGCCTTGGCTTTTCCTACGACTGGGAGAGGGAAATTGCCACCTGTGACCCCCAGTATTACAGGTGGAACCAGTGGCTCTTTCTGAAATTTCTCGAACGAGGACTTGCCTACAGAAAACTGGCAGAAGTGAACTGGTGTCCTAACGACCAGACGGTTCTTGCCAACGAGCAGGTCATTGAAGGGAGGTGCTGGAGATGCTCGACGCCCATAGTGAGAAAGGAGGTGCCCTCTTGGTATCTGAAGATTACCGCTTATGCGGAGAGGCTTCTTGAAGACCTGGAGGAGCTGGAGGGGAAGTGGCCCGAGAGGGTCATAACCCAACAGAGGAACTGGATTGGGAGGTCTGAGGGTGCGGTGCTCAGGTTCCTTTCCGAAGAGGTGCCCATAGAGGTCTTTACCACAAGACCAGATACAGTCTTCGGTGCCACCTTTGTAGTGCTTGCCCCTGAGCATCCTCTCACCCTTGAATTGGCAAAGAGAGGCGGGATGTTTGAGAAAGTGAAGGAGTTTGTAGATAGGATGAAGCAGAAGTCCACAAGAGAGAGAGGAACGGAGGAGGAAAAGGAGGGCATATTCCTTGGTGTCTATGCAACAAACCCTGCCACCGGTGAAAGAATACCAGTATGGAGTGCCAACTATGTCCTATACGAATACGGCACAGGTGCTATCATGTGTGTCCCCGCCCACGACCAAAGAGACTACGATTTTGCGGTCAAATACGGACTTCCTGTAAGGTATGTGATAAAACCAGAGTATGGAGAAGTGCCAGAGGATAGGGCTTACGAAGAAAGAGGCATCCTGATAAACTCAGGTCCCTTTGACCGCATGAACTCGGAGGAAGCAAAAAGAGCCATAACCTCCTGGCTCAAAGAGAGGGGGCTTGGGGACTTCAGGATAACCTACAGATTAAGAGACTGGAACATCTCTCGCCAGAGATACTGGGGCACGCCCATACCTGTGGTTTATTGCGACCATTGCGGAATAGTCCCGGTGCCAGAAGAAGAACTTCCTGTCCTACTGCCAGAAAGGGTGGAAATCACCGGACACGGGAACCCCCTTGAAGGTGTGCGAGAGTTTGTGGATACCAGATGCCCTAAGTGCGGTTCACCTGCAAAGAGGGAGACGGATACCATGGACACCTTCTTTGACTCCAGCTGGTATTTTCTAAGGTTCTGCGACCCAAAGAACCATAGCATGCCCTTCTCACCCGAGAGGGTAGAATTCTGGATGCCCGTAGACTTCTACATAGGTGGCATAGAGCATGCAGTCCTGCACCTTCTTTACGCTCGCTTCTTCCAAAAGTTCCTCTACGACTTGGGGCTTGTGAAGGACAGAGAACCCTTCCTCAGGCTTATAACTCAGGGTATGGTGTTGAAAAGGTGGGTTAGCGTGGAGGCTTACCTGAGGTATCTTCAGGATAAATACGGTGCGCGTGACTTGGAGGATAAAGACCTGCAGGAACTTGTAAAGCTTGTGGAAGAGGACAGGGAGCTCTTGAAACTTTAAAGGTAAAGGCTTGGATAGTTCTCCTTTCTTAGAGAGGCGGTTAATAGTAAAAGGGAACAGCTTAGGGCGAGTAACTGAAAGCCCCAAAAGCTAAAAAGCTTAAGGTATGCAAAGTTAGGACTAAGATAGAGGAGGAGAAGTCCTGAAAGGTTGTCAAAGAAGGAGAGAGAGAATAAGGAGAAACCCAGAAAAAGTGTCTTACTTCTGTTGGTGCCCCCAAAGGGCAGAAGGTGGGCTAAGGCAAAGGCGTATATGGACATGGCTACTAGATGGGGGTAGAAAACCTTAAAAAAACCCTCAAAGCTCTTCCTCTTTATGAAGAGCTCAGGGTTTCCAAGAAAGTAGTCTCTTATACCCTGAACGCCAAAGCCCATCTTTGTATGGAAGTTAAGAAAATTGGAAAGGAGAAAAAAAAGAGAAAAGAGCGAGAACACGAGAACCAAAAGTTTCAGAGATTGAGGTTTTGGCGCTCTGGAGTTTTTACCACTCAGAAGACTATAAAAGGTCAGAAGCCATACAAGAAGGAAGGTAACTTGGTAGAGCAAGAAGCCTAAGATTTTAAGGAAGGCAGAGGAAGGTCCAATTAGGAGCACCAAAAAGTCAGAGGATAGGTAGAAAAGGGCAAAAAGACTCGTGGAAATTATAAGAGAGAGCTTTAGCTTTTGAGACCAATGGGTGAGGTTCAAAAGAGAAAAAAGCATCAAAAGAACCATACCTTGCAAGAACACGCCCACGTGAAAATCCTCAGATATCTGGGCTATGGAAACCCTCTCACCCAGCTGAGGGTCCACGAAAAAGTAAGACCTGAGACTTTCCTGAGAAAAGCCATACTTTGAGTAAAAGTGCAGGAAGGAGGCAACCCAGAAAAGGAAAGAGAATACCATGAAGAATATCACCGCATAAAAGAGAGCTCTGTTTTTCTTTATGTCCGCAGATATAAAAAACCTCATCTCTGACCAAAAAGCACCTGCCAGAGGGCAAGCACCTTGCGAGCATTGTCCGTTATAGCCCTTGCGGTAAGTGTAGCTCCTGTTATGTTGGGTATGTCCCTTCTGAGTTTTATCTGGTCTTTACCCATCTGTTTCCCCGCAAAGAGCTTCAACCAATGGTCTTCCGGCATGTATTCAAGAGGTTCGTAGAAAGCAAGAACCTCCACCACATCCAGCTTACCCTCGGGTGTAAGGGTGTAGAGCACTACCTCCGGATGTGTCCTGACCCTGTGCACATCTGCGTAGGCGTATGCTACCACCTGACCTCCTCTCTTCACCACATACCAAGAGGCAAGTCTGGTGTCCATTTTGATGCCCGAAGCTCTTTGAACCTCTTCTATTTGCTCCTTTGTTAGGGTTATGTTCCTAACCTCTATCTGTGCGTTAGGGTAAATCTTTGAAAGTGCCTGCTCTGGCTTTTTAAACTCCTTTGCTACGAGGGGGCTAAGTAAGAAAAGGAGAAGAAGAAGTTTTGACATGCGCACCTCCATGTTAATACTATAATTTAAAAGCCCCCTCCCCAAAGAAGGGGACCAAGATAGAGGAAGAGCCTTAGAACATAAAGCCGAGGGTAAGCCTGTATTCCTTCTCATCTCTTCTCGGTCTGCTGTAGTCAAGCTTTGCATAGTCCACCTTTATGGCTACCAGAGGGTGGGGCTTGTAGGATATGCCAAGGTTGTAAACTTTTAGCTTGTTACCATTAGGCTTCAGGTAACCCTGTGGCACCTTGCTGTGCGTGTCAAAGTCTTCGTATATGCCAAAAACGTAGAGCTCCTGGTTATCGGGTCCAAAAAGTCTAAACATGTCGTAGGCTATCTGTAGGTAGTATCCTCTTTGCTCTCTTGGCATGATGTTATTACGGTTTGTTCCCGTGTTTGGGTTCTGAAGGTTGTTTCCAAAAAGGTCCTGAGATACTCTCAGAGCATCTTCCACCTTTACATATGCACCCACAAACCTCACATCCCACCCCGCATGTTGCCACCAGAGGTGCGGAAGTAGCATGGTTACAGAACCAACCTTCGTGCCCCTTCTCAAATTGAGCCCTGAGTCTGAACCGCCCTTGGACTGTATGTCACCCGTCCAGAAAGAGCCACCAAGGGTAAGGTTTAGAGGTAGGTTTACGTCAATCCTTCCGGTAAAGCCCAACCTGTCCATGACCGCCCTTGCACCTCTTTGCCGGGCTGTCTTTAGAGGTTCGAGCACATTGTATCCACCACCACCCCTGAGCATAAGACCATTAGTCACGTAGAACCTGTAGTCTACAGGACCGACCGTGCCATAAACACCAAAGCCCATCTCCTCCCAGGTGGACATGGCAATCCTTCTCTCAAAGAAAGGTCTTTCCGCAGAGGGAAAGGTAGGTGGCTCATGCACCTCGTTTACTATACCCACAGGCATCAAAAGCAAACCACCCCTTAAGCCAAACTCAGGTCTGAATTGATAATCAAGGTAGGCAAGCTCTGACTTAAAGTATCCACCGCCCGTGCCATGCTCCCCTGAGGTGGAAGCATGCTCCAACTCAAGCTCTGAGTTAAACTTGAGCTTTTCATTAAAGGCATAGCCAAGATAAAGGATGAGCCTCTGCATGTTGGCTATGTTTTTAGCCCCACCCCTTGCGTCCACATCGTTATGCCTGAAGAGAAGCTCTCCGTATCCACCTATAGAGACCCCCTTAGGGTTGAAGTGCACCTTTGAAGCCGCAGGACCTAATCCAGAGTAGGACTTAATCTCAATTTGTGGCATGGCAATTTCAAGCCTGAGCTTGCGTATCTCTTCCTTAAGAACTTCCGTCTCCTTTTTCGTCTCCTCCGCCTTTCTCTGCTCCTCCCTTAGTCTCTGGACTTCCTGCTGTAGCACTCTTATCTGCTCCTCTAACTGTCTTATGCGTTCGTCCATAGGTTGGGCAAAGACATTGCCCGAAAGTATGGCAGTGACGAGCAAGACCTTCCTCATAAAAGCACCTCCTTAAACAGAAATTGAAATTGGATGGCAATATATTTTAAAGAAATGAAGAGCCGTGTCAATATGATGAAAATCATTAAAAAGCTGTCTGCTGGCTCGGATGCTGGGCTATAATTTAATACCGCATGGGGTATAAAACCTTGAAGGAAAGGGATGGGGTGAGAGCAAATCTTCTAACTGAGAAAGTAAACCCTTTTTTGTATAAGGTTTGGTTTTTGGAGGATGTGTTAGAGTTAATAGAGGAACTAAAACTATCAGCCCTTAAGGGCAAGGCTGGCTTTATTGTTAAACCATCGCCTGCACCTCGTAGGGTAAGACACGCAGGCTTTGAGCTCCTCGTAAACAAGTACGTGGACATAGAGAATATATTAGAGGAACTTGGAGAACCACACTCAACCATCATCCTCAAAAGGCTCTTTCTGGAAACGGATAGTGTAGTGATGAAACACCTTGGTCTAGAAAGTAAGAAAGAGGCAAGAGAGCTTGTAAAAACCTCCGTCAACAGGGCATACTCAAGAATACGCAAGTATATGGGTCATGAGCCATAAATTTGAGTCTGGTATTGTAAAGTCAAAACCAAAAGAGCCCTTTATTTTTGAAATCCCAGCTGAAAAGTGCTATAATCAAAACCGAGGGGGTTAGTCTCACAACAAAAACCAAGTAAGAAGAGGAGAAATCCTCATTGACACAAAAATCCTTGACACACAAGCATAGCACAATCAAACAAACAAGTAAGGTCGGATAAATGTTCATGTTGCGTTTGAAATAGTTAAGGAAGTGATACAGGCATAGACACTCACAAGATATTCAAGCATTTAGCGGAGAGAAAAATAAAGCCAGTAATAAGGGTTAGGGAGTATGCGGTGGTTACTGGCAATAGGGCAAGAGATGAGGTGGTGAGAAAAATCATGAGGTGTAGGAAGAAATGGTTATGGAAGGCGTTGGTATATGAAGAGTTTCTTTTCCTTCTTCAAGCGATGGTTTGGAGAGTTTCTGAGTACTGTGAAGCTTGAAAACATACGTAAGGAGCTAACCTTCAAGATTATGATAAAAAGCATGTTTTTAAATGGTGGTATGGGTATGTGGGTGAGTTAAAGGTAACGGTAATGAGTTAAGGAATAGGTGGTGGGTAGGGAATAGGTGGTGGGTAGGTGGTGTAGGTGTTGAAGAATATCGAACTCTTTATTAGGCACAGCATAAAAACCGTTATCGTAAGGAGGAGTAATCCATGAAAAAAGCACTGGTATGCGGAGCAGGTGGATTTATAGGATCACACTTAGTTAAAAGATTAAAGAGGGAGGGATTTTGGGTTAGAGGAGTAGATTTAAAATTTCCAGAATTTTCTGAGACAGAGGCAGATGACTTTGTAATTGGGGATTTAAGAGATCCATACCTTGTGAGGTCGGTAATCGATACTAAGTTCGATGAAGTTTATCAATTAGCTGCAGATATGGGGGGTGCAGGGTTTGTATTTACGGGGGATAATGATGCGGATATAATGTCTAATTCTGCTTCAATAAACATTAATGTTCTAAATGCCTGCTATAAGAGAAATATAAAGAGGATTTTTTATTCTTCATCCGCTTGTATGTATCCTGAGTACAATCAAATGGACCCAGAGAATCCAAAGTGCTCCGAGGACTCGGCTTATCCAGCTTTACCAGATAGCGAGTATGGATGGGAAAAGTTATTTAGTGAACGGCTTTATTTGGCGTACCATAGAAACTATGGTATGGAAGTAAGAATAGCAAGGTATCATAATATATTCGGGCCGGAAGGGACATGGAAAGGTGGCAGGGAAAAAGCTCCTGCTGCGCTTTCCAGGAAGGTTGCGGTTGCAAAGTTGACAGGCAAGGATTACATTGAGGTTTGGGGGGACGGGAAACAGACGAGGTTTTTTCTTTATATTGATGAATGTATTGATGGCACACTTAGGCTTATGAGATCAAACTGGACTGGGCCAGTTAACA
>JANWWH010000043.1 GCA_025056375.1 Aquificaceae bacterium
GGAGGTGGTGGAGGTGGTGGTCCTATAATAATACCACCGCCCTCTCCGCCAGAGCCACACCCCCTCCACCTCAGCCACCTGCAGACGACCCTGCAGTCGAGGAGGTCACTGGCACTACCACCACAGGAGAGAACATTACCATTAGAGGCGAAGTGCCAAGAGAAGAGGCAAGGATAAACCGCGTGGAATACACGCCACCAGAGCAGTGTCCCACTCCTTCAACCTTTAACCCTCAGTTTGGTGGCGTTAGCTACGGTGTAGAGCCCCCTGGCAATACCGCAGGCGGTCGTTCTCTCAAACAGAACAGGTTTGCCACCACGCTGACCATAACCTACTCAAGACCACTGAAGCCAAGGGCAAAGGTCTTTGCCTGCACCTCAGGAGGTTGCACCGACATAACCAACCTCGTCACCATAGATACCAACAGGAACTCCATAACTGTGAGGATTGAAGACGGAGGTATAATGGACGAGGACGGTCAGATAAACGGCGAGATAAATACCAAGGACTTTGTCTATGCGGTAATACCAGAGGAATACAGGAAGAGCGGAGGCTGTGCCATGGGGGGCGGTGCGGACTACGGTTTAGTCTCTCTCCTTCTAATATCTCTTTTAGCTTTACTTAGAAGGCTTGGGTTTAAGACCTTGCTGATAGTTGTCTTCTTTAGCCTTCCTACTTTTGCCAGTATGGAGCAGGTTCAAAAGCACATGAAGGAGGGTGAGTACGAGGAAGCCCTCTCGGTGTTGGACGGGGTTATAAAAGAGAGGGGTCTTTCGGAAGAGAGGGTTCTTCTAAAGTCCTACCTATTGCTTAAACTGGGACAGCCCAAGGAAGCGGTCTCCTTCGTGGAGGAGTCTATGAAGTTCCTACCCTCCGACAGGCTCAGGCTCAGGCTAGCCTACCTTTATGGCATAACGGAGGACTTTTCAAAGGCTTGGAGCGCACTACGACAAGTAAAGAAGAAAGACCAGGATTACCACTTTGTTGAAGGCTTTCTACATCTAAGGGAGGGTAACCTTACAAAGGCAAAATTTGGTCTCTCAAGGGTTACGCCCTCTTCGGAGAACTATCAGGAAGCTCAGCTCTACTTGGCTCAGGTCCATCTGGCGGAAGAAGACTACCACCGTTTTGGTAGGGCGATTGGAAGAATAAGCAAAGACTCCGAGTTCTACAACACCGCAAAGGATATGGAGAGTAGCTTTAAGGAAAGGAAAAAGCTAAGCTTTAACCTTGCCTTGGGTGCGGAATACGACACCAACCTGTTGGGTGTCTTTGACCTTGAAACAAAGATAAAAACTTGGAAGTATTTTACCTCCCTGAGTGCTAACTACAGTGGCGAGAGCCTCCGGGGTTTTGTCAGAGCTTACCTCTCTTCCAACGACAAAGGCTCCTCTTTTAACCTGAACTTTTACAGCCTTGAGCTTGAGCCGAAGGTGGGTAACTTTTCCTTACCCTTTCGGTTTGACCACATCACCCTCGGTGGAGACTTTTACGCAAGCATAGGTCAAGTAGGTTTATCCTACAGAAGCCTTTACGGAACGCCCTATATGATGGTTGGTTATCAGGATTACCTCTCGCAGGCTTTTAGCTTTGAGAACAGAGACGGATACTTCCTTACCGCCGGCTACAGATACGAGCACTTAACCAGGAAGTTTTACGGCAATATGGACTTCTACGCAAGAAGCACAAACACAAAGGGCTCAAACTGGGACAGTAACGCGGGGGGTGCGAGGTTCTTTGGAAGTTACTCCATTAACAATAGACTATCCGTAGGTCTTAATCTGAGCCTTGAGGGTGTGAAATACACAAAAGAAAATCAAGCCTTTTTGAAGGAGAGAAGAGACTTCTTTATGAGCGCCACCCCCTTCCTGAGCCTCAACCTTTACAGGAACTTCGGGCTTGTAGTCAGCTATAGCCATGCCAGAAACCTCTCTTCCATAAACTTTTACTCTTACAGAAGAAACCTTTACACCCTGCAGTTGACGGGTAGATTTTAAAGAAGGAGGTGCTTACTATGAGGATGCTTATCTTTCTCCTTGGTATAGTAGCCTTAACCCTTTCCCAGGAAGTGGGGAAGGTGGAGAAATTTAGCGGAAAGGTAGACAGGCTTCAGAAGGGGCAGGTAAGACCCCAGCCCATAACTGCACCAAACACTGGTCTGACCGTAGGTGATGTGGTCCGAACCAAGAGCGACGGCAATGCAAACGTGTCCTTTGTGGATGGAAGCAGGGCTGAGTTGGGACCACTTACCCGCCTTGATGTGCTGGAATATAAGGAGATAAAGAGCGTTAATGTTACCCGGGGAAGAGTGCTTTTTGAGGTTACAAAGCTAAAGCCCGGCGAAGGTTTTGAGGTAAGAACCCCAACCGCCATATTAGGCGTAAAGGGGACAAGCTTTTTAGTAGAGGTCGGCTCTTCATATACTCGACTAAAAGTGTTATCAGGTAACGTGGAAGTAACGCCCATTGGAGGACAGAACCTTAGGTTCCTTGCCACTGAAGGCACGGCTTACGAAGTAGGAACTCAGCAAGCTAATAGGCTTGACTCTCAGCCAGACCAACAGCAGAACCAACGTCAGACGGAGTATAGAACGCCCCCACCTTCTGACATAAGACAACCTTGTATAAGGTAGTCCTCTTAAATCTCACACTTTCTCTCTTCCTGCTCCTTTCTTTTCACTTTAAACCGGGCTTTATGGAAGCCATTCGTTTAAGGGTTGAGGACGGTCTTTACCTCTTTCAACACTTCCTCGGAAAGGGACACGAACCCCAACCCAACCTCGTAGTGGTGGCAGTGGACGAAAAGAGCGTAAACCAATTAGGTAGGTGGCCCTGGAGCAGAGAAACCATGGCAAAACTGGTGGAGAGGCTCTCAGGTGCAAAGCTGGTTCTCTTTGACATGGTCTTTTCTGAGCCTGCACCCGGAGACGAGCTTTTAGCCACAGCTCTCTACGATGCGGGTAATGTGATAATGGGCTTTTTCTTTAGGAGGGATGCCACCCAGACCGCCACCCTTCAGGAAAGGGATGTGCTCAGAGACAGCGAGCTTCTTAGAGTGAAAAAACTTGAGGATAGGATAGGAATAAGAGAGTTTCCTCACGTGGAACTGAGCGTAAGACCGATAGCCACATCCGTTCTCGCACAGGCACCTTTCAACTCCGAGCCAGACCCTGACGGTCTATACAGAAGGTATCCCGTCGCCTACCTGTTTCATGGTAGTCTTTTCCCTTCTATGGCTTTGCAGGCTTACAGGTTTTTGGAAAACAGAGACTTAGAGCTCGTGGTTTCAAGCTCCAAAATAGAGGAGGCGAGGCTCGGAGACCTGAAGCTCCCCCTCTCTGGGGGTAGTTATTTTATACTCAACTTCCCGTCTTTGCAGAAGGTGAGGGTAGTCCCTGCGGTGGATGTGATAAAGGGTAGTGTTGAACTAAAGGACAAGGTGGTATTCGTGGGTGCTACGGAGATAGGCATATACGACATAAGACCCACACCCCTCGACCCAGCCACGCCCGGCGTATACCTTCACTACACCGCCCTTTCCAACCTTTTGAATAAAGACATGATAAGAGACCTTTCCCTCACCGCCTACCTGACCGTGCCCCTCTTTGCCCTTTTGCCCTTTACCCTCGCCGTGCTAAAAAGGCTCAGACACAGGGCCTTCATCTACGCACTTTTCCTCTCCTCTTTCCTGCTCCTTTCCTTCCTGCTCTTTTCTTACTTTAGGCTCTACTTACCCTTCTTCTACCCCCTGCTTTCCTTGAGCTTTTCCTACCTGGGGCTGGAGGGCTACCTTTATTACACCTCGGAGCGAAGGGTAGGCGAGCTGAAGAGAGCCTTTTCCAGCTATGTTTCCCCTCAGCTCCTTGAGATAATACTCAAAGACCCAGAAAGGTTAAGGCTCGGTGGTGAAAAAAGAGAGATTACAGTTCTCTTTTCAGACCTTAGGGGCTTTACCACCCTTTCAGAAGGTTTAGACCCTGAAAAGCTCGTGTCTCTTCTGAACGAATACCTTGAGCCTATGACCCTTATAGTTCTTGAAGAAGGTGGCATGTTAGACAAATACATAGGGGATGCTATAATGGCCGTCTTTAACGCACCCGTGGACCTTGAGGACCACAGAGACAGAGCCTGCAGAACTGCTCTGAAAATGCTACAGAAATTGAAAGAGCTCAATACCGGGTTCAGAGAGAGGTTCGGTCTTGAGCTTGACATAGGCGTAGGTATAAACACAGGATATGCGGTAGTAGGAAACATGGGCTCAAGGGTAAGGTTTGACTACACGGCGATAGGCGATACGGTCAATCTTGCTTCAAGACTGGAGGGTCTTAATAAGCTATACGGAACCAACATCATAGTGAGCAGTCTCACTGCGGAGGGTCTTAAAGGTGATTTTCTCCTAAGAGCTCTCGACAGGGTTGCGGTAAAAGGTAAGAAGCAAGCGGTTCTGCTTTACGAACTTATGGAAGAAAACCAGAGGAACAAAACCGTGAAAGATTTCTACGAAAAGGCTCTGAGGAGCTACTTTACCGGCGACTTTGAGGAAGCCATGATAAAATTTGAAGAGTTAGTGCTTGAGTTTAACGACGGACCTTCAAAAACCATGTTGGACAGGTGTAGAAAGCTTGCCCTTGAACCACCCGAAAGATGGGAGGGCGTTTATGTGGCAAAGGAAAAATGAAAGGTGGGACTTTTATGTGCTTGGAAGTGCGGGCGGAAGGGCAAAGTCAAGGCAAACCATGTGTATCTACTTGCCTGAAAAACTCCTGCTGGATGCAGGGAACATCTTTGCCCTCAACGGCGAAAGTCTTTTAAAAGTAGAGCACATAGTGCTGACCCATTCACATCTTGACCATCTCGTGGACATACCCTTTCTCATAGACTACACCTACGGTCTGAGAGAGAAACCCCTCAAGATTTACGGACTGCCACAGACCTTGGAGTCTTTGAGAAAGAACATAATGAACTGGGATGTGTGGCCAGAGTTCGGCGTGCTTAAACTTCCGATGACTGGAGAGTATGCAGTGGAGTATGTGGAAATTTACCCAGGGAAGGAGTATAACATAGACAGCTATAGGCTTATACCCGTAGAAAGTAGGCATACGGTGCCCACTATAAGCCTTATAGTAAAGAAAGAAGGAAGGGGTATGGTATACACCTCGGACACCTACAAAAACCCAAGTTTATGGGAGATTATAGAAAAAGATGAGGAGATAAAAGTGGTTTTAGTGGATGTATCTTTCCCTTCTTACATGTCCACGGTAGCCCAGGCAAGCATGCACAACACGCCCCAGAGCCTCATGGAAGACCTGAGCCTTCTAAAGAGAAGGAACTTAAGGGTTTACGCAGTGCACATAAAACCTTCTCATGAGGCAGAAGTCCTGCAAGAGTTGAAGAGCTTGAACTACAGAGTTTATCCCTTTATAGGCAAAAGGAGGATAAGGGTTTAAAATTATTAATAGTGGAGGTGGAAGATGGAGCTAAAGGAAGAGATGATAAGCAAGATAAGGAATATGGGGGAAGAGGTAAGGTTCGGCATGGGAGATGTGATACTGAAGGAAGGAGAGAAGGCGGATAAGGTGTTTGTCCTTCTCAGTGGGCACGCCTCCGTATTTAAAAAGGGGCCGGGCGATGATGAGGTTTTTGTTGGGCTTGCGGGTCCGGGGAGCGTATTTGGGGAGATGGCTGTTTTTTTGGAAGGGGAGAGAACTGCAACGGTAAGGGCTTCCTCTGCGGTGACCGCACTCGTTTTTGACGTGGACCGATTCATCTCTGCGGTTAGCCAAGTGCCAGAGCTCGCTTACATCATGTTGAAAGAGCTCTCAAAGCGGGTTAACAACCTTAACAGGAGAGTGATAAGCATTATGACCTCCAAGCTTATGTATGTGATAGGTATGTACCTACTGGAAAACATAAAAATGGAAGAGAGCCCTTACTACCAGTCAGAGGAAGGCACCGCGGAGCTCCCCGTCAAAAAGTTCTGTGCGGAGTACGGTCTTGAAGTTAACAAAGTGGAGGGCGTGTTGAGCGCCTTTCAGAAGGGTGGTGTAGTGAATTTAGAAAAGTCAACCCTGACCACGGAAGATGGTAGAGAGGAAATCCTCTACTTGGTCAAGTTTAACCCCAACAAGTTGAAATCCTACTTGAGGAGCATAGCTTATGTCTGATAAGCTAAAAAAACTTTTAAGCTCTGCAAGTATTATAGCCAAGGAGAGAGAGTCGGAGAAGCTCATACCTACGCTGGCAGACCTCGCCAGAGAACTCCTTGAAGTGGACAGGTGTAGTCTCTTCCTCTACGACAAGATAAAGGACACACTTTACACTATGGTTGCCCATGGCGGGGTTAGGATAGAAGTGCCTGCAACTGCGGGTATAGTAGGTGCGGCTTTTGTGAGCGGTGAACCCCTTCTCATACCCGATGCCTACGCAGACCCCCGTTTTAATAAGGAAGTGGACAAGACCACAGGTTACAGAACCAGAAACATCCTCGCTGTCCCTCTTATAGACAGTAAGGGTAAGGTTATGGGCGTCTTTCAGGCTATAAACAAGCTGAGCGGTGCCTTTGGTCAGGAAGACATGGAAATGCTAGAGCTTTTAGCCACCTATGCAAGCAACTCACTTGAGGCAGGTATGCTATATGAAAGGATAAAGTCCGCCTACAAAGAGACGGTCATGAGGCTTTCTCATGCGGCGGAGTACAAGGACCCCGATACTTATAACCACATAGTGCGTATAGGTCTGATATCAAGTCTTATGGCTCAAAAGTTGGGTTTTGAGGAGGAATACTGCTACAACCTCCAGCTGGCAGCACCCATGCACGACATAGGTAAGATAGGCATACCCGACGCCATACTTCTGAAAAAAGGCAAGCTGGAAGGAGAGGAGTGGGAAATCATGAAAAGGCACACCATAATAGGGTATGAAATACTTAAAGATAGCGAGAACGAGCTCCTGCAGATGGCGGCGCGTATATCTTTGGAGCACCACGAGAAGTGGGATGGCACAGGATACCCATACGGAAAGAAGGGTAAGGACATATGCATAGAGGCGAGGATAACCGCCATAGCGGATGTGTTTGATGCCCTTACCTCAGAAAGACCCTATAAGCCCGCCTGGAGCGTGGAACAGGCACAAGACTACATGCTTAACCTCTCAGGAAAGCACTTTGACCCAGAACTCCTAAAGCTCTTTTTTGATAACCTTGAAGAGGTTATGATAATAAAGAGAGAATACTCGGATTAAAGGGAGGAAAAGATGGAAAAAGCCTATATTCTTTTATCTTTGCTGACCTTGGTGCTTGCGGTCGGTGGGTGTGGTGGTAGCTCCCGTGGCCTTTCTGGAGATGTGCCAGTTTTTAATACGGTGGTTGCTTATCCGAAGAGTGCACAACCACCGACTATTGAGTCTGATGTGCTTTTAAGAACTCAGGTTGACATGATGGTAAGGTCGGGTCCTCCTGCATGTAATACGCCTGCCCAAGCTCAGGTGTGTGCAGGCTCAACCTTTAGAAGCGATAATCTAATCCTGAGTTTTGTGGTTGAAACTATAAAAAATGCGCAGGGACAGCCTGTTACCCCTAATCCGTCGCCTCTTCTTTTGGAAAAATACAGAGTCAGATTTACCGGATGCATCTTAGGAGTTTACGAATTTCCTGTAAACCAGGTTCTTAATCAGGGAGAGACGCAGGTTACCATACAGCCTATTACTCTTGATATGAAGATGGGTATTGTCTCGCAGAGGAACTTTGTTTACATACACAATGATGGATGCCCAACTCTCTTTAGTGCGAGTGCCTACAGTGGAGTATGCAACGCAACCGCTCAGTTTGAGTTTGACCTGGTGGAAATTAACTCAGGTATAAAAAGGACAATCCGTTACAGTCTTGCAGTTAGACTTGCGGATTTCACCACATCAGACGACCAATGCGTTAGGTAGGGGGGGTAAGGCCATGAAAACCTTCTTATTGTTTCTCACCCTTTTAGCCTTTGGCTTTCCTGCCACCATAACAGTAAATTCAAACGCCACCGGTTCAGACGCAACAGATACTAACTGCACCCTCGAAGAGGCTGTGCTTATCGCAAATAATAACAGCACAGTGGTGGGTGGAAACAACTATGATGAGTGTAGTCCATCCGGTGCATACGGGAACGACGTCATAGTATTTGCTTCTTCGCTCTCAGGTCAGACTATAACGCTGACCAGCCCCCTTAGCATAAGTTTAGGCTCAGGAAACAACCTTACAATAGATGGTGGAAACAACAGAATAACCATAAGTGGTGGAGGCAGTGCACACATATTTAACATATCAGGGAGTGGGGCACTTGAGCTGAAAAACCTTAACTTGATATCCTCACACCACAGTGGTAATGGTGGCCTCGTTTCTTTATCGTCCGGTCAAACCCTTAAGATGGAGGGATGTTTTGTGGGTTACAGCTCCGCTACTGGCAATGGAACAATATACAACAATGGAGGAACCGTCGAAATAGTCAATTGCACTTTTGGGGGTAATTCTGCTGCCAACGGTTCAGTAGTTTTCAACCAGTCTGGCACGGTCAGGTTGTCTTTTATAACAGCCTACAACAACTCAGGTATACCTCTTGCAGGTGCAGGCGGAACGATAAATGTTAAAAACTCAATAATAGCTCAGACTTCCGGTAATATATGTGGTTCTGGACCTACTTATGCAGGGACTGATGTTTTTGTTACCAACAACGTAAACTGCACCCTTTACACCACTAAGACACTTGGAGAACTTAACTTTGGAACTCTGGACTTCCACGGGGGGAATACGAGGGCATATTCTATCAGCCCCAACTCAGCAGCTGTGAACGCAGTTACCGACTGCACTGATATTTTGGGTAATTCTGTGAGCAAAGACCAGAGGGGTAAAGATAGGAATAAAAACGGGCAGAAATGCGATTTAGGAGCCTTTGAAGTCCTGCTGACGGTTAACCTTTCTGCATCTCCACCGGGTAGTGGTTCGGTGAGCGGTGGAGGAGAATACGAGAAGGGAGCGACTGCAACCCTTACCGCAACACCGAGCACGGGCTATACTTTTTCTAACTGGTCAGGAGACTGTTCATCTTGCACCACCTCCACTTGCAGCCTTATCGTTGACAACAACAAGAATTGCACCGCAAACTTCAACACCACATCTGGTGGCGGAGGCGGTGGAGGTGGTAGTAATGGCGGTGGAAATATTCCAAGCACCCCTCCTAACACATCTGCAATCTCCACCAACAACGGTAATCTTTTCCTTCAAACTGATGCACTTATAGTAAATGTCCAAACTGAGACACCTTCCTTCAACATACCATCGGGTTATGTTGCAACTTACGGCGCTATAAGAATGACCCTGAACACTACCACCGGTTTTGCAACCATCCGTCTTATCTTTCCAAGACCAATACCACCCGGTAGCAGGGTTTACAAGGTAGTGGGTAATAATGTCTACGACATCACCTCTATGGTCAGCATACAGGGTTCTACCCTTACCTACTTAGTGTATGACAACTCTTGGATGGACTCCGACAATACAGGGGGCAGGATAGTGGACCCAGTTGTCCTCCTGGAAAACACTTCGCCGGTGGTAGGTGGTGGTGGCGGTGGTTGTTCCACGGGTGGTGGGGATGCCTGGCTTGCTTTTATGAGCCTGTTTGTCTTTGGGGTTTTAAGGAGGTTTAGAGGTCTTCTCTTTAAGATTACGAACCATGGACTTTCCTGAGATACTGGTAATTCTGGCAGTTGCCTTCATATTCCTCGGACCGGAGAGGATGATAGAAGTAGCAACGAAGCTGGGGGAGTTCCTGCGTAAAATCAGAGAAACCTGGGATGAGCTTAGATATCAGCTTTATATGGAAAGCCTAAACAGAAAGATAGACCAAGAGAGCAAAAAAGTTGAAGAGCATACGGAGGACGAAGGTGTGTATGATACTCTTCAGAGGTTAGAGCCTCAGGAGGTGGACGAAGAGCATGGAAAGGCAGGAACTTCCCAAGATGCCTCTGACGGAGCATCTGAGGGAACTAAGAAGCAGGCTGATTAAGTCCACATTAGCCTTTCTCCTGGGAGCAGGTGTGGCTTTTTACTTTGCCAGCCTTATCTTTGAAATCTTAAAGGAACCTGTAAAGAGGTCCTATCCGCAGGTGGAACTGGTAACCCTATCTCCTACAGAACCTCTCTTTATCCTCTTGAAGATATCTCTCGTCTTTGGTTTTATACTGTCTCTGCCCGTTATACTCTATCAGTTGTGGAGGTTTGTAGAACCTGCGCTCTACCCCAACGAAAAAAAGCTCGTCGTTCCCATAACCCTTTTGTCCCTGCTTCTTTTCCTTATGGGGGGTGCTTTCTCTTACTTTGTAGCCCTGCCTATGGCTTTGAAGTTTTTGCTGGGTATAGGGCTCTCTCAGCTCCAGGCAACTCCCTTCCTGTCGGTAGACCTCTACATATCCTTTCTATTGAAGATGATAGTGGGTTTTGGTGTAGCCTTTGAATTGCCTGTGGTCATAGTCCTCTTGCAAAGGGCGGGTATAGTTAGCGAACAACAGCTCAAAGCCTTCAGGAAGTATTTTATAGTCATAGCCTTTGTTGCAGGTGCCCTTATAGCTCCAGATGTAACCACGCAGGTGCTCATGGCAGTCCCCCTCATACTACTGTATGAAGTATCCCTTCTGGCGGGCAAGCTGGCAAGGAAGAAGAAGGAAAGGGCTATACTGGAGGTTGAAGGATGAGGGTGCTTTTGACGGGGGGAACCGGTTTTGTGGGCAGACACCTGGTTAAAGGCTTAATCTCTCAGGGTTACAAGGTGGGCTGTTTGGTGAGAGATGTGGGGAAGGCGATAAAGGTTCTTGGTGAAAGTGTGGAGGTTTACCGGGTAAACTTTGAGGACAAGACTTCTCTGGAGAAAGCCTTTGAAGAGTTTAAGCCGGAGTTCCTTATCCATCTTATAGGTATCCTCTTTGAGGATAGAAGACGCGGACAGACCTTTATGAGAGTGCACTACCTTTATTCAAAAAGCCTATATCAGGTGGCGAAGGAATACGGGGGTATAAAAAAGGTGGTTCACATGAGCTCTCTGGGCACTCACAAAGAGGCACCCTCTCTTTATCACCGCACCAAGTATATGGCAGAGGAAGAGCTGAAAAGGTCGGGGCTCCACCACACCATAATAAGACCCTCTCTTATACTTGGTCCAGAGCAGAAGCTCTTTTACGACCTTTGGCACATTACAAAATACATAAGGGTTGTAGCTCTACCCGCCGGTGGTAATTACCTTTTTCAGCCCGTGGATGTTAGAGACGTGGTCTGTGCCTTCGTGAAAGCCCTTGAGGTTGATGAAAGAGAGAGCAAGGTATACGAGCTCTGTGGTAGCGTAAGGGTTAGCTTCAGGAAGCTTTTGGAAGATGTGTTTGAAAAGTGGGGAAGACGGGTGTTTTTTATACCAATGCCAAAAAGCCTTATGTATGCAGGAGGTCTTCTGGTGGAAAGGCTCTTCCATCCACCACCTTTCAGCTCTGACCAAATGCTCATGATGTGGAGGGACAACGTGTGTGGACTTGACCCTGAGGTGGAAAGCAAGGGCGTGCAAAAGCTCTGCGGTAGAGAACCTATAAACTACGAAGCCTCTCTGGGTTGGTGCCTTGAGGAATTCAAGAGGGTTGGATATGCTTGACCTTTCGGTGGAGCTCTTTGGTGTAAGGTTTAAAAACCCTGTCTGGGTGGCTTCTGGCACCTTTGGCTACGGAGTAGAAGCCATTGAGCTATACGATATCTCAAGGCTGGGTGCTGTGGTGACGAAGGGTATATCTCTAAAACCCAGAGAGGGCAATGCACCAGAAAGGATTGCGGAGACACCCTGCGGTATGCTTAACTCTATTGGCTTGCAAAACCCCGGCGTGGAAGGCTTTTTAAAAAAGATTTATCCGGAGATAAAGAAGGTAGATACCCACTTTATAGTCAACGTGTTTGGGGAAACAGAAGAGGAGTATGTGGAGGTCTGCCTTGTCTTGGAGGAAGCGGACAAGGTGGTTGCCTACGAGCTTAACGTATCCTGTCCAAA
>JANWWH010000044.1 GCA_025056375.1 Aquificaceae bacterium
AAAGTGGGTCTCTGTAGGGTGCAAAGCCTACAAACCAGGCGTGGTCTCTGAGATGGTAGGGTAGGTATTTCCTTCTGGCGCTGTGGGCGGATACTTGGGCGGTGCCGGTCTTACCCGCTATCTCCACGAGCCTTGAGTTGGCGGAGACAGCGGTGCCAGACCTTACCACATCCCTTAGGGCTTCCCTTACAAGGGCGAAGTATTCAGTATTAGCCCTTACCAGCCTGTATACGCTTCTCCGCGCCCTCCATGTTACCTTACCCTGGGCGTCTATCTTTTCCTTTACCAGCAAAGGTCTGTATATGACACCATTGTTGGCAATAGCCATCATCATAAGGGTCTGCTCTAAAAGGGTGGACTTCATGAAGCCCTGACCTATGGACATGTTTACCGTATCGCCACCATACCAAGGCTCTCTCCTTTTGTTCCTCTTCCACTCGGGCGTGGGTATAAAACCCCTCAAAAGTGGCAGGTCAAAGGGTATATCCTCTCCGTAGGAAAACTCTCTGAGAACCCTTTCCATATCCCTTGGACCCAGCCTGTAGTAACCGTAATGGTAAAAGTATACATCGCAGGAGTCTCTTATAGCTTTGTGGAGGTTTACCCAGCCGTGTCCTGATCTGTTCCAACAGAAGAAGTCTCTCTTGCCTAGCTCAAAACTACCCTTGCATACCACACCCTCCTTCGGAGATACACCCCTCTCAAGCAAGGCTATGCCAAGAGCGGGCTTTATCACCGAGGCGGGTGGGTATCTCGCATGGGTTACTCTGTTAAAGAGGGGTTTGAACTTGTCCTTGTTATACTCTTCCCAGAGCTCTGATATCTTGTTGGGGTCAAAGGAGGGATAGCTCAGCAGGGTTAGCACCTCTCCTGTCCTCGCGTCCAGCAAGAGCACTGCGCCCGCCTTCTGCCCCGAATCTCTGAAAACCTCGTAGGCTATCCTCTGTATTCTTAAGTCTATCGTAGTAACTATGGTAGTTCCCTTCTCTGGTTCCACATAGCCTACCTTGCCCGTTATGCGACCCACCGCGTTTACGCTCACCTCCTCTGCCCCAACCCTACCCAAGAGCTCTTCATCAAAGGCTCTCTCCAAGGCTTGCGCACCCAAAAGGCTCTGCGGTCCTATTCTCTCTCCATACCTTTGCAGATGAGCCTCCGTAGGATAGGTCACATAGCCCACCACGTGGGCACACACCTCACCCTGAGGGTAGGTGCGTGAGGGCAGGGTGTTTATAAAGATGCCTGGAAGTTTGTAGCTGTGGTTGTAAAACCTGTCTATCTCCTCCTGGGTCTTCAACTCCATTAGAAGAAGGGGCTCTATAGCTTTTCTCCTCTTTAGGCTCTCTGGCTGTATTTCTATACCAAAGACCTCTTTAAGGTTTGCGAGGACCTCCTCCAGCCCACCCCCCTGCAGTTTTTGGTGGTCGAGGAGAAGCATGTATCTTGGCGTGTCCTGAGCTAACTTTTCACCCCTCCTATCCAGTATATCACCCCTTTGGGGGTATATGACCCTCCTTCTTATGTAGTTCTTCTGGGCAAGCTCTTCGTAATACTTACCTTTGAACACCTGAAGGTAAAGCAACCTTAGGACTACCAAAAGGTAGGCAAATGCACCGAAAAAGATAAGGAAAAGGAGACGTCTCCTGCTCATACCCCACTCTTAGGATACCACCTTAAGAGTATAAGGAGGAAAATAAACTCTAAAAGAAAACCTACAAGAGCCAACCCTAATCTAAACTCCGCAAAGTATTTTAAACGAAAGAGGACAAAAAGGCAAAGTCTTTCCATAAGAGAAAAGGGGACATAAGCGAGGAGCAGAGAGAACCTCTTTAGGGGCTCGAACCTTGACTTCATGGCGTTTATCGCCATGGTAAAGAGCGTATGACTGAAAAGGTGCAGACCTAAAGAATCCTGAAGGAGGTCAAGTAAAAGCCCAGAGAAAGCCCCTTTCTTGAGACCGTATCCCTTCTCCCTCATGAGCTCAATGAAGAGGTATGCCAGTAAGAGATTAGGTGCAAAGAGAAAGCTCTGAAAAAAAACCATGAGCACCGAACTCTGAAAGTAGGCAAGCAAGGGGGCAAGGAGGTAGAATTTCATAGCTCCTCCCTTATAACTATGCAGAGAGATACCCTTCTCACATCCACCGCCGGTTTGACCTCCACCCTCTTAAAAAAACTCTTACCTTCCTGATATACGCTTTGAACGGTGCCTATGGTCAGCTGGGGAAAGTTCTTCCCTGGCACCCTCAAAAACACCCCGTCACCCACCCTTATCTCATCTTCCAAATTAACGTGCAGGAGAGAGCCGTAAGGATAACCCCCTTTGTATATGTAAGCCTTATCACCAGACAGGGCACTTATGGAAAACTCCTGAGAAAAAACGGTCCTTACCCGCGAGGAACCTCCATACACTCTGTCCACTATACCTACCAAGTTATCTCCGTGAAAGACCACCATACCCTCTCTTAGACCCGCACCCTGCCCTTTGTTTATTACAAGGAAGGCATCGTTGCCAGAGGGGTCGTAGGCTATCACATTGGCGTAAAGCAGGGGGTAGTGTTTTAGCTCAGGGGTGAGCTCTATTAGTTTGCTGATATGGAAAAGGTTGCTTTCACAGGTTTTGAGCTGGGTTTTGTAAATAGCACATTCCTCAAGCTGAGCCCTAAGCCTTTGATTCTCCTCGCTTACTCTACTCAAAAGCACATAGGTCTCCAATGCATACTTGGTGTTTTCCACTACAAGACCTTTAAACTCAAAAAGAGGTTGAACCAGAAGCCTGAGGAAGTTGTAGGCTTTGTTTAGGTAGGGAAGGGTAGAGGGGCTAGAAAAGTAAAGAAGCAAGCTGAGAAACAGAAGAAGGAAGGCGTGTCCCTGCCCTTTCATGCCATGGAGACTTTTCTAATAAGCTCTATGTTGTCCAAAACTTTTCCTACTCCTCTCGCTACTGCGGTTATTGGGTCCTCGCAGTATTGGGTTTTTATACCCGTCTCGCGCTCAATCCTCACGTTAAGGTTTTTGAGAAGAGAACCTCCACCCGCAAGAGTTATGCCCCTGTCCGCTATGTCGGAGGCAAGCTCGGGGGGAGTCCTTTCGAGGGCGGACTTTATGGCGTTTATTATGGAAGAGACCACATCCTCGAGGGCTTCCACCACATCCCTGTTGCTTATACCTATCACCTTAGGCAGGCCAGTTATGTCTCTACCCTTTATGTGGGTAAACCTTTCTTCCTCCTCGTGTATGGCACCGCCCAGCTCTATCTTTACCCTCTCTGCGGTTTGTTCCCCTATCAGGAGGTGATGTTTTTTCTTCACGTGTTGTATTATAGCCTCCGTCATTTCATCTCCAGCAACCCTTATGGAGTTGGATATGACTATACCCGCAAGGGATATGACCGCTATCTCCGTAGTTCCTCCGCCTATATCCACCACCATGTTGCCTATAGGCTCTTCTATGGGTAACCCCGCCCCTATGGCTGCGGCCATAGGCTCCGCTATTAGGTAGACTTCCCTAGCGCCTGCGCTTTTTGCGGCGTCTATCACCGCCCTTTTCTCCACTTGCGTAACACCTGAGGGCACGCCTATGACTATTCTGGGCTTCGCCTTGAAAAGGCTTCCTCCTACAGCCTTGTTTATAAAATGGGAGAGCATGACTTTTGTGGACTCAAAGTCTGTAATCACTCCATCTCTGAGGGGTCTTATTGTTTGTATGTTCTCTGGCGTCTTGCCCAGCATCTCCTTTGCTTCCTTACCCACTGCCAGGACCCTACCGCTCCGCACATCTATGGAAACAATGGAGGGTTCGTAGAGCACTATACCCTTACCCTGAGCGTAAACTACCGTGTTTGCGGTTCCAAGGTCTATGCCTATGTTGTTTGATACGAACCCCAAGAGGTTTGCCAATTTGCTTAACATCCTTAATATTATAAACTATGGAGGCTACGCTATACAAAAGACAGGAAGAGAAGCTTTTCAGGATGCTGGGTGGGGAGGATGAATTTTTAAAGAAGGCTATTGAGTTCATAGAGGAAAGGCACGCAGGGCAGTTCAGAAGGTCTGGCGAGCCCTATGTGGTTCATCCCGTAGAAGTAGCCCTCTACCTTGCGGAGTTAGGTATGGACAGGAGCACCATAATAGCGGGGCTTCTGCACGACGTGCTCGAGGATACCAGCACCAGCTATGAAGAGCTCGTGGAACACTTTGGTAAGGAAGTGGCGGACATCGTGGAGGGCGTAACGAAGCTGGGTAAGATACACTTTAAGGACTTTCAAACCCAAAAGGCGGAGAATTATAGGAAGCTGGTTCTTGCCTTTTCAAAAGACTTAAGGGTCATCTTCGTAAAACTTGCGGACAGATGGCACAACATGAAAACCCTTCAGTGTTTTGGAAGGGAAAAGCAGGTAAGGATTGCGAGGGAAACCCTTGAGATATATGTGCCTATAGCCAACAGGCTCGGGCTCTGGAAGACAAAGACAGAGCTTGAGGACCTGTGTTTTATGTATCTCTATCCGAAGGAATATGAAGAGGTGAAAGCTTTTGTGGGTAGGGGCAGAAAGGAGCTGGAGGACTACTTAAGAAGGGTCTTCATACCTGCCTTGAAGGAAGGGCTAAGGGAGACGGGCGTCAAAGCCCATGTAACCTACAGACCTAAGCACCTTTATAGCATTTGGCAGAAGACCTTGCGCAAGGGCATAAGGTTGGAGGATGTGCACGACCTTTTGGGCGTTAGGGTGATAGTGAACACGGTGCAGGAGTGTTACTTGGTGCTTGGTTTAGTGCACAGCATCTTCAAACCAGTGCCTGGCAAGTTTGACGACTACATATCTTTACCCAAACCTAATCTTTACCAGTCTCTACATACTGCGGTCATAGGACCCAAGGGCAGGATGGTGGAGGTTCAGATAAGGACCTGGGAGATGCACGAGAGGGCGGAGAAGGGTATCGCCGCCCACTGGGCTTACAAGGAAGGAAGGAAGCCGCAGGACAGCGGCGTATACTCCTGGCTCAAGGGTCTTGTGGAAAGCATCCAAGGTAGTAAAAACCCAGAGGAGCTCCTGGAAAATCTAAAGCTTGAGCTTTTCTCCGAGGAGGTCTTCGTCTTTACACCAAGGGGCGACCTGCTGGTGTTACCAAAGGGTGCAACGCCAGTAGACTTCGCCTATCACATACACACAGAGGTGGGTAACCACTGTGCGGGTGCAAAGGTAAGGGGAAGGATAGTGCCCCTCAACTATAAACTCCAGAACGGTGACATAGTAGAGATAATTACTAACCCCACCAAGAAGCCAAATCCTGAGTGGCTTAACTTCGTAGTGACCTCAAGGGCAAAGAACAAAATACGGGCAGTGTTAAAGGAGCTGGAAAGAGAAAGGCATCTACAGGTGGGTAAGGAGAGGTTTGACCAGCTCGTTAGCAGGCTTGGTATAGCCCGAGAGACCCTTCTCAAGAAACTCTTGGATGAGACAAAGGTAAAGACGGAGGAGGAGCTCTTCCTACTGCTGGGTAGTGGTAAGCTGTCAAAGGAGAAGGTCTTTTCTCTCTTCAGAAAGACCCAGAAGGAAAAAGCTCAGGAGAGGGTGGAGGATGTTATTCAGATAGGCGGGCTCGGTAGCGTGCTCCATACCCTTGCGGACTGTTGTAACCCACTGCCGGGGGAGGAAGTCTATGGTGTGGTCACGAGGGGCAGGGGTCTTGTGATACACTCAAGGGATTGTCCAAACCTTGCCTATATAAAGAAGGTTTCATCGGAGAAGGTCCTAAGGGTTTTGTGGAACAAACATCAGGGACTACACCCCGTAAGGATAAGGCTGGTGGTAAAGGACAGGATAGGTATGCTGGCAGAGGTCACCTCCACCATATCAAGGGTAGGGGCGAACATCACTGAAGCAAGGACAAGAAGCCTACCCTCTGGCGAAGCCCTTATGGACTTCACCCTTCAGGTGGAGAACCACGGTAGCTTTCTAAAAGTTAGGGAAGCCCTCCAGGGTTTGGAGGGTGTGGAAAGCTTTCAGAGGCTCATGGGTTGAAACTGAAGGCTTCCATCAGAAAGGTCCACCCGCACCCTTTGTCCGTCACGCACCTCGCCCTTTATGATAAGGTTGGCAAGGGGGGTCTCTAAATGCTTTTGCAGGGTTCTTTTGAGAGGTCTTGCTCCGTAAGCTGGGTCGTAGCCAAGCCTTACAAGATGCTCCTTTGCACCTTCTGTAAGCTCCACCCTTATGTTTCTCTCTGAAAGCCTTTTGTTGATGCCTCCTACCAGCAGGTCTATTATTTGAAAGAGCTCTTTCATTGTCAAGGGTTTGAAAACAATAATCTCATCCACCCTGTTGAGAAACTCCGGTCTAAAGTGGTAACGGAGCTCCTCAAAAACTTTTTCCTTTGCCTTTTCAAACTCTTTCCACACCTTTTCTTCTTCACCGTCCACAGAGATGCTCAGAAGGTATTGAGAACCTATGTTGGAAGTCATTATTATCACCGTGTTCCTAAAGTCCACGGTCCTTCCGTGAGAGTCGGTAAGCCTGCCATCATCCAGCACCTGCAAGAACAGGTCAAACACGCGGGGGTGAGCCTTTTCCACTTCGTCCAACAAGATAACTGAGTAAGGCTTGCGACGCACCGCCTCCGTGAGCTTTCCCCCCTCTTCGTAGCCCACGTAACCCGGTGGCGCACCTATGAGCTTAGCAACGCTGTGCTCCTCTTTAAACTCGGACATGTCCAGCCTTATGAGTGCATCTTCGTCTCCAAAGAGTAGCTCCGCAAGGGCTTTGGATAGCTCCGTCTTGCCCACACCGGTAGGACCTAAGAAGAGAAAGCTGGCTATAGGTCTTTTTGGGTCTTTAAGACCTGCCCTAGCCCTCCTTATCGCTTCTGAGACGGAAACCACCGCGTGCTCTTGGTCTATGACCCTCCTGTGGAGTTCCTCCTCAAGTCTGAGGAGCCTTTCCATTTCCTCTTCCTTGAGCCGTGTTACTGGAATGCCCGTCCACTCGGAGACTACCTGAGCCACATCCTCCCACCCCACTACCAACTCCTGAGCCTTTTTGGATTCAAGCTCTTTAAGTTCCTTCTCCAGCTTTATTTTCTCAATCTTGAGGTTTGCTTCCTTTTCGTAGTCTCCTACTTCGGAAGCCCTGATTATTTCCTGGTCCAGTTCCTCCATCCTTTTTCTTATCTCTGCCAGCTTTGCTTCCACACCCCCAGTTTTTGAAAGAAGCGCCTGCTTTTCCCTTTCTATCTGAACCTTCTTTATCTTGAGCTGAGCCTCCTTCTCGTAGTTACCTTCAAGGTAAGCTTTCTGTATTTCCTCTTCAAGGCTGCGAAGCCTTCTTTCTATCTCCTGCACTTCGGGGGGCAGAGATACTGTAGAGAGCTTTTTACGTGCTGAAGCTTGGTCAAGGGCATCAATTGCCTTATCTGGCAGTTTTCTAAAGGTTACATACCTTCTCGTGAGCTTGACCGCAGACTCAAGGGCTTCGTCCGATATGCTTACTTTGTGGTGTTTTTCCAACTTGGGCTTTAGCCCCTTCAAGATTTCTAAGGTTTCCTCTTCAGTAGGTTCTTCTACATATATGGGTTGAAACCTCCTTTCAAGGGCTGGGTCCTTCTCTATGTGTTTTCTGTATTCGTCCACCGTAGTAGCACCAACTACCCTTATCTCACCACGGGCAAGAGAAGGCTTTAGCATGTTACCCGCGTCAATGGCACCCTCCGCCCTACCTGCACCCACTACGGTGTGGATTTCATCTATGAAAAGTATTACATTGCCTTTCTGCTTGACCTCCTCCAGCAAGCTTTTGAACCGCTCCTCAAACTCACCCCTGTATTTGGAACCCGCTATGAGCGACCCCATGTCTATGGCGATGATAAGCTTGTCCTGGAGCTCTACAGGCACCTCCTTGTTTACTATCCTTTGGGCAAGCCCCTCCACTATAGCGGTCTTCCCAACTCCTGGGTCACCCACCAGCACGGGGTTGTTTTTGCTCCTTCTCAAAAGTATCTCTATGAGCTGGTTTATCTCCTTTTCTCTACCTATGACTGGGTCTAGCCTGCCCTCTCTCGCCATCTGTGTCAGGTCAACGCCAAACCTCTCCAGTGGGGATTTTTCCTCTTCTCTGAGTTCTTGGCTTACGTCCTTCATCTTCTCACCTCCTGCTATGTCTTCTAAAATCTTACCTGCCAAAGTATCTTTGGCTTCCGTAAGACTTGCAACTATGTGGTATGGCTCTACTTGAGAACGCCCTTCCGCCACCGCCTTGTCCTGAGCCTTTTCAAGGACCCTTAGTAGCTGTTCTGAATAGTCAAAAGCTGGCTCCTTTCCAAAAACTATCTTGCTCACCGCGTCCTTTACCCTGTCCGGTGAAATGCCTAGTTCTTTTACCTGCTCCACGAGAGTGGAACCTTCCAGCGCACTTCTGACAAGGCCATCAATACTAAGTCTATTTTCAATGAAAGCTCTTACATCCTTCGCACTGAATACGGCGGAAAGGCTTTTCTCCACGCCTTCCAGCTGACTCCTGTATTGTCCCTCCAGTCGCTCAAGGCGAGCCAACTCCACCTGAAGCTCTTGGTATGTCCAGTAATCTCCATACTGTCTTGCCCTTGCAAGCTCTCTCTCTATTTTCTCTTTGGCTTTAGCTAACTTACTCAGCTCCGCCTGCACTTGTCCTATGTCCGACTTAACCTGCATGATTTTGCTACGCAAGTCTATAAGGTGCTTTGCTTCTTGCTCTACCGCACGAGCAATCTGTAAAAGGAGCTTCTCTAAATACTCAGACACTTTGCGATAGAAAGCCTTCGGGTCTACTCCTCTCTTTTCCAGATACTTGGCTAATGCGGACTTCTCATCAGACAAAAAGGAAAGCAGAAGGTGGTCTGTATCCACTTTGCTGTCTCCCCTTTTCCCTGCCAACTCTTTTGCCTTGCTGAGATACTCCAGAGACTTTGCGGACAACAGGTTTTCACTGAACATGCCTACCTCCTATTTACATTGATTTTTATAATATCCTTTAGTGTATTTTTGTCAAGTTATAGCTCACTCGGGAATAATAACAAAAACTCGCCTCTGAGTAAAAGTATTGAAGGAGCTCCTCTAAGGTCTACACCCCCAACCAACTCAAGCTTTTCAAAATCGTCTCTTTGAATGACTTTCTTGGAACACTCTTCCTGAATTCTCTTTAGCTTTTCAACCTCCACATTACCTTCCGCCAGAAGTTAGCGTTTTAAGCAGTTTATCCAGTCCGTCCGACAGCCTACTCATTACACCTTCGTAAGCGGAAAGCATTGCTATCTCTGTTTCAACATCTTTCGCTATAAGGTCAATATTTTCACTGATAAAGTTGTGGAAATCTGTGCTCATCTCTGAAACCCAATTTTTTATAGTTTGAATCTGAGAAGTTATGTGGTTTACTATCATCCTTTCCAAACCTATGGCTTTTATCACATTTCGTTCAAGCATTTCTCTTAGTATGTCAACATCTTTACTTATTTCCTTTTCCACCTCTTCGTATGTGGATGAATTCTTTATTTTATCAATCTGAAACTCTTCCTTATCAGGAGTTGTGTTGTTTATGTAGTTTATCATATCCTCGTAGCTCCTTACATAAGGTAGGTGTTTAATAGTATTTAGCATTTCCTTTATCTTTCCAAGGCTAAACTTATTCAACAGCAGTGAAACCATGTAATCTTCCTTTCCTTTCCCAAATGTTATGTTTTTTGACTTTAGCACCTCGCTTAAAAGGCGACGGACTTCTTCTATTGTATGCTCTTGAACTAAGTCACCTTGCTGATACAATAACCTTAACTTTAAGGATTTATAGTCAATAGGAAAATCTGGATTAAAATTCTCGTCATAAGCCATTAGGCTATATATGTCTCTTTCTATTTCTTTAAATTTACCCTCTCTGTCAGGAGAGCCTACAGGATTTGTAATGAGAAGTTGAATAAGGTCTCCGCCAAACCTCTCTATGAATTTTTTCAAACCGATAACCTCGTATGAAAAGTTAACACCCATCTTTTCAAAGTGCTTTTCCAGTATTTCTAAAAACTTTTCTCTTTTATCTGGGCTCACTTCAAAGGCTTTTACGAATTTTTCCTTTAGGTCGTTTGATATGCTCAGCAACTTCTCTCTAACAGATTCCTCTATGGTCTTTGTAAACTTGTCCAAAACCAAGACATACAGCTTATCTCTTAGTTTAATGTTGTATTCAATAGGCTTCTCTTCAAAGGTAGAAGTTTTCAGGTTTATATCTCTCTTAACTGATTCTTTTTCTTCGTTGCTAACCAAACTATCAAACACTAAACCCTCTCTTACTGTCTCTGATATCTTCCGAGAGAGCTCTTTTGTCCTGTTTATTTCCTTAACATCTCTGTGGAAGTCATCTATGTTATCCAGTATGCTCCTCTTAACTTTCTCTTCTATCTCCTTCAATTTTTGTGCAAAGACTTTAACTGCGGAGCTATGCCTTTTTTTCTTAGATATCTCTTCCTCAAGCCTTTGAACTTCCTCTTCTACAACGCCGAGAAGATGATTAATTCTCCTGTATAAAACTTCTCTTCTTTCAGTTTTGTTGTAGTGCTTCAACCTATCCAGTAAAGTTTCAATACCATGGTCTAATTCTAATTTTCTTAAGCCATTTATAGCGTTAGATTCCTCATAAACACCCAATTCTTGCAGCTTAGCGAGTGCAGAGCCGTATATAATTCTCTCTTGCTTTTTGTATATGTCATGTCTTGTTAGCTCCTCCATAAAGTCATGTTGAACCCTTTCTAAGTCCTTCCTGTTAGGAAGCTTATCCACCATATTGCAGAAGAAGAAAGCTTTATCCTTCAAAAGAGTTCCGTCCTCTTCTCTGGTCTCGTTTATTATCTCTACCTCCGCACGCCTTATGCTTGGATTCTCTGCCTCCCTTACAAAAACAACCGCATCCGCCTTTCTTATTTTTTCCTTAGTAAACTTTGAGTGTGTAAAGGTAGGAGAGTCAAAGCCCGGCAGGTCGTATATGATTACATTTTCCAAGCCTCTGAGAGCATCAGTGTATATCTTTATTTCCTTAACAGCTCTGCTTATGTGTTTGTCAACTATGTAATCTCTATACTCGTCTATTTTTGAGAAAGGAATTCTCTCCTTCCTCCCCCTTAGATACCTTTTTATCTTTTCCTTTCCTTCTATTGTTTCCTTTATGTCGTTTTCCAAGTTTCCCTTGTATTTGTCGTATATATATCTTTTATCGGTGTTCTTAAGACCTTCAAAATACCTTTCAAAATCCGCAAGGCTTACGCTATCCAGCGTTTGACGCTCAGCCTCTGGATATTCTACATCCTTTAACATTTTCCTATAGACTTCGTTTAAAAACTCTTCCTCTTCGTAGAAAAATACTTCTAAGTAGTTTTCAGGTGAATATTCTACCTGAGTGGTAGTGTATGTTGCTCTTTTGTAGTCTGACGGTAGTATGCTCTTTCCTATTATAGCGTTTACCAGAGTGCTTTTCCCTGCCTTCTCTAAACCCACAAAAGCAACTTCAATTATATCCTTTTCAAACTTGTTTTTAAAAAACTCTAACTTTTCTTTTACTTCTTCAAGCTTTTTAATAACTTCTGGAGTTACGGAGATACCAAACTTTGACAAAACATGACTATTAGATTTTAAGTCCGATATAACTCCGGGCAACACCTCCAGAACACCCCTAATTTTCTCTTCCATGTCTGCCATATGTTAACCCCCAAAGTAGTATTAAAAGATGGAAAGTATTAATACAATAACACCTATACCCACCAGAATAATCACTATGTATTTTACCAATGTAGGAATACCGTTGCGAACCTGTTTTTTTAATTCTTCCACTTCCCTTGAAAGTTTTTTCACCTCACGACGCAAATTTTCTTCTTTATCTCTTTTATCCCGTCTTATATCTTCTTTAGCTTGTATTTTAACTTGTCTAACAACAAAACCCTTTCCATTTATTTCATTTTCTATTTTCTCAAAAGCATCTTTCTTGCCATAAACTT
>JANWWH010000045.1 GCA_025056375.1 Aquificaceae bacterium
CGTGGTCTTCCTGAGAATAAGACACCTCAGCAAGTGCCAGCAGAGCCAGTGCAGATGTGAAACCTATTATTTTTTTACCCATGTTTCTACCTCCGCTTCTATTTGCAATCTCCTATTCTCTTGGCAATTATGACAGACTTGGAAACATCCTTACTTCCTTTAACAGACATTTCCGTGTTAACTTCCATATAGTTCTCTTTGTATATACCTGTAGAGTTGTACACATAGGCAACGCCACCGTTTCTACACTCCTGAGTTAGAAAAAGCTTATCACCTTTACGCTCCTCTCGCAGTAATCTACAGTTAGCAGGATTTGTCTCTTGTCTACCCTGGGACATACTTTTAAGTTCCTCCCTCTTCACGCACTTTCTCATAGTATTTGGAGGCATTCTGTTTACACTACCACCCATTTTTATCTCTGAGCTAACTGTAATCTCCCACAAACCATCCTTCATGGGCTGTGCCACGACCTTGTTAGAAGAAAACATCAAAGCTAACCATAAGGCTTGTGCGTATATCAAAATTTTCATGTAAACCTCCCAGCTGACTAATTTATACTAATCCTATGCACATTGCAAGTCTTAATAAAAACCTCTACCTTCTGCGACATGCCCAGAGCGAGTTTAACGAGAAGGGTATATTTCAGGGCAGGCTTGATAGTGATTTGACGCCCTTGGGCTTTGTGCAAGCAAGGCTTTCCGCACAGGAGCTTACTGACAAGGGTATAGAAGTTATATACTCTTCTCCGCAGAGGAGGGCTTACAAGACAGCCCTTACCATAGCGGATGTTCTTGGTCTTCGGGTGGTTGTAGACGAGCGTATAAGAGAGATGTCCTTTGGAGAATACGAGGGGAGGAGCTTTTGGGAACTTTTGGAAAGGGAAGGTGAACTTTTTCGGCGTTGGCTTTCCAATCCTCTCAGAAACCCACTACCTACACAGGAAGACATGGAATCCTTTAGAGATAGGGTGGAGAGCTTTCTCAGGGATGTGATGGGTAGCCAACATAGAAATGTTCTCGTGGTTGCCCACGGCGGAACGCTCCACGCCATGGTCTGTCTCTCTCTTGGTCTTGGGCTCGAAAACCTCTGGAACATACACCTAGACAACACGGGTTTTGCTCTTCTCAAATACAGCTCTGGTAGATTTGAGCTAAAACACCTCAACAAACTTTGTCACGGAGGAGCTTTTTGAAAAGCCCTTCACAGCGGAAAAAATCAAAGACCCTTTTACCTTCTTGCTCCTCTATCTTTATGGTGCACTCACATATTTCAAGACCCTCTCCCCACTCCACAAGTAGCACGCCCTTGCGGAGAAACTCAGAAAGGTCCAGTTCTCTAACCCTGTATAGGTCTGCGTGTATGAGAGGTCCCTTTTCTGTGGGGTATTCGTTGACCAGTGTAAAGGTAGGGCTTCTAACCTGATAACCTTCAAAAATACCCATACCCTTCGCTATACCCTTTACGAGGGTAGTCTTGCCCGCACCGAGCCCGCCCACAAGGCATATGACTTCATCACCCTTTAGCAAGTGCCCTATCTTCTCTCCAAGCCTTATGGTATCCTCTTCGGAGCTGGAAAACAGATGCACCAGTGTTATATTATAAAGGCTATGGAATTTTATTTTTTCCCCGATGTATATGGAGACAGACAACTGGTGGACATTTATGTTATTTCCTTCAGGCTGGATAACAAAGAGTGTGTAAGAACCTGGGAGTGGGAAGGCAGAGAATACATAAGAGAAGTTCTTGATTGGGAAGCTTTCAGAAACTCCGCTTATGATATCGTGCTTTACGAATATGGGGACGAGATAGCGAGGTTTTCAAACATAGAGGTCGCTCTCTCGGAGGCTTACAAAATGTCCTGCCTCGAGGCTTCAAAACGTCTGCCAAAGGTTATAGAACCTGCCCTCGGTCCAGGAAATCCGCCCATAGAGGTCGTGAAAAGAGTTTTTCCCCTGAGCTATAAACCAACTCTCTTCCCCGAAGACCTTAACAGTTTTCTCGAAGACTTGGTTAGAAACCTTCAGGTGGAAACCTTGGAATGGGAGAAGGTGGATGACGACGAGATACCTTTCTGAACTTTTGGAGGAACTTACGCCAAAAAGGATAGTGGAAGAGCTCGATAAGTACGTGGTAGGACAGGAAGGGGCAAAGAAAGCGGTAGCCATAGCCCTTAGAAACCGCTGGAGAAGACAGAAACTTCCTGAGCACATCAAGGACGAGGTAGCACCCAAAAACCTTCTCATGATAGGTCCTACTGGCGTAGGGAAAACGGAGATAGCCCGCAGGATAGCCCAGCTCATAAAGGCACCCTTTGTGAAGGTAGAGGCGACCAAGTATACGGAGGTAGGGTATGTGGGTAGGGATGTGGAATCCATGGTGAGAGAGCTGGTTGAGGTTTCTTATCAGATGGTCAAGCAGGAAAGGATGCAAGAGGTCAAAGAGAGAGCAAAGCGGCTGGCGGAGGAAAGGTTGCTGGACCATCTTATACCTCAACAGCTGAGCTTTGGCATGAGGAGCGTTCAAGACGCAGGCAAGAGAGAAGAGTTTAGAGAAAAACTAAAAAGGGGTGAGCTGGAAGATAGGGTGGTGGAGGTGGAAGTGCAAGAGAGGATAATGCCACTGATAGGTATAGCGGGCCCACCGGGGCTTGAGGAGCTGGAAGAACAGTTAAAGAACATGCTTGGGGGTTTTGGTGGCAGGAAGAAGAAAAAGCTGAGAGTAAGAGAAGCCCTTCAGCTTTTTGAATCGGAGGAGGCGGAGAAGCTTATAGACCAGGAGGAAGTGGCTAGGGAAGCAATATACAGGGCTGAGAACTTTGGCATAATCTTTATAGATGAAATAGACAAGATAGCGGTCAAGACGCCGGGGGCTGGTCCTGGTGTTTCGCGAGAGGGCGTGCAGAGAGACCTCCTTCCTATAGTGGAAGGGACGGTAGTTAAGACCAAATATGGACAAGTGAGGACAGACCACATCCTTTTCATATCCGCGGGTGCCTTTCACATGTCTAAACCTTCAGACCTCATGCCGGAGCTCCAGGGTAGGTTTCCTATAAGGGTGGAGCTGAGCCCCCTCACGAGAGAGGATTTTGTAAGGATACTCAAGGAACCTAAGAACGCCCTCGTGGTGCAGTATAGAGAGCTCCTGAAGACAGAGGGCGTAGAACTTGAGTTTACGGAGGAGGCAGTGGAAGAAATCGCCCGTATCGCAGAGGATGCCAACAACCGCATGGAAAACATAGGTGCCAGAAGGCTCCATACGGTCATGGAAAAACTTTTAGAGGACATATCCTTCAACGCACCGGAGATATCGGGGCAGAGGATTATAATAGATGCCAGGTTCGTTCGGGCAAAGCTCGAGGGCATAATCAAGGATGTGGAGCTCTCTAAGTATATCCTATGAGAGACCTTTTTGAAAGGATTGAAGAGCTCCTTTACATGCAGGAAAGGTTGGTAAACCTGCTTTTTATCTCTCAGTCTAAGAAGGTAAGAGTAAGCGTGAACACCGCCTTTGACCTGCTCTACCATAGTATAGAACTCCTTGACCTCATAGAGGAGTTACTCGGCATGCAAGAGACTTTTCAGGAGGAACACCGCAGAGATTACTCCATGAACTTGGTGCTTGAGGCTCTTTCCTGGATGGGTATTATACTGCCCGCTATAGAGGATGCATCTCCCGTATTCCTCCAGGGTATAGGCGTGAGAGGTAAAGAGCCACTGAATAGGATAAGAAGCCTTTTGAGAACTTTGGAGGAGGCATATAGCGAAGGTGACTATCGCATACTGGCGGAGGCTATGGAGGAGCTCCAAAGCTTTTCCAGCCTCCTTAAATACCAGATAATGTTAGCAAGAAAGGCTTACATGAACTTAGCCTGACCTCTTTATGCTCCTTACGAAGAGGAGCACCTTGGCAACGGCGCGATAGAGCTCTGGAGGTATCTCTTCGTAAACCTCAACCCTCATAAGGGCGGAGAGGAGAACTTTGTCCTCCAGCACTGGAACGCCGTGCTTTTTTGCAGTTTCTATTATCCTCTCCGCCAGCTCACCCGTGCCCTTTGCTACCACAACGGGTGCCTGGTCTTTGCTCTGCTCGTATCTTAGAGCTACCGCCCTTTTCTTCTCTTCCATGGCTACGCGAGCAGAAGAAAGGCTTCTTCAGAAAGGCTTGCCCTCATGCTCTCAAGGAGCCTTTCCCTTTCTATCAGCTCCACCAAGAGGCTTTTCAACCTTATCCCTTCCTCTTCGAGCATGACACGAAGCATTTCTCGGCTCTCCCTCAAACCCCTGCTCCACTGGTCTTGGTCGGTAAACAGCTTTATGTTAAGGACTCTACTCTCCCTTGGCATGCTCAGGACACCACCTATAAAACCCTCTTCATATCCAAGCTTGAATACAACTATGTAGTCTCTACCTCCTTTGAAGAGGAGTCCGCCCCTTCCACCCTCGTAATATACGGGCAAGTAAAAAGTGTAACCTTGCGTAGCATACATCCACTGAAGCCTGTTTATGAGCTCAAGCCTTCGGAGGAGCTGTTCTAAGGAGGTTCCTTTCGTCCTTTCAAACTCCAAGAGCCTCTCCGCCCTTTCCATATGCCCTCTAAGAGCCTGATAAGCCTCCTTCATGTTCCTCTCCGAACCACCCTCCACTTCTCTTAAGAGCTCTCTCAGCACTGGCTCCTCAAGACTTCTCAGGTTTTTGAAGGCTTGCTCCAAAGGAGGATACTTTTCCAGCCTTCCCTCTATCTCTTTCCTAAAGAGTTCTTTAAGGATAGAAAGCAGGTCTCTTTTTTCGAGGGCGAGTATGAGCCCTCTCTCACCCTGGCTTTGAAGGTCTTTAACCAGTCTCACATATTCCTCGTGCGGAAGGTTTTCAAGGAATAAACCCCTTATTGCATCCTTTAGCTTGCTGTAGGTAAGGTTTTTGGCTTTTAGGAGCTCCAGCAAGTTTAATATGTCCTCCAAGCTCCTTATACCTTCAGCCTTCAGAAGCCCCGAGAGCTCTTGACCGTATCTGAGTATAGAGCTCAGAAGTTGAGCCTTTGCATCCTTAAGGAGCTCCTCGGGCTTGAGCTTACCCAGAAAAAGGTCAAGAAGCTTCCTTTCGTAGAAAAGACCAGAATTTTCTACATCCTCCTTTAGCCTATCAGGACTTATAGAGAATAGAAAATCACCCCCTTCCTCAAGGACCAGCTTCAGCAATTCCTCTAAATTGCCCCTTCTATGAAGTCCTACTATCCTAAGTGTGAGGGGGTTTGTGGTCTCTATTTTTAGCTCCACCACATCGCCGGTCATAAGTTCCAGAGAAGAGCGGTTCTCCGCCTTTATCTCAGAACCCCCTGAAAGTAAAAGGTTAAGCGTGCGTCCCTCCGAGTAGGTTACCTTAGCCTTTATGGAACCTTCAGCACCGGAGGATAACTCCATCAAAACCTCAGGAACTGAAGAGAGAGCTCTTATCCTTAGCCCCTCCCCAGTCCTCTCCGCACTCAGGGACTGAAGTCGCTCTATGGCGTGCTGTAAAAGGGTGCCTTCTATCCTTCTTATCTCCATGGGGTTATATATCGTCTCTAAGGGTCAGGGCTAAAGCCCCCCTTGCCATGCAATATTCCGCACAGGTGGAGAAGGAAAGACGAAAGCACCGCCCTGGTAAGTCTTCACAGGCAACTCTGAGCTCCTCCTCAAGCCCATCGAGCAGTCTTCTCATAGCACCGACGAGACCACCACCAAGCACCACCAGGTCAGGGTTAAGGATGTGAACCGCGTTCACGAGCCCAAGAAGTAAATTGTCCTTGAACTCCCTGACTGCTTCAAGGGCAAAGGGTTCTCCCCCCTCCGCCCTCTCTATCACCTGAAAATCCCTAAACCTTTTTCCCGAAAGTCTTTCATAAATTCTTTCAAGTCCATAGGAGGAGCAGTAGGCTTCCCAGCAGCCCAACCTTCCACAACTGCACCTTTCACCACCAGCCCTTATAGCGTGGTGACCAAGTTCAAGACTACTACCGCAGGCACCTAAAAAGGGCTTACCCTCAACTACAAGACCACCACCCAGTCCTGTCCCCACTGCCACGAAGAGCAGGACCTTGCTCTCTCTGTGGTCGTAGAACCACTCTCCAAAAGCACCTGCGGAGACGTCGTTTACCACCTTAATTCTCAAACCATCCAGCACCTCCCTTATGTCCACGCCATCAAGAGCTGGTATGTTGGGGGATTTGTAGACTACCCCTTTCAGAGAGGTAAAGCCAGCCACAGCCACACCTACCGCCTCCGGGTTTCCTTCAAAACATATCTCTCTCACCCTCTTTAAGAAGGCTTCCCTATTCTTTGACAAGTCCTTTATGTAGTGTTTTTCTCTTCTACCGTCTTCCCAGAAGACCTTTACAAAGGTCCCCCCTATGTCAACCCCCTTTTTCATACTCCACCCTCTCTATCTTTAGGTTTTCACCTTCCACTTTGAACCTTATGCGCGCAGACAGTAGCCTCTGGGTCATGCCCTTTTCTTTCCTGAGGAGCTCTACCCTTATTTCATCTTCCCCCAGCACCTTTTCCTCAGTCCTCACGGAGGGGTATGCCTTTTTGTAAGACTGACAGCTCTTTAGTAAACCTTCTACACCACCAAGGTTACGAGACAGGTCTTCCGACATAAGCCCCGAGAGCTCTCTGGCTCTACCTTCCTCACACTCTTCAAGTCCGAGGAGAAAGCTGTAAAAAGCCCTTACCTCTTCTATTTTATGCCTCCTCTGTTTAACATCATCAAGAAATATGAGAAAGCTAACGATAACGGGGTATAGGATGGCAAATAGGATGAAAAAACCTATCACAAGGTCCTCCCTGCTGTAGTTTAGCCTCATAACCAGCCTTTCCTTCTGACCCAGTATATAAGGGAAAGGGTTATTCCTACCATAAGCAGAAGAGAATAGGGATAACCATACTTCCAGTGGAGCTCTGGCATATGTTCAAAGTTCATGCCAAAGATGCTGGCAATAAGGGTAGCAGGCAGGAAGATGGTAGCAAGGACGGTAAATACCTTTACCGCCTCGTTCTGCTTTATGGATATGAGACCCAGCAGAGAGTTCTGGATACTGTCCAGCTTGTCCATGTAAAAACTGGTGTAGTCAAGAAGGGTGTGAAGGTCGTCAAGGGCTATCTTTATATCCCTCTTGGTCTGGGCGTTTACCTTTGGGCTTTTTACGAAGTGACTGAGTATCCTGAGCTTTTCGTTTATGGTCTCTCTTATGGTTATGTTCAGTTCATCGTAGTAGGATATCTCTTTTATGACTTCCTCCGACTGTTCTACAAAAACCTCTTTCCTAAGGTTTCTTATTCTCCTACCCAGTATCTCAAGCCGGTCGCCAAGCCTATCCACCTCTATGTGGACTATCTGGGAGAATATGGCTTCTGGAAACTGAAAGCTCATAGGGTTCTGTTCCATCCTCTTTATGAATATGAGCATGCTGGGTATGTCTCTGTAACGAATGCTTACCATATACCTGCCCTTTATGAAGAAAAGCACAGGTTCAACGCTTATATCTTCCTTCTGCTGTATTACGAAGGAGAGGTTCATGTATATGGCTTCTCCCTCTTCCTTGTATTTACTGCTTATCTCTATGTCTCCAAAGACTTCTCTGGGGGGCATTTGGAAGCCTATGGCACTTCTGAGCCAGTCTATCTCCGCGTCTCCGGGCTTTTCCACATCAAGCCATATCACCGCTTCCTGCTTTATTTCTCCAAACTGGTCCAGTCCAAACCTCTTGAAGAGGCCCCCCAGGCTTGCGTATACATGTATCATCAAAAGAATATTTTACTCAGAACTCAAGTCCTTCAGGAGCTCCGCCCTTACTTCCTCCGGTAGGATGGTCATAGCCTTGTAGTTTGGGTGATTTATCTCTATCCTTACCTGCTCCCTACTGAAGTCCTCCACCTGCTGTTCTGTAAGCTTCAACTTCAAAAAGTGAACCACCGCTGCCTTTCCGTATTCGTAATCTTCCCTACTCCTCTCGTCCGCTACAGCCCTCACCGTGTGCTTCCCGCCTATGTGGAGGTAAAGATGGTCGTGTATACCTACTAATTGAGGGAGTAGCCTTTTCCTCTCGCTCGCCTCGGGTATCTCTATAAACATGGTAAGAGATAGTTCGTTCTTGTCTGGTATGAGCTCGTTGTAAACCTCCAGCTCTTGCTCTATCTCTTCTTCTTTTACCATCCTCTCTGCCCTTATCATCTCCTGAACCTGAAACCAGACCGTTTCTCTGTTTTCAAACACGAGATGCACCCAAGGCTCTATAAAGACCCTCCTATTCTTTTTGAGCTGTATTATCTCCTGCACCTTCTGGGGACGCACCTTTTCATACTCGTAGAGGTTAAGGATTTCCTCCTTTGTTACCTTTCTCATGACTTGACCTCCTTGATGATTTTATGTTTTATTATATGCAAATTATTCTCAGTTGTCAAGGTTTATTTAGAGAATGTTTGAAAATTATCCGATAAGCACACGACAACAATTCTGCTCCACCTTATACCTGCCACGCCTGTATATCCTCCTGTAATACCTCTCATCCTCATACCTACCCTTTACCAACTTCCTGTAAGCGTTCCTAACCCCCTGCCTTATCGTCTCACTTATTGGAATTAGGCACTTGATTCGTCTCTCCTCAAAGTAACTTATTAACCTTACGTTATCGTATCATGTTTACCTTTCCTTAAAACATGGCTTTTTGTAGGGTGTATATTATAAACCTCGTCTTTCCTGCTTTGGAGAAATTTTAAACATTCTCAAAAAAGGGGTTGATGTGCGTGACAAAGGTGATATATTATTGTTATCGCTATATACTTTATTAGGAGGGAAAGCTATGGGTAAGTTGACGACTCTTCTGCTTTTGCTCGCAAGCCTGTTCCTTGCTTCCTGCGGTGGTGGGAGCTCTGGAAGCTCCGAGGGGAGTGGGTTTACTACCCGCAGCTTGAGTGAGATGAAAGCCAAAGCAAGAGAGCCGGAAGCGGAACAAACCCAGCTAATACCCGACGAATTAATCATAAAGGTTAAAGAGGGCGAAGACACCAGAATAGTAGCACAGCAAGTAGCACAAGAGTTAGGAGGTCAGGTGATAGAGGTCAGTCCTCCCTATGCTCTCATAAAGCTCAGGAGTGGCGTATCCGCTCAGAGTGCCCTTCAGGCTGCAAGGGCAAACCCAAAAGTAGAGATAGCGGAGCAGAACCGCATCATAAGGATACCTAAACCACCGGAAAGAGACAGTTCAATAGAGCCTATGACAAAGGTGCTAAATGCCCTCAAGAGCACCCTCTTTAGACCCTACAGTGCAAACCCTAATCCGCTCATACCCAACGACCCAAGATTTGGCGAGCTCTGGGGCATGCACAAGATATTGGCACCTCAGGCATGGAACTCAAACACGGGAAGCAATACAGTGATAGTGGCGGTTCTTGACACTGGCATAGACTACAACCACGAAGACCTGAACGCCAACATGTGGAGGAACCCTGGAGAAACTTCCTGTAACGACAGTGTGGACAACGATAACAACGGCTATGTGGACGACTGCCACGGCATAAATGCCATCAATAACAGCGGAGACCCAATGGATAATCATGGTCACGGCACGCACGTGGCAGGAACTATAGGTGCGGTAGCCAACAACGCAAGGGGCGTAGCGGGCGTCAATTGGCAAGTAAAGCTCCTTGCGTGTAAGTTTTTGGGTCCCCAAGGAGGAACCTTATTCGACCAAGTAGAATGCATAAACTACGTAATCGCACTAAAGGACAGGGGCGAGAACATAGTGGCGGTAAATGCAAGTTATGGACGTATTGTAAGCTCTCCAGATCAAATGGAGAGGGACGCTATAAACAGACTAAGGCAGAATGGCATACTGTTTGTAGCTGCCGCAGGTAATGAAGCGTGGAATAATGACAGCCCTATTAGAAGGGCATACCCATGCTCTCTTTCTACAGAGTTAGACAACGTCGTATGCGTTGCCTCTACCGGAAAGAGCAACTTGCTATCGCCCTTCTCAAACTACGGAGCAAATACGGTGCAAGTCGCAGCCCCCGGTTCTGCGATATTAAGCACCCTGCCTAATAACGGGTATGAGTTCAGAAGTGGAACCTCCATGGCAGCTCCTCATGTGACGGGTCTGGCAGCTCTAATAAAGGCGGCTAATCCAAACTTTACTTACCTCAACATAAAAGACAGAATACTCTCCACCGTAGACCAATCACCTTCTCTCGCCGGTAAAGTCTCTACGGGTGGTAAGATAAATGCCTACAGAGCTCTTGGTGGAACAAATCCAGTTCTCTTGGCTAATCCCGTTGGCATGGGAACATTATCTGGCGGTGGGATAAACTGCGATAACATAAGCGTAATAAATAACGTATGCGCGCTTGCTTATGCGAGCGGAGCTTCCGTAAGCCTTACTGCTGCTCCAGCTCAAGGTGCAACCTTGCTTGACTGGGGAGGTAGCTGTAGCCACTGTGGTAGAAACACTACTTGCAACGTGACAGTGAGCGGCACCACGAACTGCTTTGCTACCTTCTACGCTCCGCTTAGCATAGACGACGGAAGAAGTGCCACCGTAGGAGTTCAAAACCCACCGAGGGCAACCCAGCACAGCTTTGATACCGACGCCGTAATTCCCGGTCTTGCCATAGACTTCGTATACGACGGGAACAACTACAGCAGAAACACCAGAGCTCCTGACTTCAAGATAGCCAGCTCACCCAACCTGATTAGCTTTCCTGATGTGGATGATGACTATGTCAGCATAAACACGCCTTTTCCAGTGAGCTTTTACGGAGCCCAATAC
>JANWWH010000046.1 GCA_025056375.1 Aquificaceae bacterium
GAAAAAGGCTTACGAAAAGATTGAAAAGCTCTTTTCTTACCGAGAGGATACCGCTTGGCTTCTGCTCGGTAATGGGCAAGCGGTAAAGGTAAAAGCCCTTGACTTAAAGAAGGGAGACAAGATTGCGGTTTACGCAGGTGAGAAGATACCGGCGGACGGTATCGTGGAAGAGGGCGATGCCCTGGTCAATCAGGCTTCTTTAACGGGTGAGTCAAACCCCGTGCACAAGAAGCCCGGGGACAAAGTCTTTGCTGGCACCTTCCTTGAGGACGGAAAGCTCTATGTGAGAGTTGAGGAAGTGGGCGAGGAGACGGTCGTAGCAAAGATTGCAAAGATAGTGGAAGAGAGCATAAAGGAGCCCATAAACATCCAAAAGCTTGCGGAGGATAAGGCAAACAGGCTGGTTATGCCCACGCTCGGTCTGGGTCTTCTCTCTTACGGGTTGAGCGGACAGGTAAGCAGGCTCACTTCAACCCTGATAATAGACTACCACACGGGCATACACCTCACCACACCCCTAACCGTGCTCTCCAGCGTGGCACAGGCTTCCACCTACGGCATACTTATAAAGAGCGGTAGTAAACTGGAGGCACTTTCAAGGGTAGATACCTTCGTAATGGACAAGACGGGCACTCTTACCATAGGTCACCCAAAGGTGGAAGATGTGGTCGGACTTGAGGTCACGGAGGAGGAAGCCCTCAAATACGCAGCCTCTCTTGAGCAGAGAATAACCCATCCTGTGGCAAGGGCAATAGTAAAGCTTGCGGAGGAAAGAGGTGTTGAGCTTCTTCCAAGAGAGAACTCTCAGTATCACATAGGTCTTGGCATGGAGGGAGATTTGGAAGGGAAGAAGTTTATGCTCGGTAGCACCCGTTTCATGCAGAGGAAGAGAATAAGGATAAACCCTGAGGTGAGAGAGCTCGTGGACAAGTTCCATTCTGAAGCCAAGTCCGTCCTATATCTGGTAAAGGAAAGAAAAATCGTTGGTCTTCTAACCTTCAGAGACCCACTGAGAGAAGAGGCAAAGGATGTGGTAGCGGAGTTAAGAAGCAGAGGTAAAGAAGTTGTCCTCTGCACTGGAGATAACGAAGGCATAGCCCGATACATGGCAAAGGAGCTTGATATAGAAGACTTCTACGCCAGGGTTTTCCCTGCGGAGAAGGTAAAAGTGGTGGAAAACTTAAAAAAGAGGGGTAAGGTGGTTGCCTTTGTGGGTGACGGCGTCAACGACTCGCCCGCCCTTTCCTCTGCGGATGTAGGCATATCTCTAAGGAGCGGGACGGATATAGCCATAGAGGTGGCGGACATAGTTATAGGCGACAGTCTTTGGCATTTAGTGGATGCGGTGGACATAGCGGAAGACACCATGAGAAAGTTGAGGACATCCTACAGACTGAACACCCTTGCCAATACGGTGGGTCTCGTGGGCTCAGCTCTGGGTTTTGTCGGACCTTCTCTTTCAACACTTATAAACAACGGCACCACCCTGCTTTTAGGTCTATATTCATTACAAAAACCAAAAAGGAGGTAACAGCCATGGAAGAGAGGAAGGACCTTGCACAGGAACTGGAAAGGATTAAGGCGGAGCTGGAAGAGCTCAAGAAGAAGATGGGTATGGCGGAAGAGGAAAAAAGCCTCAAGGACATGCCTGCGGAAGCCCTGTCAAAGGTGATGGACGTGAGCAAAGAAATAGTCAAGACCGCTGCGGAGATAGGTGAAAAGGCTCTAAAAGTGGTCAGATACTCCGTTGAGGGTGCAGTGGAGGGGGCAAAGAAGGCTTTCAAAGAAGAGGAGAAGAAAGAGGAAGGATGAACTTCCTTAGGACCAGAAGTGGCAGGTATCTTAATACCCTGCATGTTATATCCCTCTCGGTAGAAGAGGCAAAGATTGAGGTGGAAGGAAAAAAGAGGCTGGTTTATAAGGTAGTTGCCTACATGAGCCAGCCTCTTCTTCCTGCAGTTCTCGGCATATACTCCACAGAGGAGAGGGCTTTTGAGGTCCTTGAGGAGATAATAGGGAGGCTGTCAAAAGATGAAAGGGTCATCCACATTGAGAGCGAGTATTGAAGACTACATAAGAGAGCTAAAGCTCTTAGCCCATCATATACAGGAAACTCATGGAGACGCTCTTAAGTGTATTCAAGAACCCCTTCTTTTAGTGGTGGAGCTCCCGGGTCTCCAAAAGGTCTCTTTTCTCATAAGCTCGGAGGGTATAACTTACGCGGAGAAGCCTGAGGGGGCAAGAGACCAGGTAACCCTTACCTACAAAGACCTCATGAGACTTGTGGATAAACCCTCAAGGGTGATAAGGTATCTTTTTGAAGGGAGAGTAAGGATATCTGGAAACCATCAGAGAGTGCTTTCCACCCTCCAAAAACTTCTTTAAAACATTCTGTTTATTGCCTTCGTTATAAGGTTCTCAAGCAAACCGCCAACTACGAAGGACTCAATGAGTATGGTTCTGTCCTTCTCCGTCAGGAAGTTGTCTCGCTCTCTCTTCTTTAGCCTTTCCCCCTTCTTAAGAAACTTACGGTAAGAACTCTTTTCCCTCTCAATTTCCCTTATAAGTGCGTCTATCCTCTCTTTCATAAAAAGTATTTTAACGAGAGATTGTTAAGATTCGGTTAAGGTGTTAACAGCTCCTGCTCTCTGCGGTAAAATGTTAAGCATGAGAGAGCTACTCAAAAAGCTTTCAGAGTTTAAGGACCTTTCCAAGGAAGAGATAAAGCAGGCTCTTGAGGATATAACGGAGGGGAGGGCGACGGATGCCCAGATAGGAGCTTTTATAGTGGCTACCAAAATGAAGGGCGAGACCCCAGAAGAAATTGAGGGCGCAGCCAGCTTTTTCAGAGAAAGGGCTAAGAAAGTGGAGCTGGAAGATAAGGAGAATCTTGTGGACACCTGCGGGACCGGTGGTGACATGTCGGAGACCTTCAACGTTTCCACCACGGTCGCCTTTGTGCTGGCAGGGGCTGGCATAAAAGTGGCAAAGCATGGCAACAGGTCTGTTTCTTCAAAGAGCGGTAGCGCAGACCTTCTGGAGCATCTGGGGGCAAAGATAGACCTCGGTCCTGAGCAGGTGAAGAGGATGATAGAAGAGACGGGCATAGGCTTTATGTTCGCTCCTATGTTTCACCCAGCCATGAAGAGAGTTATAGGTCCGAGGAGAGAGGTAGGCATCCGTTCTATCTTTAACCTCGTGGGTCCCCTCTCAAACCCTGCGGACGCAAAAAGACAGCTTCTTGGCGTCTTTGCGGACAGCCTGGTGGACAAGGTAGCCTTTGCCCTTAGGGGTATGGGTATAAAAAGAGCCTTCGTGGTTCATGGTAAGGATGGCATGGATGAGGTCTCCGTGAGCGCACCCACGCGCATAGCGGAGCTACGGGGGGAGGAGGTCTTACTTTACGAGTTCCATCCTGAGGAAATAGGTTTCAAGACTTACCCAGTAGAATACATAAGGGTTTCTTCTGTGGAGGAAAGCGCAAAAATGGTGCTTTCTGTGTTAAAAGGTGAGGTTTCACCTGCCTACTACATGGTTTTATTAAACTCTATGTTTGGAATAATTGTGTCGGGGCTTGCGGAAGATAGGAGAGACGCACTTGAGATGGCGAAGGAGTCCATCCACTCCGGGAGGGCTTATCAGAAGCTTCAGTTATTTGTGGAGCTCTCCAAAAAGCTTTGATGGTAAGAATAGGAAGGGTTCACTATCTGAACACATTACCTCTGTTTTACCTTTGGGAGGCACGGGGGGTAAGTTTTGTAGAAGGTCATCCTTCTGAACTTGTGAACCTCCTCAGAAAGGGTCAGCTTGAGGCGGGCATAGTCTCCTCCCTGGAGTATCTAAAACACCCAGAGAACTATAGATTGGTGCGGGGTTTATCCATATCCTCCACAGAAAGAGCTTGTTCGGTGCTTATCTTTTCCACCAAGCCCCTCGGGGAGGTAAACAGCGTATACCTCACACCTGCCTCTCTTAGCTCAAGAGCCTTGGCTATATACCTTATAAGGAGGGTTTACAAGAGAGAGCCAGAGTGGTTGGAGGATAGAGAACGGGCGGAAGCTCTTATGCTCATAGGCGACGAAGCCCTACAGGAAAGGCTAAAAGGAGAATGGCAGTATGTCTACGACCTTGGGGAGGAGTGGTTTCGCCTCTACGGACTGCCCTTCGTCTTTGCCCTCTTTCTGGTAAGGAAAGACGCACCGAAGGGGCTTGAGTTTTTTATAGAAGAACAGTGCAAAAAGTCAAAGACCAGTTTCTTCAAAGACCTCAAGGAGGGAAGACTAAAGGTGGAGAAATACGGGCTTTTTCTTAAAGAATACTTCACTTCCTGCCTTGACTATAACTTGGATGAAAGGGGAGAGGAGTCTCTGAGAATTTTTAATGAAATTTTAATCAGTGAAGGTTTATTATCAAACTTGGGAGGTGAATAATGAGAAGGAAGGCATTTCTATTGTTCACAGTTTTTGGTGTAGGTATTATCTTTTCCTGCGGTCAGGTAACTACTCAGAGAACCTATGAAGGTGCCACGGTGGGTGCCATAGGTGGTGCAATAGCGGGAGCTCTCATAGATAGGGACAACAGGTGGCGCGGTGCGGTGATAGGTGGTGCTCTTGGCGCGGTCATAGGAGGCACCATAACGGAGATAGCCTCGAGGGCATCCAGAGAAGCAGCTGTCCAGAACAGACCTGTCCAGTATGAATCGGTGGATAAGAGGGAGAAGGTGTTAGCAGAGCCAGTGGCGACGAGGGGTAACTGCAGGTTAGTTAAAACCACCTACTATCAGGATGGAAAGGTCGTAAAGGTAGAAGAGAAAGAAGTCTGCCCCTGAGGGCAGGCTATCCCTAAAGACCTTTACACTTGGTGTTTATGATGCCGTAGTTTCCCCCTCTTTTCCTGTAGGCTATTTTGAGTGTTCCCGTATCCACATCAAGGAAGGGCAGAAAGTATATGCCTGAGTGTTGAAGCTCAAATACAGCATCCTCCGCGCTCATGGGCTTTTCTATCACGAGCTCCTCCTCCACCACCAGAGGTTTCTCTCTCTCCTCGTGGGGTCTTATCTCCTCCCTTATAATCTCTTCCTTTATCTTATGCCCCTTCCTCCTCAGTTCGTGCCTTCTTTGCTTAAGCTTTATGAGCTGTCTCTCTATTTCATCCATAACCCTGTCAAGGGCTGAGAAAGTGTCCACATCCTCATCCCAAGCATGCAGAGCACCGCCACCCCAGGTTTTCAAGTAGATGTCCATGTCTACCCTGTAAAGGGTAGGTCTGCTTTCACCTGCAAAGTCCTTATGTTTTGCCCTTGATGTGGATAGGGTAACCACCACCTCCACTTGGTCCTCCTCCGCCTCCCTCAGAAATCTGTTGAACCTTTCCAGCTTACCTTCCACAAAAGCTTTCATGGAGTCTGTCCATTCAATACCCTTACCTATGAACTCCACGTTCATTCTATCTCCTCCTTTTGACCTCTTTCTGAAGTAGAATATGATAACATGAATTTGGGCATACTGGTATCTGGGCGGGGCTCAAACCTGCAGGCTATAATAGAAGCCATACAGAAGGGCATATTAAGAAACAGAATAGCCCTGGTCATATCTGACAAAGAGGGCGCTCAGGCAATAGAAAGGTGTGAAAAATACCGCTTAGCTCACAGGGTTATAAAGAGGGAGGACTTTAAGAAAAAGGAAGATTTTGAGCTTGCCCTTGCGGGGGCATTGAGAGAAGCAGGCGTGGAGCTCGTGGTTCTTGCAGGCTTTATGCGCGTTCTTTCTCCCCTTTTCCTTCAGTCTTTCCCCATGAAGGTCATAAACATACACCCCTCTCTAACCCCTGCCTTTCGGGGTTTAAGGGCTCAGGGGCAGGCTCTCGAGTATGGTGCAAGGATTACCGGTTGCACCGTCCACTTTGTCACGGAGGAGCTTGACAACGGTCCTGTGATAGCTCAGGCTTGCGTTCCCGTGCTACCTGAGGACAGTGAGGAAACCCTCTCTCAGAGGATACTTGAACATGAGCACAGGATACTACCGCAAGTTATTAAATGGATTTCGGAGGGTAGGCTAAGGGTGGAGGGTAGGAAAGTGTGGGTGGAGGGGGCAAGATACGGCACGCTACCCTTTAACCCTGACCTTGAGGACTTCTGATATAATTAACCTAAACCCGAAAAGGAGGTGTAGACATGTTAAGGCTTTTCAGAAAGCCCATTCTGGCGATAGGTGTGGCTGGGTGGTTTTTTACCTTCAACACCGCACCTACCTTTGCAGGGCTTGTGGGTTCAAAGCCTGCCTCTGAGATTTTAAACTCAAAGAGGGAAGAGGAACTGGCAAAAGTCCAGAGAGCTCTCGAAAGCAAGGAAGTTCAGGAAAAGCTGAGAGCTTACGGTCTTACAAAAGAAGAGGTGGAAAGCAAACTTTCTCAGCTAAGCGACCAACAGATACACATGCTGGCAAAGGCTTCCGATAAGGTTCTGGCAGGCGGTGACGGCGTTGGTCTAGCTATAGGCGTTCTTCTCGTTGCCATACTCATCGTCGTCCTTTTAAAGCTTCTCAACAAGGAGATAATAATAAGGTAGGTATGCTCCTTTTACTTCTTTTGTTTTCTTTTCTTGCCTACTCGAAAAGCCTACAAGTGCCCTTCGTTAAACAGCGAGACCAGTTCTGCGGTCCTGCCTCCTTGAGCTCTGTCCTCCAATTTTACGGTATGGCAATCTCTCAAGAGGCTATAGGCGAAAGGGTCCATCATCCGAAGTTGAAGGGAGCTCTCATAACGGACCTTGAAAACTACGCTAAGTCTCTGGGTCTAAGGGTAGAGACCAGAAAAGGAGATGTTAAAGACCTGAGGCTTCTTATAGACAGGGGCATACCTCCTATAATACTCGTGGAAACTGGAAGGTTTGGTGTGAGCAGTCCCCACTACATGGTGGTAGTAGGATACGAAGAGGATACCTTTTTGTTACACACGGGCTACGAGAAGTTAAAGAAGGTGGAGGAGAAGGAGCTTGACAGGGCGTGGGTCAAGATGGGGAGGGTTATGCTGGTGGTCTACCCACCCTGAACCCTTTCTAAAACCTTTCTGTAACCCTCAAGGAGGTCGCCTAAATCAAACCTAAACCTGTCCTTATCCAACTTCTCGCCCGTCTTTGCATCCCAAAGCCTGCAAGTATCAGGCGATATCTCGTCTATAACCCCAATGGTGCGGTCGGGTAGCTTGCCAAACTCCAATTTAAAATCCACCAGTAAAAGACCATGGTCTCTGAAAAAACCCTTCAATAACTTGTTTACCTCCAACGCCATCCTGAGCATCTCCCTTATCTCTCTCCTCTCCGCAAGACCCAGAAAGAGGGCATGCTCGGTGCATATTAAGGGGTCGTGTAAGTCATCCCTCTTGTAGAAGAGCTCCACTAAAGGCTTTTTCAGCTTCTCTCCTTCTTTCAATCCCAGCCTTTTACACAAGCTCCCTGCGGTTATGTTTCTGACCACTACCTCAAGGTCGTATTTCCTTGCCCTCCACACTAACATCTCTCTGTCGGAGACCTTCTTTATGAAGTGCGTCCTTATACCCTTCTCTTCCAAAAGTTGAAAGAGCAGGCTTGATATGGTGTTGTTTAGAACGCCCTTCCCTTCTATGTTTGCCCTCTTTGTGGCATCAAAGGCGGTAGCAGTATCTTTGAAGTGTATAAGGCATTTATCCCCTTCCACCTCGTAAACTATCTTTGCCTTCCCCTCGTAGAGAAACTTCATGACAGTTAATTATAGAACCTCACTTCCACATTGACAAAACCAAAAATTAGTATAGAATAGTCCCCATACACCCAAAAGAGGAGGTGTCACATGCTCACGCGGAGGGAACTACTCGTCAGCGCAGGTTTTGGGGGTGCTTATGTGCTTCTTGGGCTTAACAGGCTTTCAATGGCTTCACAGAACATGCCAGTCTTTGCTCTCAGGGGTGACGGAAAAGTGGCGGTTATAGACCCTTCAAAGGATGAGGTAATAAAGGTCATAGAAACGGGTGGAAGAGGTGGAACGCTTGGCTCTATCTCGAAGGACGGCAGGTTTCTTTATGTGGCAAACAACGCCCCAGACAACAGAACCCTTAGCATAATAGACGCCCAGAAGCTGGAGTTGGTCAGAAACCTTGAGACGGGTAACAGACCAAAGCATCCTGTGGTTTCTCCTGACGGTGCTCTCGTGGCGGTGAACCACTCAGGGCTTGATGGAGATGGCACCAGAGTAGTTTTTATAAGCACATCCAACAATCAAATAGTGGGGGCAGTAAACCTACCTGTGGCAAACAAGGAACACAAAGGCGACTTTACCATGCACGGCTCTTGGTCTCCTGATGGTAGTATATACGCAGTAGGCAACTATGCGGACAATGTATTTTATCTCATAAGCAGGGAGGGTAAGGTGCTAAGGGAAGTAACCCTCTCCGGCAACCCCCATTACTTTGACTGGAGGGGCAAAGAACTGTGGGTTACGGTGGAGTTTAACGAGCCAAAGACTTCTCTCTCCGCACCTAATGTTTATGTGTATGATGTTTCGAACCCAGCATCACCCCTTTATAGAGGACTCTTAAAGCCGGAGCTAGATGTCTTTGAAAAGCAAGACCAAGCGAGAATAGAGGGGCATCACGGCAACTTTACCAACGACGGCAGGCTTTTTGTGCTTTGCAACAGAGGGGCAAGCCCTTTTGAAGGCACTACCATAGCCTTCTACGATGCGGTAGAAAGAAAGGAGGTGGCAAGGATAAACTCTAACATAAAGGGTGTAGGGCATGCCTACATGACGCCTGACGGAAGGTATGCAGTCATAACCCAGTATGGAGACACAAAGTTTGAGGTTGTAGACATAGCCCAAAGGAAGTCCATAAAAGTGGTAGATACGGGCGTAGGAAGGCACATGGGACACGCGGTCTTCGTGGGTAAAAAGATGTATATAACCAACAGGGTGGCGGACAGCGTCTTTGTGGTGGACACGGAAAGGTGGGAGATAACTAAAAGAATACAGACCGCACCCTCTGGTCAGGCTCAGGGGCAGGTGGTAAGGGACTTTTATCAAGTCTTTGAGAGGGTTGGAAGAGCCTTTTTGGTCTGATGCCCCTCAGCCTTTTGGTGACGGGCTTTCTGGGTAGTGGTAAAACCACCTTTGTCCTCAAAAGTCTGGTGGAAAGGTATGGATACGGAAGGATTGGCATACTGGTTAACGACTTCGGGGAAGTAGGCTACGACAAGCTCAGGTTTTACTCGGAGAACATAGAAGCTCTGGGCGTTGACGGATTGTGCCTTTGCTGTGAGGGAACGGGTGAGCTTTTAAAAGCTCTGGAGACCCTCAAAGGTGTGGACTTGCTGGTCCTTGAGACCTCAGGACTCTCGGACCCATATCCTTTGATGAAAGCCGTGGAGGAGGCTGGCTGTGGCACGCCAGTGGTGGTTTGTATGCTACCTGCGGATAGCTGGAAAGATTTCCATCACGAACCTGTGTTCAGGGCTCAGCTGGAGTATGCGGACTGCGTAGTCATAAGCAGGTGCGACCTTTTTGAAAAACACGAAGAGCCTACGGAGCTCCTTGGAGACAGACCCGCCTTTTTGTGCTACGAAGGTAGGGTAGAGGAGGACTTCTTTACCTTCTTTGAGGGTAAGTCGCCTGAAAGCAAAAGTTATGCAAAGAAAAAAAGTGGACACGCTGTCAGAGAGAGGTTTTCTCAGATAACTCTAAAAGCTGAAGGCTTTTATGCAATGGAAGAGCTCGAAAGATTTCTTAGAAGCCTTCCACCACAGGTCTTAAGGGCAAAGGGCTTTGTAAGAGTGCTGGAAAGCCCACTACCTTTAGGGCTCAACTGGACAAGGAACCACCTAAGCTGGGAAGCGGTGCAAAAACCTGTGGAAAACTTTATCACCTTTATAGGTTACAAAAACTTTATATTGCCACCACTGCCAGAGGCGAAAAAACCAGACTGGAAAAGGATGATACCTCTGGGCGAGTTTGACAAAAGGGAAGGGCTTGCCTACCTTATGGGAAGGGCAGTGGACGAGCTTTCTGGGGTAGAGTGGCTCATAGAGCAAGACCTCAAAGACTTTCTTCTGATAACCACCGATGAGAGCTTTGCGTGCCCCTTTAAAACCCAGAAGACTTTACTTGTGAAGCCGAGTTTTGAAAGCTTTTATCGACTTTCACAAACATTGAAAATGGAAAACTTTGGAAAAGTCCTACTTTGGGACATACCAGATGCCTTCGCCTCATACCTTATAAAAGAACTGAAAGGCTGTAAAGTTTTACATGTAGGAAGATACTTTCTACTGCCCGAAGCTGAACTTTCTTTGAGAGTTGACACAGAGGAAAAGGCAGAAGTTATAAAGAAAAGTTTACAAGGAGCCCCGCAAGGGCGGGGCGTTATGAAGTCTTAGAACTGGGTCTGAAGAGCAAGGGTGAAGTCGGTGAAGCTTCTACCCGTAGCGCCTCTGTCTGTTCTGTTTCTCTGGAAGCTGTCCAGACCAGCCTGTATCTTGGCGGCGTGGCCCTTTATGTAGTAGTTGAAGTAAACAGCATACCTGTTGACCTTGGGCTTAGCAGCACCAGCAGCAGCAGGCTTCTGCTCACTGTAGAAGTATCCAAGAGCAAGGGCAGGTTTTCCAACACCCACCACCTTGTCGTAGAGGAGCTGACCCTGTGCCCAGAAAGCTCTTGCGTCATCTCTTGCAGCGTTGTAGTCCTTTAGGTCGTTAAAGCCTATCTGTATGTTGGGTATCATGTCTCCAAACTTTTGCTCCCACTGCATGTCCATGGTGAGCATCTTCC
>JANWWH010000047.1 GCA_025056375.1 Aquificaceae bacterium
CCCCAAGTTCTTGAGTATGCGGAGCTGAAATCCTGCGTCCTCCTTTAGCTCTTCTCCCATTGCTAATGTGTAACCAACTCTGTAGCCAAGCAAGTACAGTTGCCTTGCCACCACAAGACCGTCCCCACCGTTGTTGCCCCTGCCAGCTACCACGAGCACCCTTTTAGCTTGAGGAAACTCTCTTTTTATGACATCCACAACCGAAAGCCCAGCCCTCTCCATAAGGAGAAGAGAAGGTATGCCAAGCTCCTCTACAGTCTTTCTCTCTATATCTTGCATTTCTTTGGCTTTTACGAGCTTCATACAAAGAATTTTAATGCTTTGGGGCGATGCTTTTTATGGGTTATAATGATATTTCAATAAACTTAAAAGGAGGTAAAAGATGGAGCAGAAGGCGCCAGACTTAGTGATAATACTGCTGACGGGTAAGGAGAACATCAAGAGGCTACCCTCTGCCTTCTTCCTCGCTTCTACGGCGGCTGCGGAGGATATGAACGTAGTAGTCTACTTTACTGGTCCTGCTACAGAGCTGCTTAAAGAGGGCGTGGCGGACAACCTATACCCCATGGAAGGTGGACAGCCTCTCTCCTACTTTATAAAGCTCGCCCTTGACAACGGAGTTCAGATGGTAGCCTGCAAGCAGTCTCTTGACCTCAACAACATGAAGGAGGAAGAGCTTGCCTACAGCTTCCCAGTCATGACGCCTACCCAAGCACTCCCAACCCTTGGCATGGCTGGAAGGGTTTTAACTTGGTAAGAGACTGAGAGCTTTCTCAAAAAGGAACTCCGGTTCTATGCGCAGGCAGGGGTATGGATAGTCCCCCAGCCTGCAACTTCCCTTTCCGTGCAGGTCGCAGGGTTGGCAGTAAAGACCTTTAAGCAGGTATAAACCCTCCTCTTCCCTGAGGGCAAAGCCAAGGGTAGGATGGGTGCACCCATAGACCTGTAGAGCCCTTGTGCCTACTGCCCTTGCCATATGCAGCAGACCCGAGTCGTTGCCCAAAAAGAGCTTCGCACCTCCTATAACCCCCAGCACATCTATCAGAGGAATTTCACCACAGAGGTTAATACCCTTCCAGTCCTTACACAACTCTCTGTCCTCTCTGTCTCCTACGTAAACCACCTTGTAACCCTCTCTGAGAAAGAGCTCCGCAACCCTTCCAAAGTAAGGATACCTTTTCTTTTTATACCTTGCCCCCGGTGCTATGCAAACATAATCCTTCCCGAGCTCCCTCTTCCAACTTTCCACCCTTTCTTCTCGTAGGTTTATTTTTGGTCTACCTTCTTTGTAACCTATGGTCTTTAGGTAGGCGGACACCACATCGTAAGGTCTTCGGAGGGTGACGAAGTATAGGGCAAGCCGTCGCCTTATAGACTGCTTATCGTAGCTCTTCCAATTTCCGCCAAGCCTGAGCCTCAGCATAAAGGTTCTTAGGTTCTTGTGAAGGTCAAGGTAAAGGTCAAAGCCCTTGAGTTTTTTCAGGGTCTGTCTTTCAAAGAGCTCCTCCCTCCTCACCTGAAAGACCTCCAGCCTATGGTCTTCCAGAAAAACCTCACCGTAGGGAAAGAAGGTAAGAAGGTAGGGTCTGTATCCGAGTTCTCTGAGTGGTTCTATCACGCAAGAGGAGAGAACCACATCTCCTAAAGAGGAAAGTCTTATGAAAAGAGCCCTCTTATCAGCCACCGCTTACAGGAGGTATCACAGCCACACGCTCTCCACCCTTTAGGAAGTAACTATCTTCTACATATTCCTCGTTGACCGCAAACTTGGATACCTTGAGCAAGGGCTCAAGCTCTCCATATCTGTTTATGAGAAAGTCTCTGAGCTGTGCAATCGTGCCTTCAAACTCTACCTCTTCCTCGCTCCTATTTAACCTCTCTCTAAGCATGGCAAAATACAGTAGCTTCATAGAGAATATAGTATATACTCCGCAGGTTGGGTTAAAATTTAGAGCCTATGGTGGATATTTTGAGAACCTACCGCCTTATACCCCTTGAAGAAGGTGAGGGATACCTGAAGGTAGTAGCTCCTAAGAACATAGAACCCCTGCTTCTTGAGGAGCTCCGCTTCAGCACAGGCAAGGAGGTTATACCCCTTTTCCTTCCAGAGGAAGAGTTTGCACAAAGGCTTCAGGAGGTGCTGGCTCAGGAAGAGGTGCGCATAGAAGGAGAGTTTGAGGAAAGGGAAATAAGGGACATACTCTACGAAGAGGAAACGAGCCCTGCGGTCAGCTTCGTAAACCAAACGCTTATAAAGGCGGTCAACGCAGGAGCTTCAGATGTGCACATAGAGCCCTATGAAGGTCAGGCGATAGTTAGGGTCAGGCTTGACGGCGTGCTTCATGAGTACACCCGCATACCCCTCTCTCTTCAGGAGCAGGTAGCCTCTCGTATAAAGGTGCTGGCAAACCTCAATGTGGCGGAGAGAAGAGTTCCTCAAGACGGCAAGATTGCGGTAAAGGTAGGTGCAAGACACTTGGACATAAGGGTCTCAGTGGTGCCCACCGTCTTCGGCGAGAGGGTTGTTCTTAGACTTTTGGAGAAGGGTGGTAGGCTTCTAAGGCTGGAGGACCTGGGTCTTTGGGAAGAAGACCTCCTAAAGCTTAGAAGGCTTTCTCAAAAGCCTTATGGCATAGTGTTAGCGACAGGTCCTACTGGTGCGGGAAAGAGCACTACCCTTTACGCCATGATACTGGAGGTGAAAAGCCCGAGGAGAAACATCATCACCATAGAGGACCCGCCCGAGTATCAGATAGAAGGGGTAAGTCAGATACAGGTAAACCCAAAGGTAGGTCTTACCTTTGCTACAGGGCTCAGGGCAATCCTAAGGCAGGACCCGGACGTGATAATGGTGGGTGAGATAAGGGACGCGGAGACCGCGGAGATTGCGGTCCAGTCTGCGCTCACGGGTCACCTTGTGCTTTCCACCCTCCACACCAACGATGCACCCTCCGCCATAACCAGGCTTTTTGACTTAGGGGTAGAACCCTTTCTCATAGCCTCCGCCCTTGAGGGTGTGGTTGCCCAGAGGCTCGTAAGAAGGATTTGCCCCCACTGTAAAGAAGCCTATAAACCTTCGCAGGAGGAACTTTCTCAGCTTGGTCTTTCGGAGGAATGTATCCTTTACAGGGGTAGGGGTTGTGAACACTGTATGGGAACGGGCTACAAAGGAAGGACGGGCATATACGAGGTGCTGGAAGTGGAGGAGGAGTTCAAGAAAACTATAATTAAAACCCAGGATGCGGTGGAGCTCAGAAACTTCGCCCGTGGGCAAGGTTTTGGTAGCATGTTGGAAGATGGTATAAGGAAGGTTTTGGCAGGTATAACCACCCCTGAGGAAGTGCTCAGGGCGGTAAAGGCGGAGGAATAGGATGTTGTTCGGAAGAGGGCTAAGCGGATGATAAGGAAGGTTGTAACCGCAAAGGATGGTGAAAAGTCTCTGAGCGTAGAATACAACCCCCTCTCAAGAGAGTGGAGGCTATCCTCAAAAAGGGGTAAGACCATCTGTTCTGTGCCCTCCGACAGGTCTCTGGTAAAGTTTGAGGACTTCAAAAGCGAGGAAAAAAAGGCTACGCTGGAAAGACTAAAAGCCTATGCCAGAGAGAGGTTTCCTGAAAGCAGGCAGGACACGAGCCTAACCCATAACAGGGTATATCTTGCCCTCTGCAAAGACTGTGCGGACTGCCAAGAGTTTGAGCTCGAGCCCTTTGCTCTTGCAAGGCTCTACAGCCTGCACTCTCAGGAAGGTTTGCTCATAGACTGGGGTAGGAGGAAGACGGTCTTCGTGGAGGTGAAAGGGGGCTTGCTCCAGTCTTTTCGCGTGGTGCTAAAAGGGGGTGATTACCTAACCCGTAAGCTGTCGGAGAGCAGAAATATAAATCTGGAAGAGGGGGAAAGGCTAAAGAGGTTTGAGGGTATGAGCTTGAAAGAAGTGGAAGAGGCGGTGAAGGATATCCTTGAGCTCTCTGGCTATTCGCTGGAAGGGAAGGTTCTTCTAACAGGTGGAGGTTCAAGGTTGAAGGGTTTGAGAAGCCTCTTCCCCGAGAGTATAGACCTCACCCTGTGCGAGCGGGAGTATGCGGTCTGTCTCGGCGTCTGTCTGAGGGAGGTGCTTAAAAACCCCTATCCCAGCTTCAGAAAGAAGGACCTTACACCGGAGGACATAAGAAAGCTCGCTTACTCGGGCAGTGGTGTTCTTGTAGCTTTCGCTCTGAGTTTGGTTGGTATACAAAAGCTATACTCTGTGGAAAGCCTCAAGGAGGCACAGAGGGCAGAGTTTAAAAAGCTCTTTCCTAAGGAGCCGATAGTCTCTCTCCACCAGCAGGTGAGGGCGAAGGTATCCACGGGCGAGGAGTTCAGACTTACGAAGTTACTTGTTAAGGCTCAAGAAAGCCTCAAGCCGGGTATGAAGCTCTACAGCTTTGAGTATGCGGAGGGAAGGCTCACCTTAAGGGGCGAGGCGGATAGAAGCCTTCTCGAGGGTATAAAACTTCATTCCACAAAGGAAACGCCTACGGGAAGGGTAGAGTTTGAGCTGAGGGTGCCATGAGTCTGAGCAGGTTAAACCTCGTGCTCTTCTTCCTTACACTTGCCCTGACCGCTCTGCTCCTTGATAGGTATTATAGGCTAAGAGACCGCTACTACGATGAATACCTACGTTACAAAGAGGTTATGCTCCTCTTGAAAAACTACCAGACAAAGCAGAAGGTAATTTTGGACGAAGGCTTGGTAAGGCAAAGGCTCTCGGAGGTGGGCGCAGACTTTCTCTCCTTCAAGCAGGTAGACGTAGGTTACGAAGTAAAGGCAAAAAACCTGAAGGGTGAAAACATACCTAAGCTCCTCCACTCTCTGGAAAGTGTAGGCGTTGAAATACTCAAGCTCAAGCTGGTGGACAACACGGGTCAGGGTATTTATGAGCTGGATGCAACCCTGAGATGACTCTGGTTTTAACTCTTATCCTTTTTCTCAGTGCCAGCTTACTCCTCTTGGACCTTTACACCACGGTGAAGAACGCCCAGGTCGCCCTCCAGCAGGTTTACGCAAAGACCCAAGCCCTCTACGTGTTTAGGTCAGCCCTACCCTTAGCCCTCGCCATTCTCAGGACCGACGACCCCTCGGTAGACCATCTGGGGGAACGGTGGGCTTATCCTTTGAGCTTCAAGACGGAGAGAGGTGAACTTACCCTCACCATCTACGACGAAGACAGGTTTATAAACCTAAACACCGCGGGAGAGCATCAGGAGCTGTTCAAGCATCTTTTTTCCTCTTTGAGGATAGAGCAAGAATACCTTGACAGGCTTCTCCTATGGATAGGCAAAAAGGAGGGCTCCTTTGAGAGCCAGTATCCTATAAAGAGGGCTCCCCTTCACTCAAAGGAGGAGCTCCTCTATGTTGGCTTTAAACCCGAAGACCTTCAGGGTAAGACCTTGGGGGAGAACTTCTACCCCGGGCTTTGGAGCCTCACGACCACCTTCTCTTCTGGCAGGGTAAACCTAAACACCGCACCCCTTCACGTGCTCACCTCTCTTGACAGAGCTATGGACTACACCCTTGCGAGCAAGATAGTAGAAAGGAGAGCAAGACAGCCCTTTAGGAAACCAGAGGACTTGGTAATGGTAGAGGGCTTCACCCTTGACATGCTCTACAGGATGAGAAACTACGTGGATACAAAAAGCAGGTTCTTTCACGTGGTGATGGACTTAAGGAGCGGGGGCTACTCTCTGAGCTTCTCCGCCATATACGACCGGCAGGAGGGGAGGTTTGTCTATAAGAAGATACAGTGAGCTTCTTCTATACAGCCTTCTGATTCTAAGCCTTCTTTTCCACAAGTTCTATGGATTACCCAACCTGAGCCTCTTTTTACTGCTTTTACCCTTGGTCTTCTTGCCCTCAGATAGGTTCGGTTTAAGAAGTGTATGGAACCTAAGCCTTCTGTTGCTTCCTCTTCTTTACCTTCTCCATCCCAAGAACTTCTTAGGGCTTTCACTTCAAGCCTTTGCGGAGGAGCTCTTCTTTAGAGGTTACCTTATGCAGAGTTTTTCAAACCTGAAGGTTTCTTTCCTGTTTACCATACCCCACGTGATACTATACGGAGACCTTTGGTCCTGGCTTACCTTTTTTCCTTCCCTTTTTTATGGCTTCGCCTACCGGAAAACCTCCTCTTTGGCATTGGTCACCGTTCTCCATCTGAGCAGTAATGTGCTCTGGTTTAGGTTTTTAAATCCCCTCCTTTCCTAAAGCTTTTCTGTAAGCTTTTAAAGTGTTAAGGAGCAGTGCGGTCACCGTCATAGGACCCACACCCCCTGGCACGGGCGTTATGGCATAGGCTTTCTCCTTTACCTCCTCAAAGTCCACATCTCCTACTATCCTGTCGCCCAACCTTGATATACCCACATCCACCACCACCGCTCCCTCCTTTACCATGTGTGCCTTTATGAGACCGGGCACACCCGTAGCGGATACGAGCACCTCCGCCCTTTTGGTGTGTTCTACTATGTCTCTCGTGTGTATGTGACATACACTTACGGTTGCATCCCTCCAAAGCATAAGAAGACTAAGGGGTCTTCCCACTATGAAGCCCGCACCCACAATAACTACCTCCTTACCCTTTAGTTCAACTCCGTAGTGTTTCAAAAGCAGGTCTATACCAAGGGGTGTGCAGGGGATAAATCCATCCTCCATGCGAGCCACGAGCCTTCCCATGTTTTCAGGGTGGAAGCCATCCACATCCTTCTTCGGGCTTATGGCAGGTATAACCTCCTGCTGGTTTATCTGAGGTGGAAGGGGGAGCTGAAGGAGGATACCGTCAACCCCGTCCTCCGCATTAAGCTGAGCTATAAGCTCGAGGAGCTCCTCGGTGGTGGTGTTTACAGGAAGGCGGTATACTATAGACCTTATACCCACCTTCTCACAGGCTCTTCTCTTGTTTGCCACGTATACCTGACTGGCGGGGTCATCGCCTACCAACACCACTGCGAGGGTTGGTGGTCTTAGACCAAGTTTTACGTATCTTTCTACCTCCTGCTTTATTTCGCTCCTAAGTTTTTCAGAGAGGGACCTGCCGTCAAGGAGCAAGCTCACTGCCTTTTCCATTTCGTTCCTGCGGGCGTATCTTCAAGGGTTATACCCAGCTCTGCCAGTTTTTCTCTGATAAGGTCCGCCACATAGAAAACCTTCTCCCTCCTCACAAGGCTGCGGACTTCCACCAGCAGTTCTATTAACCTATCATCCAGAACACTGCCTGCTTCCAGCTCTCTCTGGACCACCTTCTCCACCTTGCACTCAGGCTTGTAGTCCTCAAGCAGTCCAAATACACCTTTAAGGTTTTTATGGATAGAGTTCACCGCAAACTCGTAAGCCTGAAGCTCCTGAGTGGATATCTTTCCCTCAGAGAAGGCTCGGTTCTTTACCCTGTTCAGCTCGCTGATAAGGTTGTAAACCACCGCCAGAGCCTGGGGCGTGTTGAAGTCCTCGCTCAGAGCTTGAAAGAAACCCTCTTCTGCGGACTTGACCCTTTCAAAGAGGGGATGTGTGCCCTTCTCTTCATAGTTGGGGAGCTTTTTCAAAAGCTCAAGGTCTTCAAGACTGTTCAGAAGTCTTTCGTAAGCCCTTCTGGTCTCCTCCATCTTCTCCCAAGAGAAGTCCAGAGGGCTTCTGTAGTGGGTAAACAAAACCAGCAAGCGGAGTATGTCCGGATGGTATTTTGAGTTTATCTCCCTCAGGGTTACATAGTTGCCCAAAGACTTGGACATCTTCTGTCCGCCCACAGTTACGAGCCCGTTGTGAACCCAGTATCTTGCAAAGGGTTTGCCAGTCAGGGCTTCCGCTTGGGCTATCTCGTTCTCGTGGTGGGGGAAGACGAGGTCAAGACCTCCACCATGTATGTCAATGGTTTCCCCTAAGTGTTTGAATATCATGGCGACGCATTCGGTGTGCCAGCCCGGCCTTCCCGGTCCCCAGGGTGAAGCCCAAGCAGGTTCACCCGCCTTGGCGGACTTCCAAAGGGCAAAGTCCAGTGGGTTTCTCTTCTTCTCCGAGGGCTCCACCCTGGCACCCGCCTCCAGCTCCTCTGGGTTCCTCTTAGAGAGCTTTCCATACTCTGGGAAGGCGGACACGGAGAAGTAAACATCTCCTCCCGACTCGTAGGCGTAGCCCTTCTCCACGAGACCCTTTATAACCTCGATTATCTCTGGCAGGTGCTCGGTAACCCTTGGTTCCACATCCGCGGGCTTTACCTTAAGGTTTTCCATGTCAAGATAGTAGCTTGCTATGTATCGGTTGGCTATGCTCATAAAGTGGGTGCATTCTTGTTTTGCCCTGTTTATTATCTTGTCGTCCACGTCAGTAAAGTTTCTCAGAAAGCGAACCCTGTAGCCCAGATGCTCGAGGAACCTCCGGAGGACATCGAAGACTATGAGGCTCCTTCCGTGACCCACATGAGAATCGTCGTAAACGGTCACACCGCAGGTGTATATGAGCACATTGGGTGGGTTTACCGGGACGAACTCTTCTACCTTGCCGGTAAGAGTGTTGTATATACGGAGGCTCATAGCAGTATTTTAGCAAAAATCAGAGAGAGGTCAGTGGTTTGAGGTATTTAGGTGGTAAAATAGCAGAGGCATGGGTTTTCTGGACCGTTTCAGAAAAAGAGAAGAGAAGGAAGTTCTATGGACCAAGTGTGACAGCTGTAAGTCTCTTCTTTACATACCTGAGCTTAAGGCTAACCTGAATGTTTGCCCAAGATGTCAGCACCACTTTAATCTATCCGCAAAAGAAAGGCTCAACAGCTTACTACAAGAATACCAGCTTCTTTTTGAAAACGTAAAACCCACAGACCCTCTTAACTTCAAAGATACAAAGAGTTACAGAGACAGGCTAAAGCAGGCACAGGAGCAGGCGGGTATCTCTGAGGCTATGCTGGTGGCAGAGGGTATGCTGTTGGATGAGAGGGTCGTCCTTGTGGTTATGGACTTTGGATTTATAGGGGGTAGCATGGGGTCTGTGGTAGGAGAAAGGTTCTACAGAGCATGCAAACACGCTAGCGAAAGGGAGCTTCCCCTCATAGGGGTTGTAACCTCCGGCGGTGCCAGAATGCAAGAGGGTATCCTTTCCCTTATGCAGATGGCAAAAACTTCTCTGGGGGTAGGATATCTTAAAAAGAAGGGGATACCCTACATAACTGTGCTTACTGACCCAACCACGGGGGGTGTCTCCGCCAGCTTTGCCTTTTTGGGAGACATAATCCTTGCGGAACCAAAAGCTCTGATAGGCTTCGCTGGTCCAAGGGTTATAGAACAGACCATAAAGCAACAACTGCCCGAAGGCTTTCAGAGGTCAGAATTTTTGCTGGAGAAGGGTATGGTGGACATGGTGGTGCACCGCAAAGACCTCAAGGACACCCTACATACTCTTATAAAGTTTGCCACTTACTGGAGAAGGTATGTGGAGGTTTGAAGAGGAGCATCCCTTTGCCTTAGCCTACAGACTTGTGGAAGAGGGTAAGCTTGACCCCTGGGATGTGGACCTGTCCGCCCTCGCAAAGGCTTATCTGGAAGAGATAAGAAGACACGAACTCTTAGACCTAAGGGTGCCTGCAAGGGCGGTCTTGGCCGCTTCCTTTCTTCTCAAAAAGCAGGCGGAGCTCCTTTTCCCAGAGCCAAAGCAAAAGAAGGAGAGGAAGAGGATGACCCTTGAGGAGATAGTTCAGCAGTTTGAGAGCCAGCAGGAGGACCTCCAGGAAGAACTAAACCAGAGGCTCGAAAGGATAAAAAAGGTGATAAAGAAGGTAGCCACGAGAACCCGGAGAGATATTAAAAAAGAAAAGAGGTTTCCTATACACGTGTCGAAGTTTGAAGACGCCCTTTTGGAGTTGAAAGAGCTCTTCGGAAAGTGTGGGGAAACCTTCTCCTTCTACCAGCTGGTGACGGGGAAGAGCCTCGTCCCTTATCTCATGGCTCTCATGGTGCTTTATCAGGATGGTATGGTTGACATAGAGCAGGAAAGACCTTACGAAGACCTTAAAATAATATGCACCCCAGGAGAGCAGTATGATTGAACTGAAGTTTAACCAGGAGGGGCTCATACCCGTTATCGTGCAAGACTACAGGACGGGTGAGGTCAGGATGTTTGCCTGGGCAAACGAAGAAGCTATAAAAAAGACCCTCCAAACGGGCTACGCCCACTACTACTCAAGGTCAAGGGGGACGCTTTGGAAAAAGGGTGAGAGCTCCGGAGAGCTCCAGAGACTGGTAGAAATAAGGGTGGACTGCGACCAAGATGTCCTTCTCTACATAGTGGAGCAGGAAAAGAACAAAGCATGCCATACGGGCGAGAGAAACTGCTTCTTCACAGACCTTCAGGGCAAGGAAAGTAAGAGAGTGCTACCCTTTGAGAGCCTTCAAAGACTTCAGGAGCTCATAGCTAAAAGGCTGGAGGAGATGCCCGAGGGTTCTTACACGGTGAAGCTCTACAGAGAGGGTGAGGATAGGATACTTCAAAAGTTTGGCGAAGAAGCCATAG
>JANWWH010000048.1 GCA_025056375.1 Aquificaceae bacterium
AGAGACTTGCCCCTTGTCTCTATGCCCTTAATAGCCCACAGGACAAAGGCGGTAAAACCCACCAGCCAAAAAAGGGCAAGACCCAGCAGGGCATACAGAAAGCCCAGCTGGGCAAGGCTTACCAGAAAAAGGGGTGCAAAGGCACCAGACACCCTGCCTACGACGGAAAGGAGACCTATGGCGTAAGCCCTTATGTAAGAAGGGTATATCTCGGTGGCTATTACGTAGGCGACGGAGGCAAAGGAGAAGGCTATGATGGAGTAAAGGAAAAAGGTTAGCCTCAGGTCGTAGCCGAGCAAGAAAGAAAGGCTCAGCAGGGCGGAGACAAAACTTATAACTATACCCAGAGGTATCCTACCCACCCTGTCCACAAGATAGGCAACCACCAAACCACCCATCAAACCACCCGCACTGCCCACCATGAGCACTTGTGGTATTTCCTTAGCGGACAAGGAATAGACCTCCGAGAGTATAAGGGGTAGAAGGGTTATCATACCATAGTAAGTGGTAAGTATGGTAAAGCTCATACAGGCGCTAAAGAAAAAACGCCACCTGTAGCGGTTAAGGATTATCTGGGTAGCCTCGAGGATACTACCCTCAAAAAGAGGTATAGAACACCGGTCGTAACTCTTCCTTCCACCCCTCTCGAGCTCAAGCTTCTGAACGATCTTCTCCGCTTCCTCTATCCTGCCTTTTGATATTAGCCACCTTGGAGATTCGGGCACATACAACCTCACAAAGACCACAAGGAGAGCCAAAATACCACCAAGAAGGTAAGCCACGCGCCAGGCGGTGCCCTCCTCCATAACCCTGAGAAGTCCTATGACGCTCAGAGATGCCATCAGACTACCCAGGTTCCAAAGGGCAGTTATGGTGCCATCCACCTTACCCCTGTGGCGGGAGGGGACGAATTCGTCTATGGCGGACTGAATGGCGGCGAACTCTCCACCGAGCCCCGCACCCGCCAGCACCCTAAAGAGTAAAGCACTCTCAAAGCTATTAGCAAAACCCGTAAGGAAGGTTCCACCCGAGTAGAGTAGGAGGGTAAGTAGAAAAAGTTTTTTCCTACCGTATTTATCCGCCAAATAACCGAAGAGGAGAGAGCCTATTATAGCACCCAGCAAAAAACCGCTCACCATTAGAGAGCTCTGCTGGGGTGTGAAGTTAAGGCTTTTAGCCATGGGTTTGAGCACTGCGCTAACTATAACCACCTCGAAAGCATCTAAAACCCAGGTAATCCCGAGAGCCAGGACAAAGCGCGTGTGAAAACCGCTCCATCCGAGACCGTCAAGCCTACAGGTTATGTCGGTCTCTATGAGCTTCATAATGCTATAAAATATAGTCCTGCCATGATAGCATACTTCGTAATGGAGCTGGGGCTTGAGGACAACATGCCCCTATACAGCGGCGGTCTTGGAACCCTTGCAGGAGATACCCTATACTCCTACGCGGACATGGATATTCCTGCGGTGTGCATAACCCTTTTATACAAGAGGGGTTATAACCTTCAGAAGATTACGCCCCACGGTATGCAGTTAGACTTTGACGCCCTTTGGGACTACAAAAGGTATCTCAAGAGGTTAGATGTAGGGGTGGAGGTTTACTTTGGTGAGAAGTCCCAAAAGGTGACCTGCTGGGAATACTGGGTGCGTTCAAAGGGCGACGTGAGGGTGCTCTTCCTCGATGCGGACCTGGAGGGCAACGACCCCGAGATAAGAAAGCTCAACAGTAAGCTCTATTTTGACGACGGACTCTACAGGCTTAGGCAAGAGATACTTTTGGGCATCGGAGGATACAAAGTCTTGAAGGCTTTGGGCTACCCTATACACGTCTACCACATGAACGAGAGCCACTCCGCCTTTCTTGTGGTGGAGCTCCTCAGAGAGTATGGAAGCCTTGAGGAGGTGCGTAAGAGGTGCGTCTTCACCACCCACACCCCCGTGCCAGCGGGACACGATAAGTTTCCCCTCTCTATGGTAGAGAAGGAGTTGAGCTTATACAACCATGTGGACTGGGAAGCTGAGGCGGTGGAGGGTAACATAAACCTCTCTCTGTTGGCTTCAAAATACGCGGGGAAGGTAAACGCAGTCTCTCAAAGGCACATGTATGTGACGCAGGGTATATTTCCAGAGCTGGCGGAGAGCGTTGAATATGCCACAAACGGCATATACCACAAAAGATGGATACACGAAGAGCTCCGAGGACTTTTTGACGAGTACATACCAGGGTGGGACGAAAACCCCGTGCTACTTCAGAGAGCTTACGAGGTGCCCTCCGAGCACCTCCTTCGGAGGCACAACAGGATAAAGAGCGAGCTCATAAATCTTATAAACAAGCAGACGGACGCGAGCTTCTCCGACGACGTGCTCACCATAGGTATTGCCAGAAGGGTAACGCCTTACAAGAGGAACGACCTTATACTTAGGGATGTAGACAAGCTCATACACATAGGGGAGAGCTTTGGAGAGCTCCAGATAGTCTTTGCGGGTAAAGCCCATCCTAAAGATGATATGGGTAAGGAAATTATAAAAAACATCTTCCAAAGGATAAAATACGTAAGAGAGAGGACGAAGGCGGTAAAGTTGGCTTTTTTGGAAAACTACGGCATAGACATGGCTAAGCTTCTGGTGGCGGGCTGTGATGTCTGGCTAAACAACCCCAGAAGACCCTTAGAAGCCTGCGGAACGAGCGGTATGAAGGCGGGTATGAACGGCGTTCTTAACTTTTCCACCTGGGACGGCTGGTGGCTCGAGGGCGGCATAGAGGGCTTTAACGGCTGGGGTATAGGACCAAAACCAGGATGGCAAGACATGAGCGAATCAAAGGACGAGGAAGACCTTGAAGACCTTTACGGAAAGCTCGCCTACATAATAATACCCACCTACTACAAGCATAGGGACGAGTGGGTAAGGCTCATGAAGAACAGCATAGCCACCATAGGACCCTACTTCAACACCCACAGGATGGTGAGCGAATACATAAGCAAGGTTTACAAGATAGGTCTTAGATAGGAGGAGGGCGATGATAGCTTACTTTGTGATGGAGATAGGGCTGAACGCCCATATAGCCACCTACAGCGGTGGTCTTGGTCTTTTGGCTGGTGATACGGTTATGTCTTTTGCGGACCTGGGTGTGCCCGCGGTTGCGGTCACACTACTTTACAAAGGGGGATACCTCCATCAGAAGATAAACCCCGCTGGAGAACAGATAGAACAGGATACCCACTGGGACTATACCAAACATCTCAAAAAGCTCAATCTGAGCCTTGAGGTGCCCTTTGGTGATAAAAAGCAGAAGGTGACCTGCTGGGAATACTGGGTGCGTTCAAAGGGTGAGGTGAGGGTGCTCTTCCTCGATGCGGACTTGGAGGGCAACGACCCGGATGTAAGAAGGTTGAACCATAGACTATACTTAGGTGACGGCATACACAGGCTTAGGCAAGAGATACTTTTGGGCATCGGAGGATACAAAGTCTTGAAGGCTCTGGGTTACAGACCCCATGTTTACCACATGAACGAGAGCCACTCCGCCTTTCTTGTGGTGGAGCTCCTCAAAGAGTATGGAAGTCTTGAGGAGGTGCGTAAGAGGTGCGTCTTCACCACCCACACCCCCGTGCCCGTGGGTCACGACAGGTTTCCTGTGGGTATGGTCAAGGAAGAGTTGAAGAGCTACGACCACATGAACTGGGAAGAAGAAGGGGAAGATGGTCACATAAACCTCTCACGCCTTGCCTTAAAGCACTCCGGCTATGTAAACGGCGTTTCCTACAAACACATGTTCGTATCCAGGGACATATTTCCAGAGCACGAGGGTATAGACTACATAACCAACGGTGTTCATCATAGCAGGTGGATACACGAGGAGCTCAAGGAACTTCTGGACCAATACATACCCCGATGGGAAAACAACCCCCACCTCCTTCAGGGTGTTTATTCTCTACCTTCTCACCTCCTCTACGAGACACACGAGAGGATAAAGAAACAGCTCGTCAATCTGATAAATAGGACTACAGACGCCAGCTTTTCCAGCGACCTCCTGACCCTGGGAGTAGCAAGAAGGATAACAAGCTACAAGAGGAACGACCTTATACTCCGAAACATAGAGAGGCTCATACAAATAGCGGAGCACTACGAAGGTTTGCAGATAGTCTTTGCGGGCAAAGCCCACCCAAAGGACGAAGGAGGAAAGGGCATCATAAGACACATACTAGAAAAGTCCGCCTATGTTAAAAGGCGCACCCACAAGCTAAAGATAGCCTTTTTGGAAAACTACGACATAGACATGGCTAAGCTTCTGGTGGCGGGCTGTGATGTCTGGCTAAATAACCCCAGAAGACCCTTAGAAGCCTGCGGAACGAGCGGTATGAAGGCGGGTATGAACGGCGTTCTTAACTTTTCCACCTGGGACGGCTGGTGGCTCGAGGGCGGCATAGAGGGCTTTAACGGCTGGGGTATAGGACCAAAACCCGGATGGCAAGACCTTAGCCCCTCCGACGACGGACAGGATGCGGAGGACATATACAACAAGCTCTTCTATACCATAATGCCCACTTACTACCACAGAAAGGAAGATTGGATAAAGCTCATGAAGAACAGCATAGCCACCATAGGACCCTACTTCAACACCCACAGGATGGTAGAGGAGTATGTGGGTAAAATATACATAAACCTTATGAGGTGAAAGCTATGGATAAGAGAGAAACCATAAACTTGCTCCTTTACGATGTTGCCCTCGAGCATTCCGCCATAGTCCAGTATCTTTATCACATATTCCTCATAACTGACGGAAACATAACCTCAGAGATAGAAAGCATAGCCCGTCAGGAGATGAGGCATCTCAAGTGGTTTGCTCAGAAGGTGGTCCAGCTTGGAGGGCAGGTGGTCCTTGACAGGCTGGAGGACATGATAAATGTAGGAGGTCCAGACTGGGCGGACATGCTGGCAAAAGATGTCTGGGCGGAGGAGGAGGCTATAAGGATATACAGCCAGCAGTTGGAAATTGTAAAGGAAGACTCGGTAAAGAGGCTACTTGAACGCGTCATAAAGGACGAGCAAGACCACAAGATAGAGTTTACAGAGCTCATGGAGAAGGTCAAGGAAGGTCTTCTCTGTGTGCCTCTGGAGGAACAAAGACCTGACCCGAAGACCCTTGAGGTGCTCAACAGGTTTTTAAGAGAGGAATACCAGACGGTTATTAACTATCTCTACCAGTTTTTCCACGCAAAAAATTGCGACTACAAGGACATCATGCTGGACCTTGCCATAGAGAGCATGGTGCACATGGGTAAGTTGGGCGAAAAGGTGGGTGAGCTCGGGGGCATGCCAGACATAAGCAGGCTGGACTTTTCTCCAAAACCCCTTAAAAGCCTACAGGAGCAGGTAAAGGCGGAGATACTATACGAGCAAGAAACGGGTGGAGAATACGAAAGAGAAGTGGGCGCGGTGCAGGACCAGGGCATAAGGAGGCTCTTTAGCTTTATAGAGCATCAAGAAGAATACCACAAACAGAAGCTCTTAGAGTTTTTCAAGCTCATGAACCGGCTCACCGTGGGCGACCTAAGAAAAGAGGGTCAAGAATAGGGGGTTTTCAATCTCCTTTACTCTCCGGCGGTCTGAACTCCACATCCTTGTAGTAGGTAGGTCTGAAAAATATCCAGTGTTTCATGTTCTCTGGGGTTCTTGAGTAGCATACCTCACAGAGGAGACCACCCTCCACCAGCTTTGAGTTGTCGTCACAGCAATCGGTAAGGTTCCAAAATTCGTAGTCATCGTGGAATAAAAGCCTTCCACAGGAAAGACATTGGTAGAGCTTACACCCCCTTAAACTCAGGAATTGCTCCAGCTCCGTCCCCTCTGGCAGTTCCTCCAACTCAAAAATGTTTTTAAGGAATTCCTTCTGTCTTTCGGTCAGCTCTCCTATCCTCATCTCTCTCACCTGAAGAGGGCTATCTTTTCAAAGACGCCCCTTACATAATCCCAGTTGTCCGCCCTGAGCCCGTTGTAAGCCTTTACCGCCATAACCCAGTTTCCAAACCTCTGGAAGTTCTCGTAGAGTATCCTGGCACCAATTTCTATGTTGGTCTCCACATGATAGAGTTGGTCCGGGTCGTTGATGCCATATTCCTTCATAAGCCTTAGGTTATGTTGGTAGTTGACCTGCATGAGCCCCCTGTCTTCAGTTCCCTCTCTGTTTCTGTTGTAGGCTGCGGGGTTGAAGTTACTTTCCTGCTTTATTATGGCGAGGATGAGCTCTTTGGGTATGGCATACCTCTGAGACACTTCCTCCACCTTTGCCCTAATCCTTGCGTCAAGGGGTAGGCTCTTAACTAACCCCTCACCCACCTGAGGCTCTTCTGCGGCACCTTTAAGGTAAAGGCTAAAGTCTTCACCTGCCCTTATATGACCCTCTCTCGTGGTTTTGAGCTCTAACTTTGCGCTCTCAACTCTCATGTTTCTTTTCCTTGCATTCTGAGCATATGCCGAATATCTCCAGCCGGTGGTTTATGGGCGTAAAGTTGTGCTCCTCGCAAACCTTATCCTGGAGCTCCTCTATTTCTTCTCGGTAGAACTCTATTATCTTTCCGCACTCCACGCATATGAGATGTTCGTGATGGGGTTTTCCTGCCACAAACTCGTATATGGTCCTGTTACCCAGTTTTATCACTTCACGGATGGCACCAAACTCCTGAAGTAGCCTGACGGTTCTGTATACCGTAGACCTGCTCGCCACTGACCTGTCGTGATTGGCAATCCACCTTACCAGCTCCTCTATCTCAAAGTGGGTTCCGTAGCTTGCTATTCTGTCAATTATCTCAAACCTCCCCCGGGTTATCTTGTGTCCCCTTTGCCTCAAGAAGTGTTCAAACTTACTTTTTAGCTCTTCCACCTGCATGGCATATAATATAAACTTACTGAGTATCATTTGCAACAGGAGGAAAGAATGAAAAAGCCCAACCTTACCCTCTACTTAGTTACCGACGACAGATACTTTCAGGACAGAGACCTGTTTCCCTCGGTGGAAGCTGCCATACGGGGTGGTATAACCGCACTTCAATACAGGTTTAAGAACAAGCCCGCAAGAAGGATGTACGAGGAGCTCCTCGTCCTCAGAGAACTTACCAGAAGGTATGGCGTGGACTTGGTGGTCAACGACAGGGTGGACCTTGCTCTGGCGGTGGAAGCGGATGGCGTGCACGTGGGTCAGGAGGACCTTCCGCCGGATGTGGTCAGAAGGCTGGTGGGTGACAAGATGTTCATAGGATATTCGGTCAACTCGGTGGAGAAGCTGAGAGAAGTGGAACACCTTCCTATAGACTACATAGGTTTTGGTTCGGTTTATGAGAGCACCACAAAAGAGAACTACAGGCTCGTGGGGCTCGAGGGTCTAAGACAGGCGGTAAAGCTCACCTCAAAGCCGGTGGTTGCCATAGGTGGTATAACCCACTACAGAGTTCAGGAGGTCCTGTCCGCAGGTGCAAAGGGTGTGGCGGTGGTGTCCGCCATACTTGGCTTTGAGGACGTGGAAAGGGCTACGAGAAGCCTGGTGGAAGCCATGAAAGGTTACTACAAGAAGGTTATGCATGAAGGTTCTCCATCTCCTTGACGGCTCAGCCTTTCTTTACAGGAGTTTTTTTGCCCTTCCACCCCTTTCCACATCCGAAGGCTTCCCTACGGGAGCCATATACGGCTTTATGAGAGCTCTCTTTGCCCTCCTCAAGAAGGAAAAGCCTACCTACTTCGCCGTAGCCTTTGACCTCCCCGCACCCACCAAAAGAGAGAGCCTCTACGAAGATTACAAGGCAAAGAGACCAACCATGCCAGACCCTCTAAAGGTGCAGATACCCCTCATAAAGGAGCTTATTGACCTTCTGGGCATTAAGAGATACGAAGTGGAAGGCTACGAAGGAGACGACATCATAGCCACCCTTAGCCTCTTAGCCCTTGAAAGGGGCTTTTCCCTTAGGGTTTACTCGCCGGACAAGGACCTTCTCCAGCTCGTAGGCGAGAGGCTCGTGGTAATAAACCCTATAAGTGGTGAGGTTTTTGACAGAGAAAAGGTAAAAGAGAAGTTTGGCGTCCCGCCGGAGATGCTGGTGGACTACTTAGCTCTCGTAGGCGACAAGGTGGACAACATAGAAGGCATTAAGGGCGTAGGACCAAAAACAGCCATAAGACTTCTCCAGCACTACCGCTCCGCGGAGAACATACTAAGAAACTGGGAAGAGTTCAGCCAAGCCTTCCCGGAGGCAAAGAGAGAAAACCTTGAGCTCGCCCTTGCCCTTCTAAGGCTTCATAGGGTTGAAGGATTACAGTTCAAAGAAGAAGAGCTCAGGATAAGAGAGCCAAACCTAAGGGGCTTAGAGGAAAGGTTTGAAAAGCTCCAAATGAAAAGCCTCTTAAAGGAGCTTGAAACTTTTCTGAAGGTAAGGGCTCAGAAAGAGCTCTTTTAAAAACTTTGGTTGAACCTCTCATATAGGGCGTCCAGAGACCTTATTAAGTTGGAATATACCTCGTGAGCTCTGTGGGTTTGTATGAGGGTAGCCATCTCAAGAATGGGGTTTGCGTTGGAAAGCTCTAAAAAGCCCTGCCTTAGGCTAGAGCTCCGAGCGGGCTGGGGTTGACCGGTAAAAAGGTCTCTGCCCACCTTCTGGGGGTTCTGAAGGTCAAAGAGACCAAGGGTAGCCACCAGCTCACCACCCACAAAAACAGAACCTTCTCTGCCAAAGGTAGGCTCACCCTCCAACCTTATCTCTCTAAGTTCTCTGTCAAGAACTCTGTAGCCCAGCTCGTTCACCAGAAAACCTTCCCCATCCAGCCTGAAGTTTCCTTTCCGAGTGTAGAGGACTTCCTGTCCCCTCCTAACCGCAAAAAAGCCAGAGCCCTCTATGGAAAGGTCAAGGGGGTTGCCCGTCTCTCTTATGGAGCCCTGAGAAAGGTCCGTGAAAACCCTTTCTACTACTGGGTATAGAAAGTTGTTGGTGGAGCTCTGAGGGTCTCCTTCGCGGAGCCTTTGACCCTCCGGCGTTTCCCAGAGAACTACGGACATCAGGTCTCTCTTGAAGGCGGGCGTGTCCACATTTGCCAGGTTGTTTGTGACCGTGTCCAGCTTTCTCTGCTGGAGGAGCATACCGCTGGTCAGGATGTAGAGGGGTTGGTATTCTACTGCCATCCTTAGGTTCTATAAGTTAGGCTCTACTATTGGAGAGTCAAGCTCTACCTCAGGAGCTTCGTAAACAGAGAGGAGAGGTAGCCAAAGAAAAAACCCAAGAGAAAGCTCGTAACCACGAGGAGACCGAGGGGCATCTCAGGAAGGGTGTAGTAGGCTCCTCTGAAGGAGGGTGTGAGGAGGAGCACTATCCTCTCTTGATTGAGAAAGACGAGCATACCCGAAAGACCTGCCACCGTAAGGAAGAGGATGAAA
>JANWWH010000049.1 GCA_025056375.1 Aquificaceae bacterium
AAGAAGTCTCCCAACATCTACAAGTTTCCTCAGAGCTATCTTTTCCATACTATGCCAAATAATACATAAGAAGCCAGACTAAAGGCAAGCCCTACAAGGAGAGCGAACTCGCTTTGGAAAACATATTCGAGCAACACCCAGCTCAGAAAGCCGGATAGTATGGAAGCCATGGCAGAGACAGGGTTTGAACCTTTAAAGTATAGACCTGCTACCAAGGGCACAAAGAGAGAAACTAAGCTCAAAGCAGAGGAGCTCCCTACAAGATGGTATATGGATTCTCCCGAGAGGGCAAAAAGAAGAGAAATGAAGGAGATAAGGAGGACAGAAAACCTGGTGAGCCACAAAAACTGTCTGTCAGACATACCTTTTATGTAAGGTTTTATAAGGTTCTCGCTGAGCACTGAAGCAGGTGCGAGCACTGCGGCGCTAGCAGTGCTCATGATGGCGGACAGCAGTGCACCAAAGAAGAAGACCTTTGTAGGAAGGCTGGCGTGTTCCTTTATCATGGTAGGAAGCATGAGTTGGGGGTCTATCTCCAAGAGCTCTGGGTGTTTGACCCGGGCAAAGATTGCAAGTATGAGAGGTATAAGGGCAACAGTAAGATAGAGGATGCCACCCAAAAGGGCAGAAAGCACTGCAACCCTCTCGCTCCTTGAGGACATGACCCTTTGGAACACGTCTTGCTGGGGTATGGAACCAAGACCTATGGTAATCCAGGCGGACAGGTAAAGGAGTATGTCTTTCAATGTGGGCTCTGGCAGAAGTCTGTAAAACTCAGGGGGCTGTGAGGCAATAAGGGGCATAAGCTGAGAAAAACCCGAAGAAACTTCATAGAGAACCGCCACGAGCCCCAAGATTATAATCAGTGTTTGGAGGAAGTCTGTCAGAGAAATAGCCCACATGCCACCCAGAAAGGTATAGAAGAGCACGACCCCAAAACCCAGAATGATGCCCCAGACCTGTGGAATACCCATAAGGAGCTGAAGGATGATACCTATGGCTACCATCTGAGCTCCTATCCACCCAAAGTAGGAAAAGACCATCATAAGACTTGCTACCACTTCAACCTTTCTTCCGTATACAACCCTGTAAAAATCACCCATGGTAAGGAGGTTCATCCGGTAGAGAGGTTTAGCGAAGAAAAGACCTATGAGTATGAGACAGAGGGCGGCACCAAAGGGGTCTTCTATGACGCCAATAAGACCTTCCTTTGCCATCACCGAGGAAGCGCCCAGCACCGTCTCAGAACCAAACCAAGTAGCAAAGGCTACGAAGGTAGCCATGTACAGTGGTAGGCTTCTACCTGCGAGGATGTAGTCCTTTGAAGTCTTTACGAAGGTGCTTGCCAACACACCTAAGATTAGCGTCCCTAATATGTAGAGGAGTATAAAGCCTAACAGCATGCCATTATTTTAGAACATCAAAATCCATGTATACCCTGGAAGGTGTGGTCCCTTTCTGACCCTGATACTTTCCTCTGTAGGGTTTTTCAGCCTTCCTGTCCAGCCTTGCGAGCACAATCTGACATATGCGCACGCCCCTGTATATCCTTATAGGACAGCTGTTAGCGTTGTATAGTTCCAGAGTTATCTGCCCCTCAAAGCCTGCATCCACCCAGCCCGCGTTCTCTATAAAAAGCCCAAGCCTGCCCAAAGAAGACCTACCTTCTACAAAGGCGGTGATGTCCTCGGGTAGCTTTATGTATTCTTCGGTGGTGGCAAGCAGAAAAGCCTTCGGTGGTATGAGAAGACCCTCGTCGGGTATGGTGAGCCTCTCTACGGGCATGTCCGGGTTCCTTATGTCTATACACTCCGCTTTGTATATTATGACATCTCCCCCCAGTGTAAGGTCTAGGGAAGAAGCTTGTATGTGTTCCTCTCTGAAGGGTTCTATGCTTAGCCTTCCCTCTCTTATAAGCTCTTTTATACTTCTGTCGCTCAGTATCATAGCTCTTTGTGGGGGTGGAGGGACTCGAACCCTCACGGCTCATCGCCGGCGGATTTTAAGTCCGCTGCGTCTGCCAGTTCCGCCACACCCCCGCCAGCTAATAAATTATAATATTCCTCGCAAGGTTATGAGCTATTGGCGAGGCATAATCCAGCGATACAGGGACTTCCTTCCCGTGGACGAAGATACGCCTGTGGTAACCCTCTGCGAGGGGAACACGCCCCTCATACACGCGGAAAACTTGGCAAGGGCTATAGGGTTTAAGGGGGACATTTTCCTCAAGTATGAGGGGCTCAATCCTACCGGCTCTTTCAAGGACAGGGGTATGACCCTTGCCATCTCCCGAGCTCTTCAGTTGGGTAAAAGGGCGGTCATATGCGCCTCCACAGGAAACACCTCCGCCTCGGCGGCCGCCTACGCGGCAAAGGCTGGTCTTAAAGCCTTCGTCCTTCTTCCAAAGGGTGCGGTGGCACTGGGAAAACTATCTCAGGCGGTCATATACGGTGCAAAGGTCATAGCCTTGCAGGGCAACTTTGATGATGCTCTTTACATAGTGAGAAAGATAGGAGAGCTCCTACCCGTGGAGATAGTCAACTCGGTTAACCCTTACAGGATTGAGGGGCAGAAGACGGGAGCCTTTGAGGTGTGTGATGCCCTCGGAAGAGCTCCCGATTATCACTTCATACCCGTGGGCAACGCAGGCAACATCACCGCCTACTGGAAGGGCTATAGGGAATATCTGCAGGCGGGTAAGATAGAAAGCCTTCCTAAGATGATGGGCTGGCAGGCGGAGGGCTCCGCACCCATAGTTAAGGGTTATCCAATAAAGAACCCTCAAACGGTGGCAACAGCCATAAAGATAGGAAACCCATACAGCTGGCAGCCCGCACTTCAAGCTGTGCAGGAGTCGGGTGGTCTTATAGATGCGGTCAGCGACGAGGAGATACTCTACGCTTACAAGCTAACCGCCTCAACTGAAGGCATTTTCTGCGAACCAGCCTCTGCCGCCTGCGTAGCAGGGCTTATAAAGCTCACCCGTGAAGGTTTTTTTGAGGGTGGTGAGGTGGTGGTCTGCACCCTTACGGGAAACGGTCTAAAGGACCCGGACACTGCCATTAAAGTGTGCGAGCAACCAGTAACCCTACCTCCTGACGTGGAAAATGTTTTAAACTATATAAACCTATGAAGGTAAAAAAACTTAGCCACAAAGCTTTGGAAGAGGCTGCGGATGTTCTCTCAGGGGGTGGTATAGTTTGTTTTCCTACCGATACCATATACGGTCTTCTGGCGGTTGCAGGGAACAAGGATGCGGTGGACAGGCTCTATTCCATAAGGAGACCCTCTGGTAGACCTTTCCTTCTTCTCCTGCCGGATGCGGACTGGGTTAAGGAGCTTGGTCTGATGGCAGGTTGGGTTCATATGAAGCTTATGGAGCGGTTTAACGCCACATTTATACTCTACAAGAAAAACACCATACCCCTATACCTTACAAGGGGTAGGAAGAGCCTTGCGGTAAGAGTGCCACCCTTTGATAGTCATGTTCATGAGCTTCTTTGGCTTTTGAGAGAGCCTCTGGCAGCACCTAGCGCAAACCCAGAGGGGCAGACACCTGCGGTCAGCATAAAGGAAGCTCTGGAATACTTTGGAGATCGCGTAGACCTATACCTGGACGGAGGAAAGAAGAGGGGTAAGCCCTCAACCATAGTTAGGGCTATCTACCCAAAGGGTTTAAGGCTGGTAAGGGAGGGGAGCATACCTTTCAAGGAAATACTCCATACATACCAAAGGCTTAAAACTACTTTCTTTTTCTCCCTTGAAGACGTTCTTTCAGAGTCTTTCTTTTCGGACCTTTCTGACCTTGATCCCCCTTACCTTCCGCTCCGCTAAAGACCGCCATACTGAGCAGTTTTTCCTTACGCTCTTCTTCTCTCTTTATTTCCTCCACCACTTCCTCCCGAGAGCTTACCTGCATGTGGAAGAGGTCAGAGACCATCCTTTCCTTGAACCTGAGAAGCATGTCTTCAAAGATGTAGAAGGATTCCTTTTTGTATTCCACGAGGGGGTCTCGAGAGGCGTAACCCCTCAGGTATATGCTCTCTCTTAGCCTGTCCATAGTATGCAGGTGTTCCCTCCAAAGGTGGTCAAGGTTGGAGAGCATGACTACTCTAAGGAGCTCAGGAAAGAGACTTTCGCCCACCTCCTGTCTCTTATTTTCAAAAAGCTCAAGGACACCCCTTGAAAGCAGGTTTACCAGCTCTTCCTTGTCTCTTGCTGTGGGCATGTCCAGCTCGTGACCCGTGAGCTCTCTTATGTAGTCTTTTATAGGCTCTAACTCCCACAACTCTGGCTCTTCTTCTCTAAGAGTTTCTCCCACCTTCTGCTCTATCAGGTCATACACAAACTCTTTTAAGTATTCTTCAAGACCCTTTGCCTCGAGGATGTCCCTTCTCATAGAGTAGACGGTAAGCCTCTGCGTGTTCATCACCATGTCGTATTCAAGTAACCTTTTTCTTATTTGGAAGTTCTGGGCTTCCACCCTCTTTTGAGCGTTCTGTATTGCCTTTGTTACCATTCCGCTCTCTATGGGTTCGCCAGCTGGTATTTTGAGCATATCCATGAGCTTCTTTACTCTGTCTCCACCGAATATCCTTATTAGGTCGTCCTCCAAGGAGAGGACGAAGCGAGATTCGCCTGGGTCCCCTTGCCTTCCCGCCCTTCCCCTCAGTTGATTGTCTATCCTTCTGGATTCGTGCCTCTCTGTGCCTATTACCAAGAGACCACCCAGCTCCACAACCTTCCTCTTTTCCTCCTCCGTTATCCTGTAGGCGGTCTCCATGGCATTCTTCCATTCCTCCTCACTTGTTTCCTCTGGTAGCTTACCCTTTGACTTGAGGATTTCTCTCGCCAGATACTCGGGGTTGCCCCCTAACAGGATGTCCGTCCCCCTTCCAGCCATGTTTGTGGATATGGTAACCGAGCCAACCCTTCCCGCCTGAGCTATTATCTCCGCCTCCCTTTCGTGCTGTTTGGCGTTGAGCACATTGTGAGGAATGCCTTCTTTGTGCAGAAGCTTTGAGAGGTGCTCGGAGTCCTCTATGGAAACCGTGCCCACCAGCACCGGTCTTCCTTTGCGGTGCTCCTGCTCTATGAGCTTTAACACCGCCTGCCACTTTTCCTCTTTGGTCTTGAACATGATGTCCGCATGGTCCTTCCTTCTCATAGGTCTGTGAGTGGGCACCACTACCACCTCAAGTCCGTATATCTCCTTAAACTCAAGGGCTTCTGTCTCTGCGGTGCCAGTCATACCCGATAGCTTCTTATAGAGCTTGAAGTAGTTCTGAAAGGTTATGGTGGCAAGCGTCTGGTTCTCCTGCTGAAGCTTTACGCCTTCCTTGACCTCTATAGCCTGATGGAGTCCGTCGCTCCACCTCCTACCCGGCAGGACCCTGCCGGTAAACTCGTCCACTATAAGCACCTCTTCCTCTCTCACTATGTAGTGGACATCCTTCTTAAAGAGGGTGTGAGCTCTTAGAGCCTGGCTCACAGCGTGTAGCAGGTCTATGTGCCTTATGTCGTAGAGATTTTCCACGCCCAGGAGCTCTTCCACCTTCCTTATGCCTTTCTCCGTGAGCTGAACCGTTCTGTTTTTTTCGTCAACGGTAAAGTCTTCCTCCACTTTTAGTTTTCTTACAACCTCATCCGCTCTGTAGTAGACGGAGGTATCCATCTCCGCAGGACCAGAGATGATAAGGGGCGTCCTAGCTTCGTCTATGAGGATAGAGTCCACCTCGTCCACGATGGCGAAGTTGTGACCCTTCACCTGCACTATCTCTTCCAAAGAGAAGGACATGTTGTCTCTGAGGTAGTCAAAGCCAAACTCGTTGTTTGTGCCATAGGTTACATGACACTGGTAGGCTTCTCTTCTTGTGCAGGGTGCAAGTCTGGTGTAAAAGGCTTTCTTCGCCTGAAGGTTTATTAACTCGGAGGGTAGCGACTCTTCGAAGTATCCCTTTGGCCACACCCTCCAGTCTTCATTTATGGCTCTCTCTGCAAGTTCGGGGTCAGCCCACTGGACCCGATAGGAGCTGTAGTCTGAGTTTATCACACCCACTTCAAGACAGAGAAAGAGATATATAGGACCCATCCACTGAGCATCTCTTCTTGCCAGATAGTCGTTGACGGTAACCACATGCACCCCTTCCTCTGTCATGGCGTTAACTGCCACCGCAGAGGTGGCGACGAGTGTCTTACCCTCACCCGTCTTCATCTCTGCAATCTTACCCTCGTGCAAAACCAAACCCCCTATGAGCTGGACGTCAAAAAACCGGAGCCCAAGGCTTCTTTTTCCTACTTCTCTCACGAGGGCAAAGACCAGTTCCACTTCTTCACTTATCCTACCTTCCAATATCCTGTTTTTAAGCTCACCATCCTGGGATATCTTCTGAAGGAGCTCCAGGGCAAGGTTCCTGAGTTGCAAGTTAGAGAGGTTATCCAGTTCCTTCTCTCTCTGACCTATTCTCTGAACCACCTTACGAAGCCTCTTTACTTCGCGCTCGCTCTTCGTTCCTAGGATTTTCCTAACAAGCCATTCAACCATGACAGTTAAATTATAGTATAGTTCCCATTCTTATAGTCGTTTATTCAACTACAAGAACAGGTCTCGCAGGTAGAGGGACTATAGACTCCTCTATGGGACTGGCTTTTGCCAATCACAATTAGCCCATTAGGGCTAATCCTGCTTTACCGTTCACACCGTGCGGCATTGGACGCCAACTACTCCGCGCGATGCAGGAATATTTTAAAACCGTAATTGAACTTTATCAAGATGTAAAAATCGTCTATTTTTGTCTATATTTTTCTATTTAAGCGGTTATTAAACATCCTCCTTGAAGGAGGAGTCCTTTCGAATTTACAGGAAACAGACTATTTAAGAGAATGTGAATATACTTAAATAAGTCTTCCAAAGGGTTTCTATAAGAACTTTTTTAAAAAGGTTGTGTGGGGAGAAACTAAAATAATTTCCATAGAATTCCAGAAAGGGAGGTAAGAACATGAAAAAGCTGGCTATACTCGCTATCGTTGGCGTAGCTGTGGCACAGCCAGTCATAGACCCACCCTTTGCTGACAGGTTGTTTCCTTACGTGAGGTATGGCGAGGTATGGACAGGCACGCCTGCGGTGATAAAAGATGCCACCATACCCAACACCCTCGTGGTCTACGGACTAAAGGAAGAACCAGAAGTAGTAGCCCTTGCAGGAAGGATAGCCTACTATTTGGGTCAATGGACGGAGGACATAGGCTTCACTGCGGAAGATGTAAGGCAGTCCAGAATGCCCGAGCTTCTCGTGAGCGACCAGAGGGTAAAGAGTATGGATTATCAAAACCTAATAGTGGTTGGAACAAACAACGACATTGTAAGGGAGTTGGGGCTGAGCTTTGAAAAACCTACCATAAGGTTGGTGCAGAAGGAGGGCAAAAACATACTGGTGGTAGGTGGTGCAAGCAAAGAGCAGGTTATTCAGGCAGGAAGATATCTGGCGGATGTGAGGCTTAACTTTAAAGCGGGTGCTTACAAAACCTTCTTTTCTTTCGTTGCCCTAAGAGGGCACTTAGAGAAGGGTGAGTTTGATACCGCCCTTAGACTTGTTAGAAGCCCTGTGGGTCTCTCCGCCTGTGGAAAAAACATGGCTCTTGCAGGTCCTATGGTTGCCCAGTGGGGTGATGACCTGAAGGCTGTTGTAAGGCACAGGAATGCTATACTCTACAACGAGCTTCCAAAGGCTATAGAGGCAAAAGACAAAGAAAAGGCTATAAACCTCTGGAAAGATGCCATGGCTACATGCTACCAGTGCCATCAGGGCGTGAATGTGCCACAGGTGAGAAGGTTCAAGCCCACAGAGAGCATACACATAAAGCACCAGCAAATAGCAGAAAGCTTCGGGCTCGTGAAGGTGGTGGGCGCAGAAAAGTCCTGTATTGCCTGTCATGCGGGACCAACCACCATAAGGGGCTACAAGTAGTTTATACTTACACCTATGGTTTACAAAAGGAGGGCTGTGGCTATTTTACTCACTGCCCTCTTTCCCCTTTTTCTGACACTTCTCTGGGTGCGACTTGCCTTTACAGAGACCTTCTTAGAATTCCTATACCATAGGGTGAACCTTCCTCCGGACCCCATGCCCTACGAGCTCAGGCTGAGCATCGCCAAGATGGGTTTAAGGTCCGTTACCTCCGATGCTGGTATGGAAGAGTTTAGAAATTCGGGGCTCTTCAATCAGAGAGAGATAAAACACATGGAAGATGTTAAAGAGCTTTTGGACTTTTTCTTTTTAATACTGTATGTGGGGCTACCCCTGTGGTTCTTGGGGCTTTTCAGCTTAAGAAGTAGCAAAAGTGTAGGTAAGGTGCTGTTCTTCGGTAGCCTTCTACTGGAAATATTTGTCCTTTTTGTCGTATTTTTCTCACTGACCAATTACGAGTGGCTATTTGAAGCCTTCCATAACCTTTTCTTTGACCCATACTCCTGGAGGTTCAGAGAAGAGGACATGCTCTTGAGAGTATACCCCATGGACTTCTGGTATAAGGCAACTCTATACACTGCGTTAGGGGTCTTTAGCCTTAATCTTTTTCTTCAGTCTATTGGTTTGCTCCTTTGGAGAAAGAAGTCATGAGTTTTTGCTGTGTCCAATAAAAGCTTCACTATCCTCCAATACACCCACACACCCCCACCCTCCACCTATACCCTAACTCATT
>JANWWH010000004.1 GCA_025056375.1 Aquificaceae bacterium
AGGTCTAACATGTCCATATTAGTTAACAAAGACACAAGGGTGGTGGTTCAAGGCATCACCGGAAAGGAGGGCTCTTTCCACGCAACTCAGTGCAAGGCTTACGGCACTCAGGTGGTGGCTGGCGTCACTCCGGGCAAGGCGGGTCAATCAGTGGAAGGCATACCTGTCTTCAACACGGTAGAGGATGCGGTCAAGGAAACTGGTGCCAACTGCTCCCTTATCTTTGTCCCCCCTGCCTTTGCTTCTGATGCCATAGTGGAAGCTCTGGATGCTGGTATTCCTCTCGTGGTATGTATAACCGAGGGCATACCCGTCAGGGACATGATGATGGTAAAGGACTACATGAAGAAAAACTACCCAGAGGCGAAGCTTATAGGACCAAACTGCCCCGGTGTCATAACTCCAGGTGAAGCAAAGGTGGGCATCATGCCAGGGCACATTTTTAAGAGAGGAACTATAGGCATAGTTTCCAGAAGTGGGACGCTTACCTACGAGGCTTCCTACCAACTTACACAGTATGGTCTTGGGCAGTCTACCGCTGTTGGTATAGGCGGAGACCCAGTGCACGGACTTTCTCACAAGGATGTTATAGCAATGTTTAACGAAGACCCAGAAACAGAAGCCATTCTCATGATAGGTGAGATAGGGGGAACTGCGGAGGAAGAGGCGGCGGAATTCATAAAGGAACATGTGAAAAAGCCAGTGTTTGCCTACATAGCGGGCATAACCGCACCCCCAGGAAGGCGTATGGGTCACGCGGGTGCCATCATAAGCGGAGGAAAGGGAACAGCTCAGGCGAAGATGGAAGCTCTCAGAGAGGCAGGGGTGCATGTAATAGAGAACCCTGCCTTTATAGGTAAGAAGGTGGCGGAAGTTCTTGGAAGGTTATGATTAAGTTTATGTTGATAAACTGAAATTGTGGTATATTTTATAAGCTCAAACCTGTCATAGGAGGTGAAAATATGGCTCTGAAGACCAAGGTGGACCCCGACACCTGTACATCCTGCGAGCTCTGTTATGACAGGGTTCCAGAAGTATACAAGAACAGGGGCGACGGCATTGCAGAGGTGGTTACCCCAGGAGCGGATGGCTGGATGATAGTGCCCGCGGAGCTGGAAAGCGAGGTTAAAGAGGTTACTGACGAATGCCCCAGCGGGTCCATAATAACGGAAGAAGCTTAAGCATAAAAGTTGACATAGATACCTGCACCGCCTGCCAGCTTTGCTACGACAGGCTACCCAGCGTATTTGTTGACAGGGGAGATGGCATACCCCTGGTTATGGTAAAGGTGCCTGTTGAAGAGGTATACGAAGAACTCCTGCAGGTAGCTGAAGACTGCCCGAGCAACTCTATAATACTCGCTTGGACAGGATAATTTTTCTCGGCACTGCTGGAGGAAGGGCGAGCGTATTCAGGTTTGTAAGGAGGTCTGGCGGTTTTCTCCTCTGGCTTTCGGACAGTGTAGTTCATGTGGACCCAGGTCCTGGCACCTTTGTTTACCTTCACCAGCTTGGTATAGACCCAAGAAGTCTTGACCTTGTAGTTCTATCACATATACATCTGGACCATTCCTCCGATGTGAACGCGGTAGTTGAGTCTGCCACAGACGGTGGAAATTTGAGACATGTCGCCCTCTTTGCACCGAGCTCCGCCTTTGAGGGCGAAAACCGGGTGGTCCTTCCTTTCATAAGGCGGAGGCTTGCAAAGGAAGGCTTTTTCAGAGAAGGTCAGGAACTCCAATACAGGGGCGTGAGAGTAAAAGCGGTTATGAAGCATACGCACCATAACGCAGAGACCTACGCTCTGCTCTTTAACGACCGTGTTCTTTATGTCTCCTGTGCCCTCTACGAGGACAGGATGTTGGAGATGTATCCCAGAAATGTGGAGATTATGATAATAAACACCACACTCTACAGAAAAACAAAGCCCATAGACCACCTTACGGTAGAGGATGCGGAGAAGCTTATAAAAGGTTTAGAGCCCAGAAAGGTCATCCTTACTCACTTTGGCTATGAGTTTCTTACACAGCACGACCCTAAAAGGGTGGCGGAAGAGCTGTCAAAGAAGTATAACATTCCGATAATATCCGCAGAGGATTTTATGGAGGTAAGGCTTTAGTGCTGGAGAGTTTTTTTCCTGAATTGAAAAGATGGGCGGAGGAGTTTGTCCAAGAACATGGATACACAGCCCTCTTTATCCTCTCTTTCACAGAATCCATAATACAGCCCGTGCCACCCTACCCCTTCATAGTTAGTGCACCCCTTTTTAAGCTGAGCCCCTATCTGGCAGGTTTGGTGGCTTTTGTGGGTAATATACTGGGCGCACTTGTTGCTTACTTCCTTGCAAGATTTCTGGGTGAAAGCTTTGTGAAGAGGCTCTTCGGCAAAAGGCTTTTTCTGAAGGGGGAAGCTCTTTTCAATAGATACGGCTTCTGGGCGGTTCTAATAGGTGAGCCTTACAAGCTGGTTTGCTGGCTTGCAGGTCTTTTCCAGATGCCCCTTTTAAGCTTCCTTTTGGCAAGCCTTTTAGCAAGAGCTCTAAGGATAGGACTTTTTATGCTCTTTGGAGACTTTCTGGAAAGTCTCCTTCCTTAGTGGGTGCGGGAGGACTCGAACCCCCAACCGGGCGGTTATGAGCCGCCCGCTCTGCCATTGAGCTACGCACCCTAAGCGAAAATATTATAAAACCTCTTGACAGACTTTGCAACCCTGTGATAGAGTTTTGGGAAGTAAGCAAGGAGGTAGGGTAATGAAGAAGTTTATCCTTGCTTTTGTTCTGGCGGGAGCCCTCTGCAAACCCCTTACAGAAGCGCCCTTCTCCCCTCTGGGTGTAGGTGGTCCGGCAGAGGTTTCCCCTCAGGACGGAGAGCAGAGAGATTTTGAGCTTTTTGATGTGGATGCGGTCAGCAAGATTATAGCTACCGAGCTGTCCGTGGAGGAGGCGATGAAGGAGCTCATCAACGTAAAAACTGTGGAGACCGTAAGGCCGGACCTTTGGCCAGTGGTAGGAGTGATAACCTCCGATTACGGTTGGAGAACTATGGGCAAAAGGAGAGAGTTTCACACTGGCATAGACATATCCGCACCCTACGGGACGCCAGTGGTATCCTCCTCTGATGGAAGGGTAATATATGCGGGTTGGATAAGGGGCTATGGTAAGACGGTAATCATCTATCACGGTTATGGTTTTGCCACCCTCTACTCGCACCTTTCTGACATTAAGGTCTCTTATTCAGAAAGGGTTGTAAAGGGGCAGATAGTGGGCAATGTGGGGACTACTGGTAGAGCTTTTGGTGCTCACCTGCACTACGAGGTCCTTAAATACGGTATAAGACAAAACCCAATAGCCTATCTTCCTTAAAGAAGACCCCTCCTTTTGAGGGCATCCTCGTAAATCCTCTTATATAGGTGGTTCCATTCAGGGGTTCCTTCCACTATCCTCTTTGAGTAAGACCTTATCCTTTCTCGCACTTCCTTGTCTATTTCTTCCTCTTCCTTGACTGCCTCCATTAGTATCTGCCTTATCCTGTTCCTTATAGTGGCTGGGTCTTCGTATATTTCGACGGTGGGGTCTTCCATTATTATGTCCTTTATCCTATGGGCTATCTGGTTCATCCTTTCCCTTCTGCTCGTATGTATGTTCATTTCCTCCGCCAGCTTACTCCTTACAGTCTTGTAGGCGGTTCTGTAGTCAAGGCTCGTCTCCTCAAGCACTTCGAGCTTCTCCTTGAGTATTTCCTTTGTTTTTTCGTCTAACAGTCTTTCCTGTTCTTCCGCATCTTTGAACACCGCTATTATCTTCTTTCTAAAGGCGTAAGGGTCTTCGGGTTCTACCAGTTTTTCTGCATCACAGAGCTCCTTTATTATCCTGTCCGCTATCCGCTCTATGAGCTTCTCAGGTAGCCTCATAAACTTCCTCCTGAAATTGTCTATTATATCATAAAAAACCTTCAAGAATAGACCTGACTTCCTGCGTATAACCACCTTTTTCCTCGTTAATTATCAAAGGCTTTTCTACCACTTGGTCAGGATTGAGATTTTTCAAGGCATGTATGCGCACTATCTTGCCATTTTTTTCAAGTGTTGGATAGAAAAACCTTAAAGAAGCTACATTTATATTGTGATTTTTCATGTGGAATATAGCCTCAATTAACCTGTTTGAAGCTATTAAGAGGTTTAAACTTCCTCCGTCTCTGAGTAAAAAACCGGTGGATTTTAAAAAATCTTCAAGAGTTGTATCTTTTTCATGGCGATAACCATCCTTTTTCTGCCCACCTCTGTAAAAGGGTGGGTTTGCTACTACCACATCAAAATACTGTGGTCTAAAGACCTTATCTACATGTCTTATGTCCAGTTCCACTGGGCGGACCTTATCCTCCAATCCGTTTGCCCTTGTGTTGTAGCTCAGAAGCTGTAACATGTGTGGGTCTCTTTCCACAGCCCAAACCTGACAGCCATACTTTAAAGCTATCAATAAAGAGAGGGCTCCAAAGCCAGAACCTAAGTCAACAACCTTTGAGCTTTTCCTTATACCTTTTAGGTTTGCTAAAAAGAGAAGCTCTACTACGGAGAGCCTGTAGTAGTTTGGCTGTCTGAACCTTACCCTACCTCTGAAAAAAGTAAACTCTCTATACCCTTCCAAGCCTTTCCACGAGTTCCATAAGGGTTCTTGCCCTTTCTCTGAGTTTCTCGGACTCTGCTATCTCTTCCATGGTCTGAGCTGTTGCCAGCTTCTTCATAGCCTGGTCGAAGAGCTCCTTTTCTTTACCGGGGTCTATGTCTCCTATGTTGTAAGCTTCCTCCGCAAGAATTATCACCTTCTCTGGTGTCACATCCACGAAGCCGTAAGTGACCGCCACACCGTTCTCCTGCTTTCCGTCAAAGTAAACAAGCCCGGGCTTTAGCATAGTCATAAGAAACATGTGCTTTTCCAGAACGCCTATCTCACCCTCTGCTGTGGGTATGTTTACCGAATGGACCTCCTTCGAGAAGTGCAAGCCTTGAGGTGTGACAATTTCCACCTTTATCATAGCGTTAAAATTATACCATGAAAGTTTACCTTTTGGGCAGGCTAAACCGCATGCTTTCTACCACCCTTTTCCACGCCATGGCGGAGCTGGGGCATGAAGCCCTCATCCTTTGTGAGCCGGAGGATACCTACATAAGCCTTGGATACTTTGACAAGGCGGAGGAGCTCATAGACCTCAAGAAGTGCAGGGAACTGGGCGTGGGAGTTATAAGGAGAAGGACGGGCGGTGGTGCGGTGCTTCTCGGTCCAGGACAGGTCTTTTACCAACTACTACTTTCTAAAAACAGGGTGCCCTTCAGGGTGGAAGAAGCCTACAGGAAGCTTTCACAACCCGTCATAAGAGCCTACGCCAGGCTGGGGGTTGAGGTGGAATACAGACCGATAAACGACCTGGTGGTAAAGGTAAACCACAGGAAGATAAGCGGGCAGGGGGCTGGTGATATAGGAAGGCTTTTCGTCTTCGTGGGGAATATCCTCATGAGCTTTGACCCTGAACTTATGTCTGAACTCTTCGCCCTAAACAGTGAAGAGTTGAGAGAGGAGGTAAGAAAAAGCTTGTGGGAAAACATAAGCTGGTTGGAAAGAGAGGTGGGTAAGGACTTTTCCTTTGAAAAGGTATCAGAGGTTCTCCTTGAGGAGTTTTCAAGGGATTGGGAGCTTGAGATTTGTGAGAGCCTTCCCGAGGGAGCCCTTGAGCTTGCGGAGGTGTTGAGGGGGCACATGACTTGTCCAGACTGTATACTTGAGGATACGGGGAGAAGACATCACACCATAAAGATAAGGGAGGGTGTTTACGTGAGGAGGGTTTAAACTTAAATTTGGGACCCGTGCTTACGATATTATTCTATAAGGGGGTGTAGATGTTTGGTTCTACCTTTGGTATAGTGGCTCAGGGCTTGGAGATTTTTAGGAAGTCCGTGGACATAAGAAACAGGAACATACTTAACGCCAGTAATCCTGACTATGTTCAGGAAGACCCTGTGGTAGTGAGCTTTGCACCGGTGGGCATAAAGTTAGAGGAAGTCCTCAGGACCCAGAACTTTTATTACATGATTACGAGAAACCAAAAGCTTTCTCTTATTTCCTCTTTGGAAACCACCATAAGGGGCAACTCTCAGGTGGAAAGCCTATTCCAAGAATTTATACAGGGTCTGGGGGGTAGCGAATACATAAACCGTTTCTTCACCGCCTACCAAAACCTTATGAAAGAGCCTACCAACGAGGGTGCAAAAGGTGAGCTCCTTAACTCCGCCCAGAGCCTTATATCCTACCTTAAAGACAGAAGGATGGACATGGACAGGATGCTCGCAGGCACTGACTACGAAATGAACCAACACCTCGCAAGGATAAACAATCTAAGCAAGAAGATAGCTCGGATAAATGAAGATATACTTTTGGGCTACGCCCAGACCTATACAAGGGGAAGAGATTACAAAAACCTTCTGGATGAGAGAGACAAGTATCTGAGGGAACTCTCGGAGCTTATCAGCGTGAGAGTGCAAGAGGATGAAATAGGCAGGGTAAGGGTGGAAACGGACAGGGGCTTTGTTCTCGTAGAAGCTCAATACAGCTGGGAGCTAAAATACAACGCAGGAAGCAGAAGAGTTTTGTGGAAGTCCAGGAATGGACATGAGGTGGATATAAGCGGGTTTATAAGTGGTGGAAAGGTGAAGGGGCTACTTGACTTTCAATCTCACCTGAGGGAATACACAAACCGGCTGGAAGGTATTGCCCAGAAGCTTATAAGCGAGGTGAAGCTACCTCTCAACTCACAGGCTACTAACAACTGGCACTGGTTCAGGCATGTGGAGGACCCTAACGGCCCCCTTGGCTTTTCTGGCAGTATAACCTTTAACTTCCCGGGTGGACCAGTGACCCTAAACTACACCTCAACAAGCACGATAAACAGCTTGGTAAACGCCATAAACACGGACCCCGTCCTTAACGCGATGGGCTTTAATGCCTCTATCTTGGCAAACCCAGACAATAGCTACACTATGGTTATAAGCTCGCCGAACCCATCTTACACCATAGAGGATAGCAACCACCTTATATACAGGTCCGAAGCCCTCTTTGTGGGGAGGGGCATTCAGGACATGGCTCTGAACAGTAATGCGAACGCCTACCTCCAGAACCTTGAATACGAAAGGGTAGACGAGTTTATGAACTTTTCAAGGAGCTGGTGGGAGGGTGTAAAATCTCTCTACAATGCGTTTATCAACGAGACCGCTTCCATACAGAAAAACCTCAAGACAAGACAGGAGATAGAGAGCGCCCTTTTGAACTCTCTCAATGCAAGGATTCAGGAAATGCAGGGTGTTTCTGTGGACAATGAGTTTATAGAGCTAATGAAGCTTCAGAGGAGTTACGAAGCTCTCGCAAGAACCATAAACGCCCTGGATGAGATGATACAGGTAACCCTTAACATGGTATGAGGTGAAGGAAGATGAAAGTGCCCGACAACCTGCTCTTTTCCCTCTTTAAGGAACAAGATGCAAGGATAAGGAAACAGCTTTCGGACAAAACTCTGGAAATAGCCACAGGAAGGAAATATGTGAACGTATCCGACGACCCGCCCACCACCTACAACCTTCTGGAACTCAAGAAGGACATATCTCAGCTTTCTCAGTATGCAAAAAACAGGCTCTTTGCGGATACTTCTCTTAGCTATGTGGACTTCAACCTCGGAAGGATAGAGGACAGCCTTAACTTCCTCTACGCAAAAACCATACAGGCCAAGAACCAGCTTCTACAACCAGACCAGCTTAGAGCTCTCGGTGAGCTCTTTTCCTCGAGCTTAAGGTCTCTTCTTGACAGGGTAAACGACCAGTTGGGTGACAACTATATCTTTGGTGGTGCAAGCCTAAAGATAAAACCTTTTGATGAAAACAACCTTCAATACACCGCATCCGCAGAGAGTTTTAAAGTCTGGCTTTCTAATAACTATCAGGTAGAGGTATTTCTCGAAGGTAGAGAAGTCTTTGGGCTTAACCTTGCCCTTTCTCTCGCAACCTTTGCAAGCCCCGGGGTAAACTTCAGCACCAGTGGCATGATGACTATAAGCGTAGGAACGAGCACGATAAACCTAAACTACACCACTACTCAGACGCTACAGAACCTCGCGGACTTCATAAACTCCAACTACCCCAACCTACTTCACGCGAGGGTAGTTCAGAACCCAAACGATACCTACTCTCTACTGCTTATGCCTCTGGACATAAGTAAAGAGATAAGCGTATCCGACACCAGCGGTGGCGCTTTTGATGTGGGAGCTCCTGACTTCTACTCTCCTAACGTGCTTCAGGTGGTAAAGAGAATAGAGGACAAACTCAGCGGTGGAAGGTATCCAGAAGAGGGGGACCTTTTGCTTTTACGGAGAGCTCTCGATAGGGTTGCCTTCAGAAGGTCTCAGGTAGGCAGTGTGCTTTCACAAGTTAAGAACCTACAGTCAACCCAGGAAAACCTTGAAGACAACCTAAACAAACAGAAATCAGACCTTGAGGATGCGGAGCTTTCACAGAGTATAATGGACTATACACGTTACAAAATAGCCTACGAAGCCCTCATGCGCATAATAGCGGAGAATAAGGATATGACTATACTCAGATACTTAAGGTAGCTAAGAATCGGGTTTGCGGAGGCGTTTTTCAACCTTTTTTCTGTATTCTTCTATCTTTTCTCTTCTGTATTCTTGATTGCTGAAATAGAGAAGACTGAGAAGCAGAGAAGCAAGAGAAAGGGCAAGCAGTCCTATCAGAATAAGGTTCTTTCTCATGTAAGGAGGGGGCAAAAGCCCCCACTTTTTAATGTTTCCTGTGTTGCTTTTCGAGCCATTCGTAGTTGTATGGGTCCCAGTCCTCAGGCATGTGGGGTATCTTGTCAAAGTTGTGGGGTGGTGGTGGCGAGGGCACGAGCCACTCAAGAGAAGGAGAACTCCAGGGGTTGTCCTCTGCTTTCTTACCCAGCTTGGTGGAGAGGAGGAGGTTTAGGACAGCCACGATTATACCAAAGCCCAGTATCATGGAGCCTATAGTTTGTAGTTCGTGAAGCCATATCCAGCTGTCTATGGGTGGATAGTCCGCATACCTTCTTGGCATACCCTCAAGACCCACTATAAACTGCAAGAAGTAGAAGAGGTTCGAGCCTATCATGATAAGGAGGAGACCTATTTTAGCCCACAGCTCGCTATACATCCTTCCTGTGTATTTTGGATACCAGTAGTGAAAACCACCAAAGGCGGCAAGGGTCAAAGACATACCCAGCACATAGTGGAAGTGGGCAACCACAAAGTGTGAATCGTGCACCGCTATGTCGAAGGCAGGGAGGCCCAAGGGTATACCAGTGAGACCTCCTATTAGGAACATAAAGATAGCGCTTAGGGTGTAGAGCATGGGTGTTTTAAACCTTACTGAACCCTTGTATAGGGTGAAGACCCAGTTGAATATTTTTATGCCCGTGGGCACACCTATGAGGACGGTAGTGTATGAAAAGAGTATCCTTATCCAGTCGGGCACACCGCTGGTAAACATGTGATGTATCCAGACCATAAAACCGAGGAGGGCTATACCCCATATGGCGATAATCATGGATGTCTTACCGAATATCTCTCTTCTTGAGAAGACCGCTATCATCTCCGATATGAGACCGAAGGCGGGGAGTATCATCACGTAAACCACGGGATGAGAGTAAAACCAGAAAAGGTTTTGGTAGAGTAGGGGGTCTCCACCACGGGTGGGGTCAAAGAAGGCAGTCTGAAAATACTTGTCCATGAGGAGCATGGTGACAGCACCTGCAAGGGCTGGCACGCCAAGTATCTGTATGACGTTCATCGCAAGAAAGGAATGTAGGAAGAGGTTCATTTTCTTCAGGGTTATACCGGGCGCTCTCATAGTGAGGTTTGTTACTACCAGATTTATGGCACTTGCTAAGGAAGAGGCACCGAGCATGTGAACTATCAAGGCGTAGAAGGCGGTGGGACCTGCGTTGTCGTTGAGAGAAAAGGGCGGATAGCCGGTCCACATCATTTTTATGTGGTTACCGGGCAAGAGGGTAAGGAGGGCAAGCACGCTTGCGGCGAAGAAAAACCAGTAACTAAGGGCATTGAGCCTGGGAAAAGCCACGTCCCTTGCGCCTATCATGAGGGGAAGGAGGTAGTTACCAAAGGAGCTCCATATACCTACAGCCCACCAGAACTGCATAACCACGCCGTGGACCGTCAAAGCCTGATTGTAGGTATCTTCAGACATGTGCTGGAGACCGGGTTGGTAGAGCTCGAGCCTTATAGCAAGGGCGGAGAGACCTGCTATGAGGAAGAAGATGAGGCTGGTGACGCCATACATGATGCCTATCTTCTTGTGGTCTGTGGTGAATATCCACTCCTTCAGCCCTGCACTGAAGTAAGGTTTGTAGCTTACTGCAGCCATGACGATGCACCTCCTTTAAAGGTTATGTTTACTGTTTTCTTGGTTTGCTTGCACACCCTGCTGAAGCCAGTTTTCAAACTCTTCCTTAGGAACTACTTTTAGCACTGCGGCCATCTTGGAATGTTGTGTTCCGCAGTATTCTCTACAGAAAACCCAGTAGTCTCCGGGCTTGTTTATCTGAAACCACAGGTGGGTTATCCTTCCGGGCACACAGTCTTCAGTTACCTTTGCAGGGTGCACGTAGAAGGAATGTATCACGTCTCTTGAAGTGCAGAGAACTTTTATAGGTCTTCCTTCGGGTATATAAGCCTTAAACATGTCGTTCACCTTGTCGGTTGTGAGATAAACATTTTTCTCCGGGTCAACCACACTGTTAAAAAAGGAGAAAACCTTCTTACCGTTGGGATACTCAAATTCCCAGCCCCACATGAAGGCGGTCACTTTTATCTCAAGGGCGCCCTCTGGGGCATTCCTCTGCACCCTATAGAAGGCAAAACTTTGTGTGGCAAGGTATATGACAACGATGGTGGGTATGATGGTCCACAGGACTTCAAGGGCTTTGCTCTCCTCTACATGCTGTGCCTTCTCGTTAATTCCTTTCCTGTAACGATACTTGACCAGAAAGTAGGCCGCAGGCAGGAAGACAACTAAATAGATGACCACAGATATTATGAGCCATATCTCATACATGGTCTGCCAGTAGTTGGCAGGATAAGCAAGCACTTCCTTCATGGGTGCACCTCCTTTCTATGTCTGTTGTAAAGATATGCAAGAGAAAAGGTGGCAACAAGACCCAACATACCAATACCTGCAAAGATAAGGGTTGGGTCTATCACATACCTACTACGAGCGTGGTCGTAGCGGTAACAGGCAAGAAGGGCTAAGTCAATAATACGGTTTATTGAAGGCTTTTCTCTCTGGGCATCGAGGAAAGCAAGGCTCACATCCCTTTCTCTCAGAAAAGCCCCATACAGATACCTCATCACCTTGCCCTCTGGTGAGAGGAACAAGGTCACATTAGGGTGTATGAATATCTTGTCTCTGTCTATAAAGTAGAACTTATAGCCTACTGACTGGGTAAGCCTCCTTATGTCTTCCTTGGAGAGCAAGCCTACGAGCCAGTTTTTGGGCATGTCCGTAGTATGGAAGTTTTTAAGCATGAACCCCTTCATGTGTTCCAAAGTATCTCTCTCGTCAAAGGACAGAACCACATAGCGGTATTCTTCGGGCAGTTTTTTTGAGGTCTTAAAGAGGTTTTCTGCGGTAATAGGGCACACGGTGTCGCAGGTGTAGTAGGCAAAAAGCAGGGCAGTAGGCTTGCCGGATATGAACTCTCTAAGACTCTTCTCGCCTTGTAAAGTTTTTACCTTTACATCTGGTACGGGCTTTCCTATGAAGAGCTCTTCCTGAACCTTAACCACGCTCACATCCTGCTCACCGTAATAGCTGGTATACCTACCATATTCGTAGGGTTCTCTGGCGAAGGCAAGGGTCATAAACATGAAAAGAGCGAGAAGCTTCATGTCAGGCTACCTATGAGGTAAGCACTGCTTGCCACCAAGAGCCACATGATATCCACAAAGTGCCAGTAGAGGGTCATAGCCTTTACATAGGTGTGCCCCTTGTGCTCACCCGTTTTGCCAGTAAGGAGCAAATAAAGGGCGACCAGCATGGTGAGCAGACCCACCACTATGTGAGAAGTATGTATGCCCGTAAGCATGTAAAAGCCAGTGCCATACATGTTGGAACTAAGAGTAAAACCACCGTGCCACAGATGGAGCCACTCCATCACGTGTATGACCATGAAGGCAGTGCCAAGAACCATGGTAAACAGGATGAAGAGGGCGGAGAGCCCATTCTTACCCTTCTCAAAAAACTTCTCCGCAAAGGCTATAGTAGCGCTGGAAGCCCAGAGGATAAAGGTAAGTATTAGGGGTATAGTGAGGTTCATATCCTTTGGAACCCATTGACTCCAAGTATCTGCGTGGGTAGCCCTCGCCATATAAAAGCCTACGAACATGGTCCCGAAAATGACCACCTCGGAGACTATAAAGAACATCATGGCAGGCATGCCAAGCCCTTCCTCGTGACCCTTTGAGAAGAACTCGTTTATCCAGCCCACTATCCCGATAAGAAAGAGGACAAGGCTTACACCCCCAAAAATCAAAGCTAGCATGGCTTTCTGCCAAACCATCAAGGCAATGAAGGTAAGGGGAACCAAAAGCACCGAAAGACCTACAGGTAGGGGCCAGTAGCTATACTCGTGCTCTCCCAAATGATGGTGCACCTCGTGCTCTGCCATATCTTACCTCCTCTAACTTATTTACATCTGGTCTACTTAATATAAAAAAAACTCAAAAATACGAGCAATTAACAAATACTTATAAGGCTATAATCTATAATTATACCTCGGGTTAGGAATTACCCTGAGCATAACCCTCCTCTGAAGAAAGTGTGGGCAATAGCATAGCCATACAGACAGGCGAGCAAAGTTATACCCTTACGCCACCTGCTCACAGCATTAAAACCCTTCAAACCCCCTATGACCCCTTCAACCCCACTGTATCCTTTGTCTCCATAAACCTCACCCCTTTCTGTTAGCTTTCTAAACCATAAACTCTTCAATGTCCTCCTTGTGTATGTCCTTGACTAGTGCACGCTACCATAGGTAAACTACGCAATGTCTTCCTCATCACACAGCACCATAACGAGCACACCCTGGTATAGTTCCTGAAACTTTACTATTTTTCTGTAGGTCAATCAGAAATTTAACCAGAGTAAGGAATTGGCTTTTTAAAGCAGTGCTTTTTAGCCTCCTAAATTTCTCACCTGATGTATCTCTCTAACCTTATATAATGAAAATCCTAGTAGGTAAGTAAAATATGAAAGAGTTCATGCTCTTTCTACACATCATTTCCGCATGCCTTTGGGTAGGGGGTATGCTTTTTCTGGTCTTTGTGGTTTCTCCCTTTGTAAGGAAGCTTTCCATAAGGGACCAGCTCTTTCAGGAAGTAGGCAGGCGTTTTAGCCTCTTTGGCACTCTTGGCGCTCTTTCTATGCTTGCCATAACGGGGCTTTTTAATGTGCATTACCTTTTGGGCTTATCAAACCTTGCAGATTTTTCAAGCTCCTATACCAAAACTCTCCTCCATAAAATAGCAGTCTTTGTCCTTGTTGTGTTTGTTTCTTTGGCTCATGACGTTTACTTTGGACCAAGAGCTATAAACTCATCCTTTTATAGGTCTATGGCAAGGGTGCTCGGTCTTTTAAACTTGCTCCTTAGCCTTTTAATAGTCTACCTTGCGGTAAAACTTCGTTTTGGAGGATAAACATGGCTAAAAAACTAAAGCCCGAACCTGCATTTTCGTCCTTAGCGCCCGCAAGAGAAATCCTTCATGAAGAAAGCTCTCTAAGATGTATGGTTTTTTACCTTGGGTCTGGTCAGAAGATAGACATTCATAGGTCTCCTCGAAGGGTGCTTGCCATAGTGCTGGAAGGAGAGGTTGAATTTTTTGTTGGTTCTACGGACGAGAGAGAAAGGCTAAAGAGGGGCGAAGCCATTCTCTACGAGCCTGGAGAGCCTCACGGATTTCAGGCAATGGAGGATGCGGTGGTTATGGTTCTGGTAGTGTGATACACGCTACTTGAGGGTTACGCGCAATATTTCTTCTCTTTCCTCTTTCCAGCTCAACTTCCTCTGTAGGCTAACCTCAAGCTTTTCTACTCCTTGCCAAGGTAGGTCTATGTGGGTGGGTATTCTGTAAAGGAGGGCGTTCTTCGCCTGATAGGAGAGCACTCTTACTACTCGGGAGCTTTCACCGCTGGGTAGCTTCGCGTCCACTATTATGTAAAGCTTGGGGTCGCCCTGGTCTGCTGTGGGAAGGTTGTGGGGAATACCCACATTGGTTATCTTTAGTCTCAAACCTTCACCCCTTTCCAGCTCAATCAGCAGGTCTTCGGGCTTTGCCTTCCCCGTAGGGAAACTGTGGTCATGTCTTGCCTTTTTACTATGGAAGTATTCAAAGGGAAACTTCTGGACCAATCTTTTGTCACCCATAGAGGGCATATGACAATCCTGACAGGATTTTTGAACCTTAGTAAGGTGCCACTCCTTGTAGGTCTCTTGGTGGCAACCTGCACAGAAAAAGGACTTGGTGTAGTTAAGGTCCTGCTTTGAGGGATGGGGTGGTGACCAAACCTTGTGTGGTCCGTGCATCGCCTTTGTCTCCTCTTTAAAGTGGCAGGCAACGCAGGAAACCCCATCCTCCTTGAACTCTACCCTTAGGGCTGGCTTTATCTCAGGCTCTACCTGATGGGGTGCGTGGCAGGAAAGACACTTGTTCTTTGTGTAGTTTTCGCTCTCCACTTTGAACTTTTCGCTCTTCCAGGCAACTGCGTGCCTACTTTTTTCCCATTCTCTGAATATCTCACTGTGACAGTCAGAGCACCTCTTCGCCTGAGGTCTTTGTAGGAGGTCCTTTTCAATAAAAATGTCACCGCAGGAACTCAGGAGAAGGCTAAGTATAAAAAAGGCTACCATTCATCCTCACCTGATATATAATATTAAGCCCTGTAGAGGCCCGGTAGCTCAGTTGGTAGAGCACCCGGCTGAAAACCGGGGTGTCGGCGGTTCGAGGCCGCCCTGGGCCATTTTAAGGAGCTCAACCCTTACTCTGTAGTCTATAAGTATATCCAGAGGTTCTCTCTTTAGCTCCGGGTCAAGAAAGGGTAGGGCATAGGGTGAAGTGTGCAGTTTCCACTCCTCTCTTTCTTCAAGGGCGTCCTCTCCTATGAGGTATGCTATGGTGCCGCCTCTCTTCCTCCCCACCCCTGAGGTTGAGGAGAGCTTAAAGCCAAGCTCTCTAAGAGCCTTTCTGAGGGGTAAGGAGGAGCTATAGGAAACCCATACACCTTCGGGGTTCATGAGCCTCTTCACCTGAGCAAGAAAGTGGTAACTCCACATCTCTGGGTTTTTGTAAGGTGAAAAGGCATCATGGAAAACCGCATGGGCGGAGAAGTCTCCTATCTCTCTTATCCTTTCTCTTGCATCACCCAGGTATAGCCTGAAGGTCATACCTTTATCTTCAAAACAGGGAAGGTTCTTCCATATCTTCTCGTGAATAGCTCTGAACTTCTCCGGTAGAGGGGGCACTTCTTCGGGTAGCTCCTTTTCAAAGGAGAGAACTTCTATCTGTGCAAGTGGGTTTATGTCCCTTATACTTTTTACTGCAATGGCTACGTTGTAGCCAAGCCCAAAACCTATATCAAGAAGCCTTATCCTCTTCAGCCTCTGCGCCTTTTCCAGAAGACGGGAAGGTATAAGGAACTTTTCTATACACTCTCTTACCGCACCTGCGGATAAACTGTGGTAGGGCTCACCGTAACGAGGGTGTAGCAGGGTGTAGTCTCCCTGCTCCGTTTTTACTATACCCTCACCCTTTAGGGAAGGCTTGAGCCAGAGACTAAGCTCTAAAAGTATGGATTTTAGTCTTTCCTCCGGTAGAGATATGCCCGCATGCATCAGGTAGCTCCTTACCAGTTCCTCTATCTTCATAGGTTTAAAATCTAATTGGATGAAGGGTTTTGAGTGGACGCCTCACAGAATATTACTCCTTTCCTATGTGGGCATGATAATTGTAGGTTCCTTGCTCCTATACATGCCCTTTTCCACCACCAAGGAGGTTAGCTATCTGGAGGCACTCTTTACCGCCACCTCCGCCACCACCGTAACCGGTCTGGTAGTTCTGGACACGGAGAAGGATTTTACCCTGTGGGGAAAGCTGATAATCCTCTTGCTTATCCAGCTGGGTGGTGTGGGTTACATGACCTTCACCACCTATTTTCTTATAATCCTAAGGAGAAAGCTTGGTCTGAGGGAAAGGCTTATACTGGCTGAATCCTTCAACTACCCGGGTATGCACGGACTTGTGAGGTTTGTAAAAAGGATGATACCTTTCATCTTACTCGTGGAGTTTCTCGGAGCTCTCCTGCTCTTGCCCTCCTTCTTCTCTAGGGTAGGGGAGCCAGCAGAGGCACTCTTTATCAGCTTTTTCCATGCCATCTCCGCTTTCAACAACGCGGGCTTCTCCACCTTTTCTAACAACCTCATGGACTTTAGAGGAGAACTATGGGTTAATCTCGTGGTGAGTGTCCTCATAGTTTTGGGTGGCGTGGGTTTCTATGTAATTTACGAGTTCATTCTCTACCTTAAGGGCGAGCTCAAAAGGCTCTCTACCCACACAAAACTGGTGCTGGTTTCTTCCTTTCTCCTTACCCTTTTGGGCTTTTTCCTTCTTTTCCTGGACCTTTTAGGGTCCAAAGAACTTTCCTTAAAAGAAAAGCTGATGGTAAGCCTCTTTCATAGCGTATCCTCAAGGACTGCAGGTTTTAACACCGTAGACATTTCGAAGCTCTCCGAGGCTTCTCAGTTCGTGCTTATAAACCTCATGTTCGTGGGTGCTTCACCCGGTGGGACGGGTGGTGGCATAAAGACCATAACCGCAGTGGTTGTCTTTCTTGCGGTCCTCTCCTACTTAAGGGGAAGAGAAGAGGTGGTAGCCTTCGGAAGAAGGCTTTTGGACACGCAGGTTCACAGAGCTATGGTCATCCTAAGCCTTGCCTTTGCTTACAGCACCCTAATGGCAATCCTACTGACGGAGCTTGAAGGCGTAAGGCTTATGCCCGCCCTCTTTGAAACCGTCTCCGCCTTTGCCACCGTAGGGCTTTCTTTGGGAAACCCTCAAGGGCTTAGCCTCTCCGCAGACTTCTCACCTCTGGGCAAAATCCTTATAATTCTCACTATGATAACAGGAAGGGTCGGAGTTCTGGGTTTTATGCTTGCCCTTTTGGGTAAAGAAAAGCCCAGCCGCGTGAAGCTCCCCGAGGCGAGGCTTTTGCTATGAAGAAGGTGTTTGGTGTTGTGGGGCTCGGGAGGTTTGGCTTTAATGTAGCCAAGACGTTGGCGGAGGGCGGGGCGGAGGTTATAGCCTGCGACATAGACGAGGAAAAGGTAAGACAGATAGCGGAGATAGTCCACAAGGCTTTCATCCTTGACGCCACAGAGGAAAAGGCACTCAAGGAATCGGGCATAGCTAACGCAGACACGGTCGTAGTAAGCATAGGGGAAAACATAGAGGCGAGCTTACTGGTGGTGGTCCAACTTATGGAGCTGGGTGTGAAGGAAATCGTAGCCAAGGCAGTTAACCCTCTTCACGGGAGGGTTCTGGAGAGGCTGGGTATAAGCAGGGTCATACACCCTGAAAGGGACATGGCTATAAGGCTTGCCCACTCTCTGTTAGTAGGTGGCTTTATAGAGGAGATACCTATAGCGGACAACTACAGCATTTTTGAGATGCTACCACCAGAAAAGTTGCACAACAAGAGCCTTAAGGAGTTAGACCTCAGAAGAAAAAATGACATAACAGTGCTTGCTATAAAGAGAGGTGAAAGGTTTGTAGTTAACCCCTCAGGCGATGAAAAAATATTGCCAAAGGACATTCTGGTAGTATTAGGCAACAGAGAAAAGATAGGTTTTCTGTGATAATCTTTCTAATAATGCGTAAGCTTCTGCTCTTCCTGCCCTTTTTTCTTGCGGGTGGTGTCCTTCTATTAATTGCGGTTAGAGGTAACAAGGAAAACTACGCAGTGGCTGAGGAGAAGGAAGTAAAAACCCTCATCTACGGCACAGGCTACGCGAGGAACAAAGATTACCTTCTTCTGAGGTCAGAGGTCTCAGGATACATAAAGGAAGTTTTCGTTGAGGAGGGGGAGTATGTGAAAAAGGGTCAGGTGTTGGCGGTGCTGGATAGTGGCTCTCTTGAGGAGGGCATAAGGGAGGTTTCGGAGAGGCTTAAGTTGGTAAGAGAAAGGTCCAAAGAAGGCTCACCCTATCTTACCGCTTTAGAGAGCACCACGGAGGCGGCGCGTATAAACCTTGAAAAGGCAAAAAAGGTTTTTGAGAGAAGGGATAGGCTCTTCTCGCAAGGGCTCATACCCAGAGAAGCCTACGAACAGAGCAAAGCTCAGTATGAGACCGCCCAGAAGGAATACGACAGGGCGAGGCAAACCTACGAGGATGCAGTTATGTCTCTCAGGGCTGATGAAAGGGTGCTTATGGCAGAGAGACAGAGACTTATAAAGGAGAGGGAAAAATACATCATAAAGAGCCCCATAGAAGGATACATCCTAAAGAGGTTTGTGAACCCCGGGGACTACATAAACCATGTGGGTCAAGAAAACCGACTCTTCTCAATAGGTTCAAAGGGTTGGGAGGTATGGTTGGAGGTGGACGAGGAATACGCAGGTATGATAAAAGAGGGTCAGAGGGTGAACCTAAGGGTGGACAGCTTTCCCGGAAGAGACTTTGAGGGCAGAGTTCTTCAGGTGGTCAAAGAAGTGGACAGAGCAAGAAAGCTCATCACCGTAAAGTTGGGAGCGGACTTACCCCAAGAGACGCCTACCGGTGCAACTGTGGAGGGTCACATAGAAGTGGAAAGGCGGAGGGCGTTGTTAATACCCGCGAAGGCTTACAGCGATGGGCATGTGCTTTTGTATGATGGTGTAAGAAGGGTAAAGGTTCCTGTGAAGTTGGGCAAGCAATACGGCGAGTTTGTGGAAGTTAAGGAAGGTCTCAAGCCTGGCGATAGAGTGCTCTTGCCATGAACCATGTGCTTTTCGTAGCTCTTAAGATGCTCCTCCAGAGAAAAAGACAGACCGTAGTCTCAATTCTGGGCGTTTCCATGGGCGTGTCCGCCTTCATAGTGATGAGTTCGCTGATGCTGGGTTTTCAGAACTACTTTATCCAGCAGGTCATAGACTTAGAGCCTCACATAAAGGTAAAGCCAAGGGTGGAGGAGAAGGAAAGAGAGCCTTATACCCTCCTCCTTGGAGAAAAGCCAGAGGAGAAGGACCGTATTCTGGGCTGGCAGGACATGGTGAAATACATAGAGAGAAACCCAGAAGTGTTGGGCGTGGCGCCCAGGCTCGTGAGTAGAGGCATACTCAAGCATGGGGTCAGAGATAAACCTATAACCCTTCTGGGCATAGACCCAAAGAGAGAACCTAAAGCATCCATCGTAGAGAAGTTTCTCGTGCATAAAAACCTCCAGAGGTTGGAAACAAACAGGACGGGAGTGATAGTAGGTGTTCTGGTGGGGAAGAGCTTGGGCGTAGACCAACCGGGTAAAAAGCTTTTGCTGGTGGCACCAAACGGACGGACACTTCTCGTGACTGTGGAAGACCTCTTTGAATCGGGCATAACCAACATAGATGACGCAAGGGTCTATATAAACATAAAGACCCTGCAGAGCCTTTTAGAAAGGCAGGGTGAGGTCAACGAAATAATCATCAAGATAAGAGATGTTAACAGGGCGGAAAAACTGTCGAGAGCCTTTCAGTCCTTCATACCCTATCAAGTAGAAAGTTGGCAGAGGGCATACAGAAACTTCCTAAGCATATTCAAGATACAGAACACCATAACCTACATGATAGTCTTTGCCATACTTACCGTGTCCGCCTTCGGTATTTTTAACATCATCATGATGACGGTTCTGGAGAAGAAAAAAGATATTGCCATACTTATGGCAATGGGTTTTAACAGAGGGGACATTCTGCTGATTTTTATGATGGAGGGCTTCGTCATAGGGGTTATGGGTGCTCTCATAGGTTCTCTGGCGGGCTTTGCTCTTCAGGAATACTTAGAAAGTATAAAGCTGGACGTGGAAGGGCTTATAAGAACAAGGGGTTTTGTCCTTGAAAGAACTCCACTTCTCTATATTTACGCTCTTTTCTTCTCCTTGTTCTTTGCCCTTCTGGCAAGTTTTTACCCTTCTTACAGGGCAAGCAGGCTAAACCCTGTGGACATATTCAGGAGTCAATGAAGGTTATAGAGCTCAGGGGTATAAGAAAGTCCATCGGGCAGGAGGAAATACTCAAAGGCATAGACCTAAGCGTTCAGGTGGGGGAGTTCCTGGCTATAGTGGGTGCAAGCGGTTCAGGTAAGAGCTCTCTACTATACATAATGGGTCTTTTGGACAAGCCCACTGAAGGTGAGGTTTTTTTTGAAGGCGAGAGGGTGGACTTCTCGGAGGAAAAAAGGCTTTCGGAGCTCAGAAACAAAAAAATCGGCTTCGTCTTTCAGTTTCACTACCTGCTTCCCGAGTTTACCCTTTTGGAAAATGTGATGCTACCCGCCATAAAACTGGGCATGAAGAAGGATGAAGCGGAGGAAAGAGCTTACGAGCTTTTGAATTCTTTGGGGCTTGGAGGTAAGGAGAGGAGAAGGATTTATCAGATATCGGGTGGTGAGATGCAAAGGGTTGCAATAGCGAGAGCCCTTATAAACAGTCCCTCCGCCATACTCGCAGACGAGCCTACGGGAAACCTTGACAGCAAGAACAGTCAAAGGGTCATGGAAATATTCAAGGAGATAAACCGCAGGGGGACAACCATCGTCATGGTGACCCACGAGCTGGAGCTGGCGGAGCAGGCTCAGAGATTGGTGGAAATCAAGGATGGAGCGGTTCTTTCAGACAGAGCTATTCAAAGAGCCTGACCGCACCCTCCAGAACCCTCTGAAGTTCCTCCTCCGTAGGCATCTCTCCGTATACCCTTATGAGGGGCTCAGTGCCTGAGGCTCTGAAAAGCACCCAGCCGTCACCTTCAAAAACCAGCTTGAGACCGTCAAGGGTTGTGACCTTTGAAACCTTTAGACCCCCGAGGCTCTCCGGTGGGTTTTTCGTGAGTTCTTTAAGCCTCTCCTTTTTGTCCTCTTCTGCGTGGAAGTCCACCCTCTTGAAGTAAGACCTTCCATATTCTCTAAAAAGCTCTTCTATGACCTCAGAAAGGGGTTTGTCCTTAAGGAGGAGGAGCTCCAGTATGTTAAGCCCAGTAAAGAGACCATCCCTCTCAGGTAAAAAGTCCACGATGCCGTAGCCACCGCTCTCCTCACCACCAAAGAGAACCTTTTCTTTCAGGATTATCTCGTTTATGTTCTTAAAACCCACCGCTACCTCTCTTAGCTCCACCCCCTCCGCCTTGCATATCCTGTCCGCCAGGTATGTGGTGGAAACCGTCTTTACTACAAGTCCTTCTCTCTTGCCCTTGTTCTTGATAAGATGGTAGAGGAGCAAGGCATACAGGAGCTGGGCGTTCACGAAGTTGCCTTTCTCGTCAACCAGAGCAATCCTGTCGCCGTCACCGTCGTTGACCACACCCAGGTCTGCGCCCAAGGCTCTGACGCTCATCACAAGGGGCTCAAGATACCTCTCCACCGGTTCGGGTGCATGACCGCCAAAAAGGGGGTCTCTGAAGCTCCTTATGCTGTGTATGTTAGTTTTGGTCCCTGAAAGGACATGAAAGTAAGTGCCAAGGCTTGAACCATACATGGCATCGTGGACCAGGTGGAGCTCCTTCTGCATGAAGAGCTCCCTACTTATCCTGCCCTTTACCTCCCTCATGTATTCACCCCACACGTTTACATGCTCAGGCTGGAACTTCTCTGGCTTTATGTCCACCACCCTCGGGAGCTCCTCCTCCACTTGAGCTATGAACTCGGGCGTGGCGGAGCCTCCAAAAGAGTCCTTTATCTTGTAACCGTTATACTCCGGGGGATTGTGAGAGGCGGTTATCATCACGCCGTTGTCAAAACCCATATATTTAACCGCAAAAGAAACCATGGGTGTGGTGCAGGCTTTGTTGACAAGGTAGGTCTCAAACCCCAGGGTTCTGAAAACTCTGTAAACCTCAAGGGCGAAGTGCTCGGACATGAAACGGTTGTCATAGCCTACCACTACCTTCCTCTTACCCTGCCTTTCCAGAACCTTTGCATGAGCCTGTGCCACTCTACGGACATTTTCGAAGGTAAAGCTTTCTCCTATTATCGCTCTCCACCCGTCAGTGCCAAACTTTATCATGGTTTGCCTCCTTGAGGTATGTTTATTATAGGCGTCATTCTCGTGTCGTAGGGCAGTAGTATTATGGTGTTGTTCTGACTTCTTGCGTATTCTTGGATGTTTTCTATAAACTTCCACATGAGGTATTCCTTGGTAAGAGAACCCGCTATTATTTTGTTTGCCTCCGATATGCCCTGGGCTTCTACCCTTTTTCTCTCCGCCTCCAGCTTTTCCTTTTCCAGCAAAAACTGCATCCTCTGTGCCTCCTCGTAAGCCCTCCTCTTTTCTTCTATAGCTTTTACTACACTATCTGGAAGCCTTATGTCCCTTACGAGCACATCCTCAAGGATTAGATACCTGCGGGCGAGCTGTTGGCGCACCTCACCCCTTATCCTTTCCTGAAGTTTTTGCCTTTCCTGATAGACTACGGAGCTCTCCATCTCCGCTATGGCGTCCCTGACCGCAGTCCTGACTATCTGCTTTATTATCTTTTCCTCGTAGTCAGGACCGTATTCTCTTATGAGCTCTGGGGCTTTCTTGGCGTCAACCCTGTAGAGCACTCCCACATCCAGCGTCACTGGCAAGCCATCCTTTGAGAGAGAGCTTATGGGGCTTTGCTTTTCCCTGGTAAATTCCACCGCACGGGTTCTCACTTCTACTTTTTCCACCGTCTGGATAAGAGGCACTCTCAGGTGTAAGCCCTCTGTCAAGGGGGTAGGTTCTATCTTGCCCAGCGTCCTCTTTATACCCACAAAGCCGGAGGGTATAATAATTAGGGGATTTGCTAAGAGCACAGCCAGAAGCAGAAATACAGGGATAAGGAAAAAACTTGGGTTGGGGATACGAGGCTGTAAGCTTTTCATTTTTACCCTCCGGGAACTATTATAATAAAGTCGCTTATGCTACCGCAAGAAGTGCTCAGAGAAGCTCTGAAAAGAGGAAAACTAAAGAGCGAAAACTTTCAAGGGTTTGAATACTTACGTTTCACCGACGACTTTAAAGATGTTCCCAGGGGCACGGTGCTTTATAAAGATACGGTTATATGGGGCTATCCTCACATAGGTAGGATATTCCAGCTCTCCACAGGCATAAGAGAGCAATTCTCCGCACCTTTCTGGGTAGAGGAGAAGGTAGATGGTTACAACGCACGGGTTTTTTCTCACGAGGGACAGATATACGCCCTTACGAGGGGTGGCTACGTATGTGCCTTTACAACGGATAGAGTTCTTGATTTTGTAAACCCAAGGTTCTTTGAGGACAACCCCCATTTGGTGCTCTGCATGGAGGTGGCAGGACCAGAAAACCCCTACGTAGAAGAGAGCCCCCCTTATGTTAGGGAGGATGTAAGGTTCTTCCTCTTTGACATCATGGTAAAAAACCGTCAAGATTTTCTGCCCTACAGAGAAAAGCTCAAACTTATACGGGAATATAGTTTACCCAGCGTGGAGAACTTTGGACTTTTTAACCTGGACCAAGTGGAGGAATTAAAGGGCATACTAAGAAGGCTCAACGAAGAAAAAAGAGAGGGCGTAGTTTTGAAAGAGGATTCTCCAAAAGACAAGAGGGTAAAATACATCACAAGCTATGCCAACCTAAACGATATAAGGGTGACCTCTCTGAACATGCTCGGTCTTCCACCGGATTACTACACTAACAGGCTCCTTAGACTTGCCCTTTTCATAGAGGAGGAAGGCATTGAAAAAGATGAAGGGCTATACATGGAACTGGGTGAGGCTTTCCTCTCCGGTCTCTTTGAAGCCTGTAGGATGGCGAAAGAAGAAGGTAAGGTGCGTAGAGTGTTTCGATGTAGGTTCAGAAGCAAGGAAAGAGCTCTTCTCTTTATTGAGCAGATAAAGCATGTTTCCACCCACATACAGGTAAACCAACTATCCTTGAGGAAGGAAGGGGAATTCTGGCTTCTTGAATTTGAAAAGGTTTTTCTGAACATGACGGGGCTTTTGGGTCACCTTCTGGGTGGGGGGTCTTTGGTAGACTAAGCCCTTAGGGTGTAGCTCTCAAGGATGAACCTAAAACCCTTAGGGTCTATGAGCTTTATACCCACCTTATCCGCCCAGTTTCGAAGACCCTCGTCACCAGAAACGAGTATGCCATCCAGCTCGTAAGCCAAGAGGAGCACATCCAGGTCTTCTTTGCTGTCTATTATGCCAGCTCTAAGGGCTTCTCTGTATTTGTCTCTCAGCTTGTTGACGAGCTTACCCACATCCGCCTCCTGAAGCTTCCCTGCTTCCTTCGTATGTTCCTCCGCTATACGCAAACCCTTGTTTATCCTGTATCGCACCTCCTCTATAAACTCGTAAAGGAACTCTGCGGGCACCATAAGGTTGAACCTCCTCGGTGAGCGTATCCTTACCGCCATTTCGAACCTGGGCTTTAGACCGCCCAACTCCACCATCTTGTTTAACTCCTCATACACGGATGTGGGTATGTAAAACTGGGCTTTGCTATGAGAGGCAAGAGATATGAAGTTCTCTATGGCACCCATCTGGTCTCTTTCAAACTGGGTGTAAACGTCGGGGTTTGTAAACAGGCTCGTATCGAGCACGAATATGTCCATGCTCTTAATTATACAGATAGTCCAGAACCGCCTTCTTTACCACCCCGTAGGGCACTTCCAGACCTGTCCAGAGCCTGAAGCTCTCCATGCCCTGATACAGTAGCATGTCAAGACCGTCCTGAAAGGGACAGCCCTTTGCCTTTGCAAACCTCAAAAGGGGGGTCTCCTTGTATATGATATCCATAACCCTGTGTTCTGGTAGGAGCAAGCTGTAGTCAAAAAGGGGCGGGTCATCTTCCTTAAGTCCCGAGGAGGTGGCGTTGACGATAAGCATCACATCCTTCAGAACCCTCTCCGGCTTTTCAACCACCTTACAGCCAAATTCTCCGCAGAGCTTTTCCGCCTTCTCCTTTGTCCTGTTCCACAGAAAAACCTCTGCCCCTTCTGTCTTTAGAGCGTAGAGCACAGCCCTTGAGGAACCGCCAGCACCCAGCAACAGGACCTTTATACCCTTTATTTGTGGAAGGAGCTTCTTTACAGCCTTCAAAAAGCCTATCCAGTCCGTGTTGTAGGCGTAAACTCCCTCTTTGCTAAACTTTAAGGTGTTGGCGGAGCCTATACTCTCCGCGTGCGGGTCAACAAAGTCTACGAGCGCGAGAGCCCTTTCCTTATGAGGCAGTGTTACGTTCACACCCCTCACGCCCAAAGATTTAAGACCTCTAAAGGCAGTCTCAAAATCCTCAGGCTTGACCTCAAAGGGCACATAAACTGCGTTCAGAGAAAAGTGCCTAAAGGCTTCGTTTTGGAAAACTGGCGAGAGAGAATGCCTTACAGGGTAGCCTATTAGACCGTAGACCTCCGTTTTTCCATCAAGGTTCATCCCAGATGATATCTGGGTTGGAGTATCTCTACCTTCTTTACCCAGCTGAGGTTGCCTTTGATAGCCATGTCCACCACATTTTTAACGCTCACGTCCGCTATAGGACAGTCGGTGCAACCCCCTTCAAACTGAAGGTAAACCTCACCTTCCCTTATGTCCACTACTTTAAGGTCTCCCTGGTGCTCCTTCAGGGCTGGTCTTATCCTCTCAAGTATCTCTTCTACCTCTCTGAATTCTCTTTCTTCCATAATCAATCCTCCACCTGCCTGTATAAATCTTGTATTTCCTGCCAGAGATTTCCCTGAGCTTCATCATCCAAATCCATTAGCCTGCAAAAGCCTTTCAAAGTGAGCTTGTCCAAAACTACGCTTTCAATATCCTCCTCTTCAATTATCCGATAACCATACCTTAAGAGCACCTCTTTGGATTGGGGCATAAGCTGTATAAGCTCCGAGAGCTTTGTATCAAAGGTTATCCTTTCTCTCATACTTCCTTAACCTTCTTCACAAAAAGGTGATACTCGCCCTCTTCTTCGTAAAGCCCCAGAAATTCCTGACCTGTAGCCCTGCACCAGGCGGGTATGTCTTCCACTACCCCAGGGTCATCAGCCACAAGTTCAAGCACTTGACCTATAGCCATAGTTTTCATAACCTTTGCAGTCTCCGCTATGGGCACGGGGCAGAAGGTGCCCACCACATCGTGCACCACATCGGGCTTCAGGTTTTCAAGCTCCATCTTTTGCTCCCTGTCTTAGGTATATTTTATAAGAATTTATCACTTCCTGAGCTGCGGGCTCCCCCCAGAAAACCCTCTCTTCCTCACCTGAGCAGAGCACCACCTCGCAGGGCTCATTTTTAGAGTATCTGGCAACCAAGTCCGCAACCAGCTTAAACTCTCCCTCAGAGAGCTTGCCCTTTATGAGGGCAAAAGTTCCCTTATGGTCCCTTCTGTAAGCGTAAGCATACCTGCTTCTGAAACCCTGAAGAAACCTGACTTCGCCCTCATTTCTGGCTATTATGAGCTTTACGCCAGAGGGGAGCCTGAAATGCCTACCCACGGTAAAGAGCACAAGGTCTTCCCTGCTTATTGAACCTTCCACTTTTATGGCTTCTTTGAACCTGTAGGCATAGCTTTCGTCGGTCAGGTAACAGCAGCCACCCGCAGGCTGTTCGTATTCAAGCCCATATTTTTGGGCTAAGGCTATCTGTTTCTTTCTACCTCTTCCCCTTATGTCCAACAGTCTCTCTCTGTTAACCCACCTTAGCTTTTCGGGAAGGGTCTCGGGGAGGAGTTTTGCGGAGAGGGGTCTGAGCAGGTAACCCTCTAAGCCCGCCTGCCTTTCTATAAACATAAGCCTATCAAAGGTCTGACTCATGGGTCTTTGTCCCAACACTTCTCCAGTCACCACAAAGTGGTATCCCTCTTTTTCCTTTATCTCCCTTGCTTTACTTAACATCAATATCCTGCAGTCCACACAGGGGTTTATGTGCCTGCCGTAGCCGTGTCTGGGATTTAGTATCACATCAAAGTATTCCTGCGATATGTCTACTATATCCAAAGGAACTTGAAGGTGGGCTGCTGCTCTTAAGGCGGGGTTCACATAATGAGACCCATCCTCCTTCTTTAGACCAAGACGCCTCTTGTGTTCGGTAATGCAGAAACCTGTGTAGAAGTGGAGGGCCTTCACCTCTATGCCCTGGTCCTGGAGCACCCGAACCGCCAGAGAACTATCCAGCCCTCCAGAAAAAAGAGCGACCGCCCTTACTTTCATGTAGAAAGGAACTCAAACTCTCTGCTTTCCTCTTCTTCTTCCTCGTAACAGTCAGGTATACGGAGAGCCTCTTCCACTCTTCCTTGCTTGAGGAGGTAGTCCTTTATAGCCACGTGGAGGGTCTCAAGCCCCAAGTTAGTGCAGTGTATCTTCTGTGGTGGAAGACCCCCCAGCTCGTCAAATATATCCTTGTAGGTGAGGTTGAGCGCATAGTCTATGCTCTTGCCTTTTATCATCTCTGTCAGCTGGGAAGAAACCGCTATGGCGGAGCCACAACCGAAGGTTTTAAACCTTACATCCTCTATGATATCCCCTTCAGGGTTTACCTTGAGGGTAAAGAGCATGGCATCTCCACAGGCAGGGTTGCCACATTGACCTATGGCGTTTGCTTCCTCCAACACACCCACATTTCGCGGGTTCAGGAAGTGGTCAAGCACTTTCTCACTGTATTCAAACATCTTAACACCTCCTTAAACTTGTTAGGTTATAATATGACGAATTGGTCGGCTTTTGCCATGACCTTTATCAAAGATATTTTCTACATAAATTCCTCTACCAGAGAAGGAAAGGTAAGGCTAAGTTTATGGTCATCCTCCAGCTCTACAAAGGTTTTTACCCTTACATGGTTCGTAAAGAGCCTTGAGTGTTCTATGGGCACAGTCCTGTCTTGCAAGCCGTGAAAGACGTATATCTCCTGAGGAACCTCCTGAGGAAAGAGCACCTTACCCTCGGAGATAATCTCGTAGCCCTTAGCGCTTATGTCGGTAGCAAAGTCTCTGCTTATGGTAAGCTCTAAACCTGTTTCACATTCGGTAAACCTGAGCTCTTCCTTACCTTCGAGCCACCTTCTGCATTTTTCTTCCCCAACTTCCTGCAATATGAGAGACAGGGTTGAATAGGAAGGCGCAAGTAGAAAGACTTTAGTCACCTTCTCAGGTCTGTAGAACTTCAGGTAATTGAGGGAAACATAACCACCGTGAGAACTGCCGGAAAGCCAGATTTCCTTGAACTTTTGAGAGAAGCCCTTCAAAAGGGCATCGAGCACATCAAGAACCCTCGTGGTATTGGTGCTCTGGTATTCCATGTCCATGGCAAATAGGGAAAATCGCCCCTTCATAGACCTTTCCCTCAGAACAGAGATTTTGCTCCCTTTTACGTTGCTGGCAAAACCGTGAAGGTGGATTAAAATAAGCTCAGGGTTGGTGGGCTCATAGATGAACATAAGAGAAATTATAGGGGAACTGGAAACAAGGAGGAAGATGTTTCATCTTATTGCCCTACTCCTCTGGCTTTTGCCCCTCTACCTTTTTCCCCTCTGGCTCGTTTTCCTTCTCTTTACCTTAGTCCTGCTCCTTAACTTCCTGACGCTTTTGAAGGTCGGAAACCACAGGCTGAGTTTTTACTACCGGCTCGTCTACGGGTTGGAAAGGGAAAGGAACTACTCAAGACCGGGCATACAAGCCCTGTGGGCAAACCTCGGTATTTTTATGAGCCTTTTGCTTTTTGGGAGAGAGCCTGCCATGGTGGCGGTTGTGGTGCTTGCGGTGGGAGACGCCTTTGCCAGCATAGTAGGCATAAACTACGGCAGGAGAAGGATAGGAGACAGAAGTCTTGAGGGAACCTCCGCCTTCTTTCTTTCTACCTTTTTCGTGCTCTTACCCTTTCTTGGCTTCTGGAAGGCTTTCCTTGTGTGTTTTTTCTCTGCACTGGTGGAACTTGCACCTCTGAAACTTGACGATAACTTCACAGTGCCCCTAACCGCAGGGCTGTTATATCATCTACTAACATGAAGTTTCTGAGCGGTATGCCTTTATCTTCCTTTACAACCTTGAGGGTGGGTGGGGTTGCCAAGCACTTTTGCAAACCCGCAGATAGAGATGAGCTGAGACGGGCTATGTTCTTTGCTATGGAAAAGGGTCTTGAGCTATTCCCCCTTGGCAGGGGTGCCAACACCGTATTTGGAAACTTTGAGGGTCTTGTCCTTAACACGCGAAGGCTTAGAGGTATGAAGGTCAAAAGGATGGGAAAAGCCCTTCTCGTGGAAGCCACAGCTGGAGAAAACCTCTCGGAGATTGTAAAGCTCTCTTTAGAGGCAAACCTTGAGGGTTTTTACAAGCTTGCAGGCTTTCCTGCCACCGTTGGGGGTGCGGTGGCTATGAACGCGGGGGCTTTTGGCTACGAGGTAAGCAGGCATTTAACGCATGTGGAGTTTATGGACTGGGAGGGCAGGCTACACAGGGTAAAAGCCTGCGAGCTTGAGTTTTCCTACAGGTCCTCACCTTTTCCTGAGCTGGGAATAGTTGTTTCTGCGGTTTTTGAGATACCTTTCTTTCGGGGTGATATTAGAGAAGACTATCGGGCTATAGTAAGTAAAAGGAAAAAGACCCAGCCTATAAACTTGCCTACCAGCGGTTCTACCTTTAAAAACCCACCGGGAGACTACGCAGGAAGGCTTCTGGAAAGGGTAGGCATGAAGGGTTACAGGTTAGGTGGTGTAGCCTTTTCTGAGCTACACGCCAACTTTCTGGTGAACTTAGGAGGGGGCACCTACGGGCAGGTGGTTAAAATAATAGAGGAAGCTAAAAAAAGAGTTTATCAAGAATTCGGCATAAGTCTTGAGGAGGAGGTAAGACTGGTTGAGGGTAGCGGTGCTTATGGGTGGAAAATCTGAGGAGCGTGAGATATCTCTCAGGAGCGGGGAGGCGGTCTTGAGAGCGTTACTGAGCCTGGGACATGAGGCTGTAGCTTTGGACCTTACGGAGGACCTATGTCAGAGGCTTTTAGAGCTTAAGCCAGACAAAGTCTTTATAGCCCTTCATGGCACTTATGGAGAAGACGGTAGGGTTCAGGGGCTTTTGGACCTTCTCGGAATAGAATATGTGGGCTCTGGCGTCCTTGGCAGTAGTCTTGCCATGGACAAGGACCTTACCAAGAAGGTAGCTTCCTTTCATTGCATCCCCGTGCCGAGGTGGATGTGTTTGAGGTCTCCTACGGAGGAGTTTGAGTGGAGCCTTTACCCTGCGGTAGTTAAACCTGCGGACCAAGGTTCAAGCGTAGGGCTATTTTTGGTAGAGGAAGAAAAAGACCTAAAGGAAGCGGTGGAGAGGTGCTTTAAAGTCAGCAAAAAGGTTATGGTGGAGGAATACATTAGGGGTAGAGATGTGACCGTGGGTATACTCAGAGATAGGGCTTTACCCCCCATAGAGATAAGACCTAAAAAGGGCATATACGACTACGAAAGCAAATACACGAGTGGGATGACCGATTACGTCTTTTTAGAGGAAGAGGGATTGGTTCAGAAGTTGCAAGAGCTTGCCCTTACCCTCCACAGAGCTCTTGAACTTAAAGACTTTTCAAGGGTGGACTTCCGCGTCTCGGGGGAAGATACCCCCTACCTCCTTGAGGTTAACACCATACCGGGTATGACAGAGCTGAGCCTCTTCCCAAAAGCCTGCAAGAGGGCAGGTATAGACTTCACAGAGATGGTAGAAATCCTCCTATCTGGATGAACCTTAACTTAGACTTTGACCTCACTCGTTTGAGATTTTTCCTACCAAAAGAGAGCCTCTCCTTTGCAGTAAGGCTAAACCGCAACCATAGGTTATCCAACCTTGACCTTACCCTTGGAGGGGCTTATATTACCTCATAAGGGGTGTTGCCATGAAAAGGGTCCTCATTATAGCCGATTGCGTCTTTGAAGCGCTAATTCAGGATGTGAACCCTGAGGACTTTAGACTTTTGAGGATTTAAAGCGCAGATGTATGCTTGTGCGTTAATTTTTGGAGGTGGGCTTCCATGCTGAAGGACTTTTCTCTTAGGATAAACGGAAGAACCTACAAAGTCACTGCCTTCGAGGAGGAGCCCCTTCTTTGGGTGATAAGGGAGAGGCTCAGGCTAACAGGCACGAAGTTTGGATGTGGCATGGGCATTTGTGGTGCCTGCACCGTGCTTTTGGAGGGTAAGGCTGTAAGGTCCTGCCTCCTAACGGTTAGAGATGCGGTGGATAAGCCCATAGTAACCATTGAGGGTGTGCCCTCAAACCATCCATTGAAGAGGGCTTGGATAGAACATCAAGTTCCCCAGTGTGGCTATTGTCAGCCCGGTCAACTGATGGAAGCCTACGCCCTTCTTCTTGAAAACCCAAGACCTACAAGACAGCAGATAATAGAAAGACTTTCTTCTCACCTCTGCAGATGTGGAACCTACGGCAGGATACTTATGGCGGTGGAAGCCGCCTCGCGAGGAGGAAAAACATGATAACGAGAAGAGAGCTCCTAAGGCTCGGTGGCTTTACCCTTTCGGTGATGCTTATGCCAGAGGGTTACAAAATTTTGAAGGCTGGGGAAACTCCAAAAGGCTACGCACCCAACCTCTGGATAAACCTCTCAAGAGACAACTATCTTACGGTCTTCGTCAACAAGTCGGAGATGGGTCAGGGGGTTTATACAGGTCTTCCTATGCTGGTGGCAGAAGAGCTGGACTTTCCCTGGGAAAGGGTTAGGGTGAGACCTGCACCCGCAGGAAGACCTTACGTGGACCCTAAGATGGGCATACAGCTCACGGGTGGAAGCACCAGCGTTAAGAACATGTATGAAATACTTAGGCTCGCGGGTGCTTCCATGAGGGAGATGCTTCTATCCTCCGCCAGTAAGAAATTGAACCTGCCAAAGGAAAAGCTAAGGGCGGAGGGTGGCTATATATTGACAGGTGAGAGAAAGTATGCCTACGGGGAGTTTTCAGAGCTTGCAAGAAAGGAGCCTCTACCATCAAAACCCAGGCTAAAGGAAGAGAGAGAGTTTATCTACATAGGCAAATCGCCACCAAGATTGGATGTGCCAGAGAAGGTTGAAGGTAAAGCGGTCTTCGGTATCGATGCTTTTGAAGAGGGCATGCTCTACGCAGTGGTAGAAAGACCCCCTTACTTCGGCGCCAAGCCTATGAAGGTGGAAACAGGAGAAGCCAAAAAGGTGCCTGGTATAGTGGATGTGTTCACCCTTTCCAGCGGGGTGGCGGTCTGCGGAGAATCCTTCTGGTCTTGTCAGAAAGGGAGAGAAAGGCTAAAGGTGGAGTGGAGTGAGAGCTTTGTGAAAGGTTGGGAGGATAAGGATTTTGAAAAATACTTCAGACAGAAGCTCAAAGAAAGAGGCGAAGTGGTAAGGGTGAAGGGAAGCCCTCAGAGTAGTTTTGAAAAGGCACCCTTTAAGGTAGAGGAAACTTACATACAGCCCTACCTTTACCATGCTACTATGGAGCCGATGTCCTGTCTTGCCTGGGTCAAGAAAGAAGAGTGCCTTGTCTACGCACCCACCCAGTCTCAGACCTGGGTTCTGGAGACTGCCAAAAGGATAAGCGGACTACCAGAAAGCAAGATAAGGGTAATCACCACCTATTTAGGTGGAGGCTTTGGGAGGAAAGCTAATGTGGAGTTTGTGGCGGAAGCTCTCGAGATATCAAAGAGGCTTGGAAAGCCAGTAAAACTCATATACACCAGAGAGGATGACCTAAAGTCAGGATACTTCAGACCTTACAGTGCTACCCTCATAAGGGCATCCGCAGACAGGGAAGGAAACATAAACTCTCTAAGCTTCAAGATAGCAGTTCAGCCCCTTCTTGGCGGAAGGGCTTCTGTGGAAGGTGTAGAAAACATACCATACGCCATACCCAACCTCCATGTGGAAAGGGTAGATGTGGAGCTCCCAGTTAGCTTCTGGTTCTGGAGGTCTGTGGGTTCAACCCACAACGCCTTTAGCATAGAAAGGGTAATAGACAGGCTCGCCTACGAAGCCAAAAGGGACGCAGTGGACATTAGATTAAAACTTTTAAAGGACAACCCGGTTGCCTACAGAGTGGTGCAAACGGCCGCAGAAAAGGCAGGCTGGGGTAGTAGACCTAAAAGGGGTGAAGCCATGGGCATAGCTTACCACTTTTCCTTTGGAAGCCATGCCTGTCATGTGGCGGAGGTTTCTTTGGACAGGAAAAGTGGTAAAGTAAGGGTTCATAGGGTGGTGGCAGTTATGGATGTGGGGCCTCTGGTGGTGCACCCAGACCTTTTAGTGTCTCAGGTGGAGAGCGGTGTTATTATGGGTTTGAGCATGGCTCTCAAAGAAGAGGTCAGGTTCAAAGGCGGTGGTGTGGAAAACACCAACTTCCACACCTATCCTCTTCTAACCATGTCTGAAGCCCCTCAAATAGAGGTGCATATTCTTACCTCAAATAGGCAGATGGGTGGTGTAGGTGAGCCAGGTCTTCCCCCAACCGCACCGGCGGTAGCCAACGCCTTGCTGTGGGGTTATGGAATTAAGGTAAACAGGCTTCCAATGAGCCCGGAGTATATAAAGACGCTTACATGAAGGTGGAGCTGACTTAGTTAGCTGTCTCAAACTTGTGGAAAGAGAGGTTCTCTTATGTTGCTACGCCCTTCCCTCAAAGCCCTCCTCTTCTATACAGGCTGTAGAGGCTTCTTCAAGCCCTTCCATATACTCTATACCCCACCGATGCATGGTTTCAAAGATGCCTTCCAGCCTCTTACCTATCTCCGTTAGTTCGTATTCCACCATAGGAGGAACTACTGGATATACAGTTCTCCTAATCAAGCCACAGGCTTCCAATTCTTTGAGCTGTTTTGAGAGCATCCTTTGGGTTATGCCCGGAATGGACTTCTGGAGCTGAGAGAACCTCTTTTTACCCTCCATAAGGTTTTTGAGTATGTATAGCTTCCACTTTCCGCTCAGTATCTGTATGGCGAGCTCAGCCGGACAGGTCGGGCTGCTGTTTTTCAATTTCATGGTTGATAGTATATAACAAACTTGACCCTTCTTGACTTTTTCGCCTCCAAACCCTAAACTTTCTGAGAGAGGATTGAAGGAGGAGAAAAATGGCAAGGCTCGTAAAACTTGTAGAAAAGGCTCCCTACAAGCTGGAAGCAGGAGAGGAAACCTACTACCTTTGCCAGTGCGGGCTTTCCAAAAAGTTTCCCTTTTGTGATGGTTCTCACAAAAGGACGAAGGACGAAGAAGGAGGGAAGCTATACCTATACGATGAAAACACGAGGATTGAGATAAAACTACAGGGGTGAAGCCATGGAAAGGTTGAAGGAAGAAAGGCTTCAGGAATACATGAAAAGGCTTGAGAATCTCCGGGAAATCTTAAGGTCCTGCGAAAGCGAAGCGGAAGAGTGTCTTGCCCTTGCACCTACGGAAGCCTGCAGGAGTATGATGAGAGACCTCCTCCACAGCCTGAGGACGGGCGGTCAATCCGTAGTAGAATCTATAGAATACTGGCGATATCAGCTGGAGGAGGGCTAAGGTGGTTACTGTCATATACGCCCATCCAAACCCTAAAAGTTTTAACCACTCCATAAAAGAAGAGGTCATAGGAGTTCTGAGGTCAAAGGGTAGGCACTATGAGTTAAGAGACCTCTACGCCCTAGGTTTTAATCCTGTGCTGTCCGCAAGGGACTTTGAAACTTTCCTTTCGGGTGGCGTCCCCGAAGATGTTAAAAGGGAGCAGGAGATAATAAAGGCTTCAGAGCTCCTTCTTTTTATATACCCCATATGGTGGACGGGCATGCCTGCCATCCTCAAGGGCTACATAGACAGGGTTTTTAGCTACGGCTTTGCCTACGAGGAAAAGGAAGGAGAGCTTGTAGGGCTTCTATCTGATAAGAGGGCGGTGGTCATAAATACGCTGGGTGCCTCCGCCCTTGACTACGGTCCCTCTGGTATGGAAGAGTGTTTGAGAAAGACTATGGATACGGGCATATTTAAGTTCTGCGGGATAGAGGTAGTGGAACACATATTCCTGTATGCGGTGCCTTATGTAGGAGAGGAAGAGAGGAAAAACATGCTCCATCAGGTCAAAAAATCTCTGGAGGAGGTCCTGTGAAAGAGTGTTTAAAACTTATAAAGGAGAGGCGTTCCATAACCTTCTTTGATCCCCATAAGGAGGTTCCAGAGGAGCTAATAAAAGAGATACTTGAAGTCTCCGCCACCGCACCCTCCGGCTACAACCTACAACCCTGGGAGGTGATAGTGGTAAGAGATAGGGAGAAAAAGAAAAGGCTCAAAGAGATATGCTACGGTCAGCAGAAGGTGGAAGATGCCAGCGCTAACATAGTGCTTTTGGCGAACACGAGGGCAGGCTTTGAGCATGTGGATAGGGTTCTCCAAAGCTGGGAAGAGCTGGGCTACATAAAGCCAGAGGCAAGAGAAAGCTTGAGGCTTCAGATAATCTCAGGTTGGCAGGACCCACAAAGGGCTTTTAGGAAGGCGGTAAGAGACACTGCCCTCTTTGGCATGACTATTATGATAACCGCAAGGGCATACGGACTTGAGACCCACCCCATGGAAGGCTACGATGAGCAAAAGCTCAAGGAGTTTCTGGGTGTAGAGGAGCACAAGGTAATTCCTATGATTATAGCCATTGGCTACAAGGACCCAACAAAAGAGCTCCTTCCGAGAGCTTATCGTTTTTCCTTTGAGGAGTTTGGAAAGTTTCTTTGATGGAAGGTTACCTTTTAGCCCTTGTGGCTTCCTTCCTCGCGGGTGGTATAAACTCTGTGGCTGGCGGTGGGACGCTTATAACCTTCCCTACCCTTTTGTGGCTTGGGCTTGACCCAGTCGTGGCAAACATAACAAACACGGTTGCCCTTTGGACAGGCTCTCTTTTAGGTCTTTTTGGCTTCAAAGAGAGGATAGCTCAGGTGAAGAGCCTTATTCTACCCTTTCTGGTAAGTTCCTCTCTGGGTGCAGTGTTTGGTGCTCTGATACTCATAAACACACCTTCTCAGACCTTCAGGTCTTTGGTGCCTTTCCTCATACTCTTTGCAGTTTCTATGCTTGCGGGGGGTGAGGTTATAAAGAAGCTTATCGCAAGGTTTACACCGGAGGATAAGAGCATTCCCCTCTTCCTCCAGTTTGTGACAGGTGTATACGGAAGCTATTTTGGCGCGGGTATCGGTATCATGATGCTGGCAAGTCTTACGCTTTCCGGTGTCCATAATATACATACCGCCAATGCCCTGAAAAACCTGCTGGGCTTTTCCATAAACCTGCTTGGGGCTCTGCTTTTTCTCCTGAGCGGTAAGGTTAGCTGGCTTCACGCGCTGTTTATGATGCCGGGGTTTGCCCTTGGTGGTTATGTAGGTGCGAGGCTCTCTCAAAGGTTCAAACCCGGCAAGGTCAGGCTTTTTGTGGTTCTCTGGGGACTTTCTATAAGCTTATACATGGCAATGGCAACATAGCCAGCGCACTTAAGTAAGCCCCGCATGTTCTATAATAATAGTTGATGCTGATAAGCATAGTAACCCTTTTGAGCATGCTAACCATATCTGTGAGTGGTGTGGCTATCCTTTTGGGCATACTTCTCATAAAAGCAGGAAAAAGGGAAGCTCACAAAAAGGCTATGATAACCGCCTCTGTTTTTGCCCTCCTTTTTGTCCTCCTCTACGTATTGAGAAACCTCCTTCAGGCGCAGGGTCTTATACCAGTAGGAAAATACGAGGGACCCTACAGGGGGCTTTTCTTATTCATACTTTGGTCTCACACCGCCCTTGCCATAGTGAACTTTCCCCTTGCGGTGATAACCCTTAGATATGCCTTTAAGGGGCTTTTTGAAAAGCACCGGAAGATAGCACCTCTGACCGCCTTCGTCTGGGTTTATGTGGCGGTCACCGGCTGGCTCATATTCTACTTTATGCAGTTTCTGAACCGATGAACTTCAAGGTAGGTCTTGGCTTTGATGCCCATCTCTTTGAGGAGGGCAAGCCCCTAAAGCTAGGCGGTGTTCTAATAGACTCTCCTGTGGGTTTAAAAGGACATTCGGATGGAGATGCTCTCCTGCACGCCATAACGGATGCCATACTGGGTGCTCTGGGTGAACAGGACATAGGAGAAATATTCTCCGACAGAGACCCCAGATGGAAAGATGCGGACTCTCAGGTCTTCCTTAAGGAAGCCCTGAGAAGGATGGAAGAGAAGGGATACCGGATAGCAAACCTGGACTGCGTGGTGGTGGCTGACCAGCCAAAGATATCGCCCCATAAGGAAGCTATAAGAAAAAGGCTTGCCGAGCTCCTACGCGTTCCCGTGGAGGCTCTATCCCTTAAGGGGAAGACCAGAGAGGGTCTTTGTAAAGAAGAGGGGCTTGCCTGCTTTTGCACCGTGCTCCTGATTCATGAAGGTTAGCCTTGCCCTCTCCGGTGGTGCTGTCAGGGGTGTTGCCCACATAGGGGTTATAAAGGCTCTTGAGGAGCTGGGTTTTGAAATAGTTGCGGTCAGCGGCGTGAGCGCAGGTGCCCTCGTGGGTGCCTTCTACTGCGACCGCTACACACCGGAGGAGATGCTGAAGATAGTAAAGTCTAAGGACTGGCTTAGATATCTAAAACCCACAGTTCCAAGGCTTGGGCTCGTATCACTCAGGGGTGCAGAAAAGTATCTAAGAGAGAGGCTTTCTGGAGAAAACTTTGAAGACCTGTCCAGGAAGCTCTTTGTGGGTGCAGTGGACATAAAAAGCGGTAAGACCCTCTATTTTGACAGTGGAAGCCTCTTTCCTGCCCTGCTGGGCAGTTGTGCCCTTCCGGGCATCTTTGAGCCTGTCAAATACAAAAACTACCTTCTTGTGGATGGTGGTATAACCAACAACCTGCCCGTCGAACCCCTGATGGGTATAGAGGGGATTGTAGTGGGCGTGGATGTTAACCCTAACACGCCTATGGAGAGCGTGGGGAATATATTTCAGATACTTGTGAGAAGTTTTTTGCTCTCTGTTAGGTCAAATGTGGACAAGAGGAAGGAGCTTTGCCATGTGGTCATAGAACCCGACCTGCAGGGTTATTCACCTCTGAGCCTTTTCAAAACGGAAGAAATATACAAGCTCGGCTACGAAAAGACCATGAGCCTCATGAGGTCCTATGTCCAATAACCGGGTGCTCATAGACCCCTCTGAGGGCAAGCTGAGGGTAGCGGGTAGAGTTTTAAAGTTAGCTCTTCCCATCGTGCTATCCAACCTTCTTTATACGGTAGAAAGTGCCTTTTCCATCATCCTGGTCTCCGGGCTATCCGCCATCGCAGTGGCTGCGGTGGGCTATTCAGCCAGCATGCTCTGGTTTATCTATTCTCTTATGGCTCTTGCCTATACGGGAACATCCGTGCTTGTCGCCCAGAGGGTTGGTGCGGGCAAAGACCCGTCCCCTGCCCTTCTATGGGGTATCCTTTTGGCTGTCCTTATAGCTCTGCCCCTGACCTTCTTTGGTGAGGAGCTTGTTTCTTATCTCATGCTTGTCTTCGGTGCCTCCGAAAGGGTGGCAGAGCTTGCAAGGGATTACCTCAAACCTGTCTTTCTCTTCATCACCGTGGGCTTTGTCACCAACACCATATACGCTGGCTACAACGGTTATGGAGATACCAAAACGCCCTTCAAGGTAGCCCTCCTTATGAATTTAGTTAACATAGGCTCCGCCTACCTTCTCATATACGGAAAGTTTGGCTTGCCAAGGCTTGAGGTAGCGGGTGCGGGTTGGGGTATAGCCCTCTCTGAGCTGGTAGGTCTTTGTTTTTACCTATACCTCTACCTGCGCCACCGGAAGCCCTTCCCTATAAGCTTCCACCTTGACAGGACTATTCTCTTGCAGATGTTAAAAATAGGAACACCTACAGCCATAGAGAGGGCTTTTACCAGTCTTTCCTTTAACATATTCGTGGGTTTGGTTGCCCAGTTTGGTGACAAGGTTCTCGCCGCCCATCAGGTAGGACTAAGGGTGGAAAGCCTATCCTTTATGGTAGGCTTTGGCATGATGATAGCCTCCACTACCCTCTCCGGTCAGAACTACGGGGCAAAGAATTTCAGAGGTCTTGATTATGGCGTAAGGGTCAGCGCCCACACTACCGCCCTTATAATGGGCTTTGTGGGTCTTTTTCTTCTCCTTTTCCCCAGACATTTTTCCCTTATCTTTACGAGAGACCCTGAGGTTATAGACTATGCGGTCTATTATCTGGTTATAGTTGCCCTGTCTCAACCGCAGATGGCGTATGCCAGCATCTTTTCTGGCTCTCTCAAGGGTATGGGCAAGACCCACCTGCCCCTTTTGGTAAACCTCTCTTCCTTCTGGCTTTTCAGGATAATACCCTCCATGCTCGTCCTCAAGCTTCTGCCGCATCCCGTAGTCCCCTGGTTTTTCATGAGCCTTGAAACCACCCTTAGAGCTCTCGTATTCTACTGGGTCTATAGGAGAGAGGTGAGGAAAAACCTATGAAGCCTTACGCCTCTTATACTCATACATGAGCTTGTCCGCTTCCTTTACCATTTCCTCCGCGCTGGCGTGTCTATCTTCTGTCTGGACAACACCGTAGCTTATAGAGACCTTTAAAACCTTACCCTCCACAACTATCTCCAATTTTTCCACAGCCTGTTTGAGCCTTTCCCCCACTCGAGTAGCCTGTTCTCTTTCGGTGCCCGGCATTATTACCGTAAATTCATCTCCACCCCACCTCGCCAATATGTCCTTTGCTCTGAGGTGTTGTCTTAGCACATAAGCTACACGCCTTAGCACCAGGTCCCCGACGGAGTGTCCATAAAGGTCGTTTATGTTCTTAAAATGGTCCAGGTCAATAAGAAGAAGGGAAAAAATGGAACCCCTTTTTTTGTATTCTTCAAAAGCTTCTTTCAAAGCCCTCTCGAAGGAGCGTCTGTTAAAGACATTTGTCAGATGGTCTATGTTAGCTTCTAACTCAGCCCGTTCAACCTTTGCTTTTAAATCTTGTATTACCAGCTGCTGTTCCTCTATTCTCTTCAAGAATTTTTCGTTCTGTGACTTTATATCTCTGATATGTTTGATAAGTTCCGAAAGTAAGCCAGCTAATTCTTCCTGAGAAAGGCTCTCCTTTATACATGAGAGCTCTTCCTCCTTCTTGCTGGTATAATCCCCGTGTTCTTTAACCACCTCGCGAAAGTCCTGCACAATTCTGGACAAAACCTCCAGCGTCACTTCCACATCCAGCCTCACATCGCTAATCTTCTCACTAACATAAAGGGTTTGATACAGCTCTATAAGCTCCTCGTCTGAAGGTGGTTTTCCCCTCTCTTCATAGACAAGGCAGAAGATTGTGAACCACCGCTCGTAGTTTTTTGGTGTGGGTAGTATCTTGTTCCTTAACAAAAATTTCAGCTCTTCTCTTATTATTTCCCCGAGTAGCTTTATCTCCTCATCTGAAAGGGGAAGCCCCCTCCGGATTTTAGAGTGCAGTTTGCAGTCTTTCATCCAAACCTCCAGGGGTAGTATATTTTATATCCATGGGCATATTCATAGAAGACCTTCTGAACTTTGGAAATCTGATAGACGCGGAGCTGGAGTTCAAGCTAAGCCCCGAAGAGCTTAAAAAAGCCTACCCCTCTGTGGACTTTGACATAAGAGAGGGCATACTCAGACTTTTGGTAAAAAAGAAAGTGCTTCTGTGGGAGAAGAGGGTAGAGGTTAGGCTCTCTGAGGATGGGGAGGTTTTTAAAGACAGAGAAGGCTCGGGACAGTGGGTATTTTTCAAAGTCCTATCGAAGGGAGGGCTTGAGGAGGTGTTGAAACTGCAGGGCTTTAAGTCCGAAGGCGAAAAACTTGGCGTGGACATAATGCCTGCGGTGTCTATCACGGACACTTACCTTAAGATACCCAAACAGTTCAGGGAAAAACTCCTTATAAACCGCTACAGGTTGGGTAAGGACCACTTGCTACTTTACTTTAGGTTTGAGAAGTAGTTTATAATTCTTCTCTGGAGGAACAAGATGGCAAGGGTTTATTACGAACAGGACGCAAGCCTTGAACCCCTTATAGGTAAAAAGGTAGCAATATTAGGCTACGGAAGTCAGGGGCACGCCCACGCTCTCAACCTCAAGGACAGCGGCGTAGATGTGATTATAGGTCTTCATGAAGGTAGCAGGTCAAGGGCGAAGGCTCTCGCAGACGGCTTTGAGGTGCTTTTGCCTGAGATAGCGGCTCAGGAAGCGGACATCATCATGTTCTTAACGCCAGACACCCTTCAACCCCAGATATACAGAGAGAGCGTGGAGCCCTTCCTTGACAGTTCTAAGAGTTTGGCTTTTGCCCACGGCTTTAACATCCACTTCAAACAGATAGTGCCACCTAAAGAGGTGGACGTTTTCATGGTGGCACCCAAGGGACCTGGGCATCTTGTTCGGTGGATGTATGAAGAAGGGAAGGGTGTGCCCGCTCTTTTAGCTATATATCAAGATGCATCGGGCATTTGCAAAGACAAGGCATTAGCTTACGCCAAAGCCTTAGGTGCCACGAGGGCGGGTGTTATAGAAACTTCCTTCAAGGAAGAGACTGAAACGGACCTCTTTGGCGAGCAGGCTGTGCTGTGTGGAGGGGTGACCGCCCTTATAAAGGCAGGTTTTGAGACCTTGGTGGAGGCAGGCTACCAACCAGAGGTAGCTTACTTCGAGTGTCTCCACGAGCTAAAGCTCATCGTGGACCTTATATATCAGTATGGCATAGCGGGTATGAGGTATTCCATATCTGATACCGCCAAATACGGGGATGTAACCAGAGGGGACAGAATATACGGAGTGGTAAAACCCCTGATGAAGGACTTCCTTGGTGAGATACAGAAAGGGGAGTTTGCGAGAGAGTGGATACTGGAAAATCAGGCAGGCAGACCCGTCTTTAACGCCCTTTTGGAAAGAGACAGGCATCATTCCATAGAGAAGGTGGGTGAGGAACTGAGAAGGATGATGCCTTGGATAACGGGCAAGGAGCTCAAATGAACCTTACAAAGAGAAAGGAAAGTCTTAAAAAGGTCTACGCGCCGGTGGGTGTTGCCCTCTACAGACTGCACCTTCCACCTAACCTCATAACCCTTCTTTCAGTCGCCTTCGGTATGGCCGCCGCCTACGCCTTCTATCAGGGAAAACTCCTAACTGGGGCGAGCTTTCTCTTCCTGTCTGGTCTTTTTGACCTGGCGGACGGTCTGGTGGCAAGGCTCTCAGACAGGGCTTCCAAGTTTGGAGCGGTCTTTGACTGGCTTGCGGACAAGTGGGTGGACGGGTTTGTCCTCGGGACTGTAGCCTATGTTTACGGGGGACACCTAACTGCTATAACAGTGGTCACCGCCTCTATGCTCCACTCTTTCATAAAGCCGGTGGTCTACGCCGAGATAGGCTACGAGGAGAGGGTAAAAGGGAAGATAGAGGACCCCCTCGAGGGCGTAGGCTTCTTTGGAAGACCGGAGACACACCTTACTCTCATACTGTTTGCGGTGCTCGAAAGGTTCAGTGCCCCGCTGGGGCTTGAGTTTGGTATAAAACTTATAGCGGTGCTGACCCTTGCTTCCTTGCTCCTTAGGGTCCTTTACCTTTACAGACACTACGGGAGAGACTACGAATGAGACCCTATGTGATAGTAGTCTCGGAGGTGAGCGTGGACGGCAAGCTGACGCTATACAGGGGTGCTTCCAGCAAAGAGCTGATGACCCTCATGGACCAGGAAGCCTATAGGTATTTGCACGAGATAAGGGCAAAGGTGGACGGCATCATGGTGGGCTGTGAGACGGTTAGGACTGACAACCCCAGTCTTACCGTGAGGTATGCGGAGGGCAAAAACCCTACCCGCATAATACCTTGCTCCACCGCCAACGTGCCATTGGACGCCAACATCTTCTCAAAGGATGCTCCTACCTTAATAGCTACCACCCAGAGGGCACCCCAAGAAAAGCTGGAGAAGATAAGAGCTCTTGGCGCGGAGGTTCTCCTCGTAGGAGAGGACCTGGTGGACTTTGAGAGGCTTATGCCTCTGCTTTACCATAGGGGTATAAAGAGCCTCATGGTAGAGGGTGGCGCATCAATAAACTGGGAGTTTATAAAGAGAGGTTATGTGGACGAGATAAGGCTTATACATCTGCCTGTTATAGTTGGTGGTGAGAACGTGCCTACTTTGGTGGGCGGTGAGGGTTTTAAAAGCCTCAAAAACCTTTTGCACCTGAGGCTAAGGGCTCACTTTAAGAGGGGCAACCACCTTATAACCGAGTGGGAAGTGGTAAGGTAATCATTTTTCCTCCAGTAGGAGAAGCACCTCAGGGTTTTGGGTGCCGTTTATAAAGATGTCCTCTCTTACGAAGAGCCTTTTCACCACACCCTTTATAGGAGACCTTAGGGTGCAATATTCTATAAGCTTCTCTACCCTTTCCAGTTGTGCTCTTATAGATTCGTGCTGGTAGAGCTCTCGCTCATACTTGCTCTTCCAGTCTTCGTATTCGCTCCTTGAGAGTAGTCCGCGGTTAAAAAGCTCCTCGTATCTTTTGAAGTCCCTTTCCACTTTTTCGAGGGCTATCTTTTGGGCGCTAAGCTGGGCTTTCAAGCTGTCGCGCTGGGTTTTGTAGAGCACGGGGTCTATGCTTACCAGCAGGTCTCCTTTGTTTACTCTCTGACCCTCCTTCACATATACTCTTTCCACCCTTCCCTGCACTATGGCGGACACCCTTACCTCCTGAGAAAAAGCCATAAGGAAGAGGAATAGGCTCAAAAACAGGAGCTTCATAGGAACATTTTAACTTGAAAGTCTTCCAAAGAGTTTCTCACTTTTGACCCCCTTGCCTTTTTTCTCTCTGTTGATTTAGAAGATAAGGTTCCACCGAACCCATCTCAAGGTAGGTTATAACTTATGGGTTTTTTCTTACTTTTTGAAGGCTCTTCTTGCATAAAGAAACCCATCCTTAACCAGAAGATAGAACACGGGCAGACTTCCGAAAAGAGCCCACACACCTGCCAGAAAAAGAGTTGAGCCAAAGGCGTCTGAAAAGGCATAAAGGTTTTGAAGCTGGTAAAACATTGCCCTTGCCTTCTCCTCCCCCTGATGGGTATGCAGAGAAAGCCATCCAGAAACCTCCTGCAACTTTGTCTCAAGCCAGTAGCTATTTTGTGTCTCCGTGCTCCTCTGGAAGTTCTCTGCGGTAAATCTTTGCAGGTCGTTAGTGGCTATGGCAGTTCCAAAAGACCCCCCCACGAACCTTATGTAATGCATAAGGCTCACGCCAAGGGTGGTCTTTTCACCCAGTTTCTTAAGAGCCATCTGGGTTATGGGTGCAAAGAAAAACCCCATGCCCGCACCCATAGCAACCAAATAAAGTATGGCGGTATCCCCCGGCGTAAAGTAGTTCAGCTTTGGCAAGAGGAGAAAGTTAACCATAAGGTAAAGGAAGGTAGCCACATAAAGGGCGAGCTTTGGAGACCTTTTGTCTGAGAGAATGCCAGCCACTGGCGAGAGGAGACCTATGGTAAGAGCCATAGGGAGAATGGCGATACCTGCCTGAAGGGTGGTGTAGCCCTTTAATTTCTCAAAGTAGAGGGGTATAAGGTAAAAGACCTGATACATAGAAAAGCCGAGCACAAAGCAGTAAACCCAGAAGGCTATCAAAAATTCCCCTATGCTAAAGATGGAAGGGTCTATCAGCTTGTTCCTTGATATAAGCTCGGACAGCAGGAACAGGAGTAAGGAAAATAGAGAAAGGAGGCTCAGGTGTAAGATAAGGTCGTTAGCGAACCAGCCCTCCTTCTGACCCCTCGAGAGGACTACGAGAAGGCTAACGGTAGCAAGTGAGATAAAAAAGTAAGACAGAAAGTTTAACCTTACAGAGTGGAGTGGTCTGTAGTCTTTGAGAAAGAAAAGGGCAAGGGTAAAGTTAAGGATACCTATAGGAAGGTTTATATAGAAAATCCAGCGCCAGTCTATATGCTCCGTTATCCATCCACCAAGGGTTGGCCCTAAGGCTGGTGCAAAGCTCACCCCCAGCCCATATATGCCCATGGCGAGTCCCCTCTTCTCTGGAGCGTAGGCAGAGAAAAGAAGGGCCTCCGCACTCACTACTATGAGTGACTCACCAAAACCCTGCACAGCCCTTGCGGCTATCATCCAATCTAGGGACTGGGCTTGACCGCAGAAAAGGGATGCAGTGGTAAAGAGAAAAAGCCCCGCAAGAAAAACCCTCTTTAGACCCACTTTGCTTTCCAACCATTCTACGAGCAGTATGGCAGTGGCTGCGGAGGTCATGTAGGAGGTTATCACCCACTGAACGCCATACAGGTCTGTGCTGAGAGGAGCCATCATTTTGGGCACCACTATATCCACTATGGTGGTGTCCAGTATAGCCATAAAGACACCTATCATCAGAGAAAGGGTAAGTATTACCCTATCAGCCTGCGTAAGGGTATCGTGGAAAGGTCTTTCCTCTTTCATTCTCTCTTTATCTCTACCCTTCCGCCCATGCCTACCCTGAGGAGTCTCAACTCCCCTCTATCTATCCTTATCTTTACCGGTATCCTTTGAACCACCTTCGTAAACTCCCCTGCGGATACATCTCTGGGCACCAGTGCGAAGGTGCTGGCAGAGGCGGGGCTTATCTCCTCCACCACACCCTCAAAGACCAGCTCAGGATAGGCATCGAGCCTAAGGTAAGCTTTAGAACCTTTCTTTATGCCTCGGAGCTTGGTTTCCTCTAAAAGTGCCTCCGCATAGTAAGAGCCCTCTTCTATAAGGCTAAAGGCAGGCTGTCCCGGACGGACCGTATCCCCTGGGCTAACAAACCTCTTGGCTACTACACCCCTTACGGGGGAGAGGAGCTCTGTCCTTTTTAGGTCCAGCTCCGCCCTCTCCTCCTGAAACCTGAGGGCTTTTATCTCCTCTTCCACCGCCCTCAGCTGTTCTTTCAGTTCCTGAACTTTCAGCCTTTCCAACTCCGAGGCTCTTAACTCCTTCTGCATCCTTGAGTGGAGGCTTTTTATCTCCATCAGACTACTTTCTAAGGCTTCTTTCTTAAGTAGCTGGCTTCTGTAGAGAGTTTCCACTTGCTCAAGCCTCTGCTTGGGTATAAGCCCCTCTTTGAAAAGGTTTTCCAACCTGTCCCTTTCTCTCTTCGTTTGCTCTACTTGAAGCGCCATCTCCTTTATCTGTTTGGTGAGGGCTTCTTCCCTTGCGGATATCTCCTTTAGGCTGTCCTGAGACATGCCCACTCTTAAATCCAGCTGTCTTTCCAGCCTGTCTATCTGAAGCCTTAGCCCCTCTCTCTGGGCTATCAAAGATGCCAGCTTGCTTTTTTGAGCTTCCAAGTTCAGTCGGTAGTCCTCCACCCCTATCCTTGCCAGAGGTTCACCCTCCTTCACATAATCTCCCATATCTTTGTATACTTCCTCCACCTTTCCACCTACTTCAAAGGACAGGCTCACCATCCGCTCCGACCTGATGAAGACCGCATCTGTTATGGCGTAGTCTCTGCGGTGTTTTATCCACCTGTAAGAAAGAAACCCAAAGGTCAAGAGCAGGAGCAGTAAAATACCGGCGCCCAGCCTTTTCATAACTGACCTACCTCACGCATAAGCTCAAAGTAAGCTCTGAGGAGGTCGTAGTAAGCCAAAACCCTTGCCTTCCTCGCCTGAGTGAGGCTCGCTTCTGCCTGAAGCAGGTCCGTTCCACTTATTATCTGGTTTTTGTATTGCTCCAGAGACAGCCTGTAGAACTCCTCCGCAAACTTCAGAGAGACCTCGGCTACCCTCAGGTTGTCCTCCGCAGTCCTTAACTGCTCGTAAGCGGTTTTCACTTTGAGGATTATCCCCTCCTTTACCTCTCTTAGGTCTTCGCCAAATCCTCGCCTTTCCTCCTCCAAGGCAAGGGCTCGGTAGTAAGGGGCAAGAGACTGGAAGTTAAGGCTCATGCCGAGGCTAAGATACACAAAGCCCTTTGGTTTAAGGTTAGGGTTTTGGTCCGAGTGGCTGTATGCCGCCTCCAGAAAGAGCCTGGGATAAAAGGAAGAGAGCTCCGCCTTCCTCTGAAGTGTGTTTATCCTTAGCCTTTCCTCAAGGTTTTTTAAGAGGGGTCTGTTCTTGAGCGCCCCTTCTATCAGGTTCTGAAGCTCAAGTCTTTTAAGCTCTACTTGGGGTGGCTTAAGGTTCTTCAATCTCTCTTCCTCAAAGCCGGTGAGCCTCGAAAGGTTTGCCAGAGCTATTAGGTATTCTCCCTCCACCCTTCTGAGGTCTCTTTCCACCTCCGCAAGTCTAACCCTTGCCTGAAGAAGGTCCGTAACTGCAACCAGCCCTTCTCTGTAGAAGGCTTCTCTCTGCGAGAGGTCCGCCTCTACAGCCTCTTTCTGCTTTTTTACCACCTGCAGAAGCTCGCTGGCGGACAGGAGAGAAAGAAAAGCCCTTATAACCTCCAGTCTAACTTCCAGCTTTGCTTCTTCCAAGTCGCCCTCCTCCAGCCTTACTTTGCTTCTTGCCACCTCTACCCTCGAAGCTCTCAACCCTCCATCGTAAAGAGTCTGTCTAATACCCAGCTGGAAGCTCCCGTAACTCTTCTTTGAACCCACCATCTGTATGGGGGGAAAGCCTCCAAAGGAGGGTATGGTGATAGATTGTTTTTTCAATTGCCAGTTAAGGCGGTAGGCTGAGAAGAGCTCAGGATAGTATAGCTGTCTCTCTCCTTGAAGGTTTAGATGGGCGGATTGTAGTCTATGTCTTTGGGCGAGAAGCCTGGGGTTTTTCTCCTCTGCAGACCTGAGCAAGTCTTCAAGACCAAGAGAGAAGGATAGAGAGAGGCTAAGCAGTAAAACCAATATCAACCGCATCTCAAACCCCTGAAGATAAGCTCAAGACCCTCCTCCGCTTCTTTCAACACTTCTTGAAGGCTTACTTTCTCCAGAAGTAGCTTTTCCATATATACCAACTTCACATAACCCACTATAAGGTTAAGGAGGATGTCAGGACGCCCACACCTGAACTCACCCCTTTCGTAACCCATCTTTACCATCTGACGGAGGAGCTCTCTTATTTCCTCCATGTGCCTGTAGTGGAGCTGTCGGAAGGCTTCCTTACTGCACATAAGCTCAAAGAAAAACACGTAGGCTATCTGTCTATCTTCGTAGCACTCGGTGAGGAAGTCTCTTATGTGTCCCTTTATAGCCTCTTCTGAGGACACGCCCTTACGGAGCCACCTTTTCATTATGTCCTTCGTCTTATCCGCCATGCGGTTCACCAGCTCCTCCATCAGCTGGTCCTTGCTCCTAAAGTAAAAATAAAAGGCACCCTTCGATAGCCCTGCCTGCTTAACTATTTCATCCACCGAGGTGTTGCTGTAGCCCTTTTGAGAGAAGAGCTCCTTTGCTGTGTTGATTATCCTCTCTTTTGCGTTCATTTTGTCAACCTTTCCAGCCTTGCCAGTGCGGTGTTATACTGAAACAGAGCAAGGTAATAGTTCTGTAGTATCTGGTTGTAATTGCTTACCACTTCCAGCACCTCGAGCTGTGTGGCAACGCCAAAACGGTATCGCTCCGTAGAAAGCCTGAAGCTTTCCTTTGCCCACTCTAAGGAGAGCTCCAGAGCTCTTATCTGAGCTTGCAGTGACCTTGTTTCCTCAAGGGTTTTGAGAAACTCCGCCCTTATCTTGTTCTCCGTCTCTTTCAGGTTCTCCGCCTGTTTTAGGACTTCTATCCTTGCCTGTGAGAGGCTTGCTTCACGGGCAAATCCGTCAAAAATCCTGTAGCTGAGCCTTGCACCGAAAGTGTAGCCCTCTACCAGCTCCACCTGCCCTCCCACTCTGGCGGTGTTGCCCTGGTAGTTTGCAAAGAAGTTCAGCGTTGGGTAGTATTGAGATTCCTGAACCCCCACCGCCCTCTGGGCTACCTCCAAGTTTTTCTTAGCCACCTTTAGGGTAGAGTTGTTCCTGAGAAGGGCTTCCCTGTCTACGCTTATGGGTTGTGTGTAGGTAAGGCTACCCTGTGGTTCTACCCTCTCTTCAAGCTGGAGGAAGGCTCTGAGGTCTTCCAGAGACTTGCGGTAATCCGCTCTTGCACCTTCCAGCTGAGCCTTTACATTTTCCAGCTGAGCCTTTGCCCTGACGAGCTCCACCTTTGGCACCATGCCCGCCTGAAACCTACCCTCCGTCTGTCTGAGGTTCTCTTCCCAGTATTTGAGGTTCTCTTCAAGTAGCCTTATAACCTCCTTTCTATAAAGGAGGGCATAGAAGAGCGCCTTCGTCTGAAACTCCACCTCCCTTAAAGTATCCTGACGCAAGAACTCTTGGAGCTCTCTTTGCTCTTTTGCCAGCTTTATACCCTCAAAGACCGCCCTGTTGAACACCGCCTGCTCCACCTCGAGGCTGTAGCTGTGTCTGTTTTTAGGCGTAAAGCCAAAGGCAAGGTCATCGCTGAGCCTGGTGTAGCTGTAGGAGAGACCCACCTGGGGCATTATGCCTGCCCTTGCCTTGCGTATGCCCTCCTCCGCCTTCTGAAGCTCAAGGGTGGAAAGCTTTAGGGAACTGTGATTTTTCACTGCTATTTCCACCGCCTGCTCAAGGGTAAGAGCTACAGCCCAGAAGAAGTTAAACAGTATAAAGAACAACAGCTTCATCTCACCTCCACCCTAATACCCTGCTGTAGTATGTAGGCGTTCTCAAGGGCTATGCCCTCACCTTCCTTAAGGTCGCCCTTCAGGTAGACTAACCCCTGTCCTTGCTTTATAACCTCTACCTGCACTGGTTGGGCGACCCCATCTTGCACTTTCCAGACCACCCTTCTGTTACCCTGAAGCACCACCGCCTGCTCTGGCACTACAAAGGCTCTTTCCACACCCTTTATAAGGCTTACCTCTCCATACATGCCGGGCTTGAGAAGACCCTTCGAGTTGTCAAGCCTTGCCTTTACCGTCAAAAGCCTGTTCTGGTCTGCAACGGGTGAGAGGAAAAAGACCTTACCCTCAAAGTCTCCAAAGGGCTCCACCCTCACGCGAACCTTTGAACCCTCCTTCGCATATGGCAGGTATTCCTGTGGTATTTGGAAGACCAACCTTATGGGGTTTAGAGTTACGAGACGGAGGGTTTGCGTCTGAGGGGTTACATAGTCTCCTAAGTTTACAAGCCTTTGGGCTATGTATCCGGAGAAGGGGGCTGTTAGGGTCGTCCTTGATAGGTTGAGCTTTGCGTTGTTCAGCTGTGCCTGAAGGCTTTTTAGGAGCTCTTCCTGAGACCTTAGCTGTGTCTGTAAGCTCTCATACTCCTCTCTGGCTATCAGCTCTCTTTCAAATAGAAACCTTCTTCTCTCTACCACCGCCTTGAGGTTTTCGTAGTTTGCTCTCGCCTGTGCAAGTTGAGCCTCAACCTGCCTTACCGAGTTCTCGTAGTCTGCAGGGTCTACCCTGAGCAAAGCCTGTCCTGATTTTACAAAGTTACCCTCTTCCACCATAAGGCTTACGACCCTTCCGCTCACAAGAGGCTTGAGAGTTACGTCTCTCTCACCTTCAAAGTAGCCCTTGGTGTTGTATTCTACGGGGACATCCTCTACTTTGAGCTTGTAGAGGCTTACCACTACCTTCCTCTCCTGAGGCTTTTTTGGCTCACTCCTTTCCTGTCTCTGACAAGAAGACAGGAAAAGGGTCATAAGAAAAACGGGAAGGATAAACCTTCTCATAGTAGAAGTATTATAACATACTGACTGGTCGGTAGGTTATAATATAGCTCTGATGTATAAGTTCTTTATACACAGACCCGTTACCTCTTGGATGTTTATGATAGCCTTTATACTGCTTGGTTTGTATTCCTTGAGGAACATACCTCTGGATAGGCTTCCCGACGTGGACTTCCCTACGGTAAGCATAGTAACCACCTATCCCGGAGCTAATGCCTATGTGGTGGATGTTAATGTAACCAGAAAGATAGAGGACCAGATAGCCACCATAAGCGGTATTGAGACCATATCCTCAACCAGCTTTGCGGGCACTTCAAGGATAACCATAACCTTTTCTTTGGAGAAGGACATAGACGTAGCAGCTCAGGAAGTTAGAGATACGGTGCAAAGGGTTCTTAGAAGACTTCCAGAAGGTGTAGACCCACCGGTGGTCAGGAAGGTGGATACATCCCTTTCGCCTGTCTTTGTTACACTTTTACACTCAAAAACTGCGGACTATCAGACCCTCGCCTACTGGGCGGACAAGGTCATAAAAAGAGAGTTTGAAAGGATAAACGGCGTGGGTCAGGTGGACTTGGGCGGCTTTAGGGACAACGTGCTCTGGGTTAGGGTTGACCCAGAAAAGCTCTATGCCAGAGGTCTTGCAGTTCAGGACGTGTTAGAGTCTGTGGAAAAGAACCACCTTGAAGCACCCGCCGGCACCGTATACGGCAAAAACAGGGAATACATCATCAGACTATACGGCAAGGTAAGGGATGCTAAGGAGCTGGAAAGGGTCTACATAAGAAACGGCGTAAGGCTTGGGGACGTGGGTTTTGTGGAGTTTACAGAGGACGAAAAAAGGGGCATGTCAAGGTTTAACGGTGAGCAGGCAATAGTGCTTGTAGTATACAAGCAGTCAAAAACCAACACGGTTCAGGTGGTAGATGCGGTAAAGGCAAAGATGGAAGAGCTAAATAAACAGCTTCCACCCGGCATGAGGATGGACTTTACCTTTGACTCTTCCATCTTCGTCAAGGACAGCGTAAGAGCCGCCATAGAGGAAATCATCATAGGAAGCCTTCTTACCGCTCTCGTGGTCTACTTTTTCCTTGGAAGCATAAGGCTTACCTTTGTTCCCGTCTTTGCCATACCCATAACCCTTCTTGGCACTGTCTTTTTCCTCTTTCAACTGGATAACTCTCTAAACACCTTTACCCTTCTGGGACTTGCGGTAGCCGTGGGTATAGTGATAGACGACGCTATAGTGGTTCTTGAAAGCATATACAGGAGAAGGTACGAAGAGGGTCTTGAGCCTATACAGGCGGGCGAAGTGGGCACGCG
>JANWWH010000050.1 GCA_025056375.1 Aquificaceae bacterium
CACAGGGTTTACGAGAGCCTCAAGCCTCTGCATACCACTTTTAGAGAGCAGTTCTTTACGGAGAAGCTTTACCACAATGTGCTGGCGGGGGGGTATATGGGTTTTTCAAGAGCTCTCTTTCTTTTGGGCGACAGGGTTCTCATAGATGGTCTCGTAAACCTGCTAAACCTTATCTACTTTAAGGTGGTCAAGTTTCTCTGGATGAAGCTGGACGTGATGCTGGTGGACCTCTTCGTCAACGGGGTGGCAAAGGTCACCTACTGGACGGGTAAGAGGGTGAGAAACCTTCAAACCGGGCTTCTTAACAACTATGTCAGCTTTTTGCTCCTTGGAGTGGTGCTTATACTGGGAATAATCCTTTACCGCATGAGGTGAGGCGATGGAAGGTTTTCCTTTTATATCGGTGAGCATGGTGCTACCCATCGTAGGCAGTGTCCTGCTTCTCTTCCTTAAGGAGGAGCTTGCCAAGTGGGTTGCATCCGCTACGAGCGGTGCAGTATTCGCCCTATCTCTCTTCTCACTTCTTTTCTTTGACTTTTCAGAAGCTCAGAAGGTTCAGTTTGAGGAAAGGTATTCTCTGATATCTGAGCTTAACCTTAGCCTCCATCTCGGCTTTGATGGTCTTTCCTACGTTATGTATATACTCACCACCCTTGTCTCCTTGTCCGCCATCCTTTGGTCCACAAGGGACCACCAAATAAGCCACAGGCTGAAGGAATATTATGCGTGGTTTCTGTTGACAGAGACCTTTCTAATAGGCGTCTTTGCAAGTCTTGACCTTATGGTTTTTTATGTTTTTTATGAGCTCACCCTCGTGCCCATGTTTTTTGTGATAGGCATATGGGGTTACAAGCTTAGGATGTACTCCGCATACAAGTTCTTCATATACATATTTGTTTCTTCTCTTTTCTTGCTTCTTGGTATTGTGAGCCTTGCAAGCGTCCACTACAAGCAGTTTGGCAAGTTCTCCTTTAACTACTTTGACCTTTTGAAAAACGGCTACTCCCTAGAGTTTGAGGTCTTTATGTTCTTGCTTTTCCTTATTGCCTTTGCGGTGAAAACGCCAATAGTGCCCTTCCACACTTGGCTTCCGGATGCCCACGGAGAAGCACCAACCGCAGGGTCCGTAGTATTGGCGGCCATACTCCTCAAGATGGGCACTTACGCCCTTTTGAGGTTTAACATAGGGCTATTCCCCGAGGCTTCTGTTTTTCTCATGCCCCTGATGGTCCTTTGGGGCATATTTACCATAGTCTTTGCCTCTTGGTTTACCATCAGTCAGAGCAACATAAAGAGGTTTGTTGCCTACTCCTCGGTGAGCCACATGGGCTTTGTGGTGGCTGGTATGTTCCTACTAAACGCAGAGGGTCTTAGAGCCAGCATAACGGAGATGTTCGCCCACGGGCTTACCTCTTCCGCCCTATTTATGATGGCAGGTTTTATATACAACAGGCTTCACAGCTTCAACATGCAGGCTCTAAGGGGAAGTATAAAGTTCATGCCCGTCTTTGCGGTGCTGGTGGCTATAACGGGCTTTTCTTCCATGGGTCTTCCTGGAGGCTCCTCCTTCTGGGGTAAGTTCCTTACCATCGTAGGAGCAAGGGAATACACCTTACTCTTATCCTTTTTGGTGGTAGTGGGTGCCTTTTTCAGCGCGGTCTATGTTTTGTATCTTCTTAAAACCCTATACCTTGACACGAAGGAGGAGAGCAGGTTGATACACTTCATAGACATAAGGGGTTTTAAACTACTTGCCCTTCTCCTTATGGTCTTCCCTATGTTTCTCGTGGGCTTTCTGCCTTTTCTTTTCTTCGTCTTTTACGACCCATACATACAGAACCTTCTTAATTATCTAATATCAAAGGTGGGGGGTTAAGATGGAACAGCTTATAAAGGTAGAATTTCCTAACCTATGGCTCCTGCTCCCCGAGCTGGCGGTGCTGCTTACCGGATTTACCCTCTTCACCCTTGACCTTCTTTACAGGAGGCTCAATCACACCCTCGCTATAAGCGTCAGCATTATAGGCTATCTCATAGCCTTTCTTCTTTTGCTTCTCAACTGGAACGCAAAGGGGGAAACCTTCTACGGTCTTTATCACAGAGACAACTTTTCAAACCTCTTGCAGGCTTTCATGCTTTTACTTACCCTGCTCCTTCTTGGCTTTACCCGAGCTTACTATGAACACAGAAAGTCTCTTTATGGCGAGTTTTACTATATCCTCAACTTTGCCCTGGTGGGCAGTATGTTCCTCGTCTCTTCCTATAATCTGGTGGTTCTGTATGTGACGCTCGAGGCGGTATCCATCTCTTTCTACATCCTCACCGCCCTTTTGAGGTCTGACTTCAACGCCAAAGAAGGTGCCTTTAAATACCTCATGCTGGGTGGTCTTTCTATAGCTCTCGCTTCCTACGGGGCGGGCTTTATGTATCTCTATTCTGGCTCTCTTGACCTTAGATACATACTCACCCACATAGGTGAGAATCAATACTTTTTGGTTCTTGGTTTGGTGCTTTTCCTTGTGGGCTTTGCCATAAAGATAGGTGCGGTTCCCTTCCACTTCTGGCTTCCAGATGCCTATCAGGGCGCGCCAACGCCTATAACCGCCTACATGGCTTCTGTAGGAAAACTCGCCTTTTTTGCTCCGGTGGTAAGGCTTATGCCCTACGTGCAGGAGCATTTTGCCTACGCCTGGATAACCACCGTGGGTCTCATATCCGCCATTACCATGCTCTACGGAAACCTTACCGCTCTGGTGCAGAAGGATGTAAAAAGACTTCTTGCCTACTCTTCCATAGCTCACTCGGGCTACATAATGGCAGGGATTGCGGTGGCGGAGGTCATAGGTCTGAAGGCAGTCATATACTTCCTCCTTGCCTATGCCCTGATGGGCTTTGGGAGTTTTATGGTGCTTGCCCTCATGGAAAGGGTGTCTGGTTGGGAAAACAGGCTGGAACAATTTTCGGGTTTAAGGTTTTCTGTGCCCTGGCTTGCCTTTTCCTTTATGGTTCTTCTCCTCGCCCTTCTTGGCATCCCGCCCACCGTAGGTTTTGTGGGTAAGGCTCTGGTTTTTATGGCTCTTTCCTTTGAAGGTTTGTGGTGGCTCGCCCTTGTTATGGTGGTGGCAACCGGCATATCCACCGGTTATTACCTAAGGATAACCGCACTTATGTTTATGAAGGAGGACAACCGCAGTTTCAACCCTTCTACCTCCGCCAGTGAAAGACTGCTCATGGTGCTCATAACTTTGGGCGTTGTCCTGTTGGGTGCTACGCCTATAATATTATGGAAGTTCGTGAGCCTTTCCGCAGAGAACCTTTTTGCGAGGTGAAGCATGGGTTATATGGCTTTGCTGTTGTTTTTTGGCGTGATGCTCGTCATAGCTCTGGTTTTTGTCTTCGTTAATAGCCTTTTAGGACCAAAAACCTCCGATGCTCTTCAGGACTATCCTTACGAGTGCGGTGTCCCCCTCTACGACAAGTCCGCCCAGTCTACTTTCCATCAGGGCTATTACCTTTTAGGTTTGCTCCTGTTGCTCTTTGACATAGAAGCCGCCTTCCTCTTTCCTTGGACCGTTGTATACAGATACCTTGGTCTTTTTGGGTTCGTGGAGATGTTTCTCTTCATCCTCATTCTCACCTACGGGTTACTCTACGCCTGGAGGAAGGGTGCACTGAACTGGCAGTATGAGGAAGAAAGTCTTTAAAGGAGTGGAGTATGCCTTGGGTAAAAGGTGAAGAGTTTGTTGACCTAAAGCAAAGGTTTGAAGGACTGGAGATTGAGGAAAAGCCAACCCTTACCACCCTGCAAGTGCCAAAAGCAAAGCTGATAGACCTGCTGAAAACACTTAAGGAAGAGAAGGGTTACAAGCTCTTTCTTGACCACTCGGTAGTGGATTTTCCTGACAAAAGACCAAGGTTTCAAGCCTTTTATACGCTCTACAATGTGGAGGAAAAGAAGAGGGTTTTGGTAAAGACTTGGACCGATGGGCTTTTGCCGTCAATAGAGAAGCTCTGGTTTGCGGGCAAGTGGGCGGAGAGAGAGTGCTACGACATGTTTGGCATCCAATACGAGGGTCACGAAAACCTGGTGCGTGCCTTTATGTGGGAGACCTACCAGCACTATCCCCTCAGGAAGGACTTCCCCCTCGAAGGCTACGCCACTGAGTATCTGCCCTCCCTGAACGAAACCCTCTGGGGCGAGAACCTTCAGGGGCTTATGAACTACGACAGAATGCACACACAGGTTCCAACCCTCGAAGACTTAGAGATAACTGAAAGAAGGAGGCTTCAAAAAAAGGCTCAGATAGTCCTCAACTGGGGACCTTTGCATCCTGGCACACATGGCACCATGTGGTTTCTCTTTGACCTTGAGGGTGAGAGGGTTTACCAGTGCGATGTGATACTGGGTCAGCTTCACAGAGGAGTGGAAAAGCTGGCGGAGAACGAAATGTATAACCAGTTTCTGGTTTACACGGACCGCATGGACTACTTGTCTGCCCTCTGTTCCAATCAGGCTTGGGTTGTGGCTGTGGAAAGGCTTCTGGGTATAGAAGAGCTCGTGCCAGAGAAGGCAAAATACATACGCACTATGATGGCAGAGCTCCAGAGGATTAACTCTCACCTTCTCTGGCTTGGGGCTTACGCCCTTGACCTTGGAGCTCTAACCATATTCCTTTATGCCTTCAAGGAAAGAGAAAAGCTCATGGACATCATAGAAGGTATAACTGGTGCGAGGCTCACCATATCCTACACGAGGGTTGGAGGTGTGCGTATGGACTTGCCCGAGGGGGCTGTGGAGGTTATAAGGGCATTTGTAAAGAGGTTTCCAAAGGAACTAAAGGAGTGGGAGACCATCCTGAGCAGGAACCGTATATGGCTCAGGAGAAACGTGGGCGTGGGCGTGATAAGCAAGGAAGATGTTTACTTCTATGGGCTCACCGGTCCTGTAGCCCGTGGTTCGGGCGTGCCTTACGACCTGAGAAAGTTTGAGCCCTACGATGCCTACGGATGGGTGGACTTTGATGTGCCCGTGGGCGAGAGCGGAGATGTATACGACAGGTATTTGGTAAGGCTTGAGGAGATGAGGCAGAGCCTTAGGATTGTGGAACAGTGTCTCCATGCTCTTGAGAAAATGCCCAAGGATGCCCCCTTCTTTGCGGAGTCTCCTGACCCCAAAAAGCTCAAACTTCCCCTCGACGGTATAGGTCTGAAGGTGCCTGAGGGTGAGATTTACTCTTCTGGAGAAAATCCGAGGGGCGAATTAGGTTTTTACATATACTCTACGGGCGGTGTGAAACCCTACAGGGTCAAAATCAGACCAGGCTCTATGTATAACCTCTGCGTATATCCAAAGCTTATGAAAGACCGGGTGGTGGCGGACGCAGTTACCATACTGGCGAGCCTTGACCCTGTTGTAGGAGAAATAGACCGATGAAGTTAAAGTATGTGCCCTACTACACTTACGAGGACTACAAGAAGTGGCAGGGTGACTGGGAGCTCGTAGAGGGCGTGCCCTACGCTATGGCTTCTTCGAAACTAATCAACCAAATCGTTCTTAGTGAACTTATCTTTCTCCTCAGACTTGCGCTCGGTGAGAAGGATTGTTCCTGTAGACCTGCGGTTGAGGTAGATTGGGTCATCTCCGGAGACACCGTAGTAAGACCAGACCTATCTGTTATATGCGAAGGTTTTGAGGAGGACTACATACGCAGACCTCCTGTTATGGTAGTTGAAGTAGTTTCAGAGAGCACGAGAAGGATGGACGAGGAGGTAAAGTTTGAGCTCTACGAGAGAGAGGGCGTTAAGTATTACCTCCTTCTATACCCAGAGACCAGAAGCTGGAAACTCTTTGAGAATATTTCTGGAAGGTTTGTATCAAAGGATATTCTTGAGCTTGAGCTTAAAGGTTGTGAGGTTAGCTTAGACCTTAGCAAGGTCTGGAGGTGAAGATGGAAGGTTTGATTGTTTGGCTGATAATAACTCTCGTAAAGATACTGGTCATTCTGGGCATCGTGCTTGGTGTGGGTGCATACCTTACGCTGGTGGAAAGAAAGGTGGCCGCCCACATACAAAGGAGACCCGGTCCTATGGTGGTGGGGTGGCACGGACTTCTACAACCTCTTGCAGATGGCATAAAGCTCCTCACAAAGGAAGACCTCTTCCCCCGATACGGAAACAGGTTCCTCTACAACCTTGCCCTCGTGATGGCTCTTGTGCCAGCTACCCTGGTTTTTGCGGTAGTTCCCTTCGGTCCTGAATTTAAGGTATTCGGCGTCGAGGTTAAACCTATACTCACCGATGTAAATGTGGGTCTCCTTCTGGTCTTCGCTCTTGGCTCCATGGCGGTCTTTGCCATAGCTTTGGCTGGGTGGGCTTCCAACTCCAAGTATGCCCTCATAGGTTCTATGAGAAAGGCGGGCATAGTAGTTTCCTATGAGGTGGTAATAACCTTTGCGGTGATGGGTCCTATCATATTGGCTGGCACTCTTTCCACTTACGAAATAGTGCAAAAACAAATAGAGCAGGAGTTGTGGTATATATGGCTTCAACCACTTGCCTTCGTAGTTTACATGTTTGCCCTTTTGGCGGAGACGGGAAGAGTGCCCTTTGACGTGCAGGAGGCGGAGGCGGAGCTGGTGACGGGCTTTACGGTGGAATACGGTGGTATGAAGTTTGGTCTTTTCCCCTTGGTAGAGTGGTATATAGAGGTTCTTTCACTTTCTGCCATTGCGGTGGTGCTTTTTCTGGGGGGTTGGTCGCCCATAAACATACCTTTCCTTGGCTTTGTAGACCCACTATTCTTCCTTGGACCTCTCTCGCCCTTTGTCTGGTTTATCCTGAAAGTTAGCCTGCTTTTTCTCTTTGTCCTCTGGCTACACTGGACACTGCCTCGATACAGGATTGACCAGATAACGGAAACCGCGTGGAAAGTGATGCTTCCTCTGACCTTTGTAAACTTGGTGCTGACCGCAGTAATAGCACCCGTGCTGTGGGGTTAAGGCTGTGAAGTTGTTCTCTACGTTTACCAAACCCACTTACCGCTTGGAGCTCAGAGAGGAAAGTTCACTTCTCAAACAGTGCCTTAAACTCACTGTAGCTATCTTTGCGGGTCAGGTAGCTCTGGCAAAGAATTATAATCTCTATTAGCCGGAGGTAGCAGGATGGTAAAGAAGGTTTTTGAAAAACCTCTCAGCTGGATAGAGAGGATATTCTTTCTGGACTTTGTAAGGGGGCTTTCAATTACCATAAGGCAGGCTTTTAGAAGGACGATAACAACTCACTACCCCTACGAGAAGCTCACGCCACCCAAAAGGTTCAGAGGTTTTTTTGGTCACAAGGTGGTAGACGGCAATGAGCCACAGCCCGCCTTTGAAGAGTGGGTGGAAAGGTTCAAGATACAGGTAGAGCCGGGTAAGAGCAGGTGTGTGGTTTGTATGCTCTGTAAGAGAGCCTGCCCTGTGCCCCAGCTCTTTGAAATAGAAGGGGAGAAACTACCTGACGGCAGGAGAAGGGTTTCCCTTTTTAACATGAACATGATGCTCTGCACTTTCTGTGGTTTTTGTGTGGATGCCTGTCCAGTGGACTGTTTGTTTCAAAGTGACATTCACGAAACCGCAGGCTACACGAGAAAGGACTCGGTCCTTGACCTACAAACCCTTGAGAGAATAGGTAGAGACTGGCAGAGGAGGAGAGAGGAAGAACCCGATAGAATATGGATAGATGACTACCAAAGACAGAGGCTATGGTATGAAAACAACCCCCACCTGCCGGAGGTGAAAAGGTGATACAGTGGCTCGTGTTTTTACTATTTTCTACTCTCGCAGTGGTTTCTGGGCTTGGCGTCGTCCTCCTGTCCAACCCCATCTACGTGATACTTGCCCTTCTTTCGGTGCTGGTCTCGGTGGCGGGTATCTTCTTCGTAGCGGGTGCGGAGCTGGTGGGCGCTCTACAGCTGATTATCTACGCAGTGGCGGTTACTGTATTCTATGTCTTTGTCCTGACTGCAGTGCCCTGGGAGAAGGCTTTGAAAAAAGACCCCTTTTACAGGGTGGAAGGCTTGCTATCCTTCCCTCTTGTGCTCCTCCTCTATGCGGAGATGCTTCTGGTCTTTCTCATAGGTGTGAGCGTTTCACCAAAAGGCCAGTTCAGAGAGTTTGTTAGACAGTTTGGCAACACGGAGGTAGTGGGTGGTATACTCTTCAGCAAGTATTTTCTTGCCTTTGAGCTGGTATCTTTGGTGCTACTTATAGGTATGATAGGTGCGGTAATCATCGGAAGAAAGGAGGCTCAGACCTATGAAGGGGATACCCCTTGAAGCTTACCTTATAGTTAGCGTGCTACTTTTTGGTCTTGGTGTCTTTGGTATGATAGTGCGCAGGAACATGGTTACGGTTTTGATGAGCATGGAGCTCGCTCTGAACGCAGTAAATGTCCTCTTCGTTGGTGCGGACGCCCACTTAGGGCTCGTAGACGGTCAGGTCTTTGCCCTTTTCATCGTAGCCCTTGCAGCGGCTGAGGCTGCGGTAGGTCTTGGTATAATAATAGCGGTCTTTAGGTTAAGAAAAGTAGACTCCACAGACGAAGTGGTAGACATGAGGGGCTAACATGGAAATACTTGTTCTTCTCTCACCCCTTATAGCCTTTTTGCTCATAGGACTTTT
>JANWWH010000051.1 GCA_025056375.1 Aquificaceae bacterium
ATGGACTTGGTAGTGCTCGTCCTTGGCATGGAGCCCTCACCAGGAACAAAGAAGGTAGCGAAGATATTAGGTCTTTCTCAGGACCCGGACAGCCAGTTTCTGGTGCCCTCCGACGAGTCTGGCTCCAACATCATATCCAACAAACCCGGTATATTCATAGCGGGTGCCTGTAAGGGACCCATAGACATAGAGTCCTCCTTCTCTGAGGGTGAGGCTGCCGCCGCAGAAGCTGCCGCCTTCATAGGTGCAAAGGTGACCGTATGAAAAAACCCGTAATTCTTGACGACTTTTTAGTAAGGGACTACCTGATAAAGATACTTGGTGAAGGTGAGGAGTTCGTGCAGGAGTTTTACAAAGACCTCCTCGCCAAGTCCCTCCTCTTCCAGCAGGCTTTTAGCAAGGAAAGGCTTGCATCTCTGACGGAGGAAGATCTGGACCTCATCCTGGAAAAGATATTTCCTGCAAGAAGGAAAAGAGAAAGGATAATCAAAGAAACAGGCTTGGAAAAGCTCAAGAGAGCCATAAGCGACCTGCTTTACGGAAAAACTCAAAGCTGGGAAGAGAGGGTTGAGCATTTTGCCAAAGAGATAAGAGGTGTAGATAAAAAGTCCGCAAGAGACATAGCCAGCGAGATACTTCACTTTACCTTCCCCGAGCAGTATGTGCTTTGGACAAGCTGGATATGGGACCCAGACAGCGAGAGCGGTGCGGTGGTCTTTCTGAAGGAAGAGCCGCCCAAAAAGCACATGTATGGCGAGACTTATGGTGAGTTTGAGCTTATATACAAACAGGTTCAGGAAAAGCTCCTTGACTTCGGCATAAAGGTAAAGGGCTATCTCTTCGTGGACATCTTCCTTGCCATGATATACGCCACCTACGTGGACTACATGACCCTTTCCACAATGCACAGCGCAAAGGGGTTCTTTCCACCCGCAGGCGTAATGGCAAGGAGACTGCTCGGCGTTTTGAGGAAGGAAGACCTTTTGGAGGTGTAAACCATGGCTATACACGAAAGAAGCCTCGTAGAACCAGAAAGAATTTTAAGGAAAGAGAGGCTCGTAGTCGACGGCGTCGATATCTCCGGAGATTGGAACCTTATCATCCTTCCGAGGGTGATAAACGACTACGACCTGGACTTTGCAAAAGAAATCGTAAACTCTCCCGACGGTAAGACTATAAACCAGTGCTATCAGTGCTCTTACTGCACAGCTTCCTGCCCCGTGCACAACTACTGGGACGAGAGATACAACCCGAGGCACTTCATCTATCTGGCAAGGCTGGGTATGATAGACGAGCTTCAGAAACGTGCGGATGTGATGTGGAGGTGCGTCTCCTGCCACAAATGCACCCACAGATGTCCAAAGGGTGTTCTCGTGGAGGAAGTGTTAAAGGTTATACTCCGGACCATGGCAAAGAAGGGTCTCATAGACGAGTATCCTTCTAAAAAGTTTGACAAGTTCTTTACCGAGTCGGTTTTGGAATACGGAAGGATAGAGGACGGAGAACTGCTCTTTGGATGGATTGAAAAACAGGGTTACAAGGTTTTCAAGGACCCCATACTCAAAAAACCCATACCCTTCATAGGAGAGACCCCCGAGTGGTTAAAACAACTTACCATAAAGCCCCTCAAGTCTATGAACATAGACTTTCTCGTTCTCAACGCCAAGCATATGCTCTTCCATCCCAAAACCAAAAACTGGAGCAAGTTCAAGCAAGTCCTGCGGAGAGTGATGCAGGAAGAGGGTGCATTACATTAAGGAGGTTTTAACATGGGTGTTATAGGAAAAAGGGTTGCATACTACCCTGGCTGTTCTCTTGAGGGTGCGGCCAGGTCCTACGATGTTTCTACAAGAATAGTAGCCAGGGAGCTCGGTCTTGAGCTTGACTACCTTGAGGACTACAACTGCTGTGGTGCCATGGAGTCTAAAAATGTGACCTTTATGGGCACCATGCTCCTCAATGCCAGAAACATGTCCCTGGCAAGAAAACAGGGTCATAGTGTGATAGTGGCACCTTGCAACGGCTGTTCCTTCTCTTTGCAGAGGGCGGAATACTTCTTGGAAACGGATAAGGCGGTCTTTGACAAGGTCAATGCCCTTTTGAGGGAAGGTGGTGTGGATGCCCTTGACCAGATACCTCAGACTTATCACATACTTGAGTGGTTTTACCACGAGGCAGGACCCCATAAGGTTAGGGAGAAGACGAGGAAACCCCTTAGGGGTCTGAAGGTTGCTAACTACTACGGTTGTCTTTACACGAGACCCCACTTTTACGCCAGAACTTACGCCCACGCAGGCGGACAGGAGGAAGGAGTAAGACCCAGAAGAAGGGAAACTGCGGACGACGACGAGCATCCTTACTACATGAACGCCCTTCTTGAGGCTGCAGGTGCCACCAGCGTGGAATTTGAACCCATGCACACCCAGTGCTGTGGTGGTCCACACTCCCTCTCTGACGAGATGGTCTCCGAAAAGTTTGTGATGATGATACTCCAAACCGCAAAGCGTAACGGTGCGGATATCATAGCCACTGAATGTCCTCTTTGCCATGCCTCTCTTGAGATGTATCGCCACAGGCTTATGATGAAAGGCGTGCCAGATGTGGATGTTCCCGCAGCCTACTTTACCCAGCTCTTGGGGCTTGCCTTTGGCTACGGTGCCAACGATGTAAAGCTAAAGGATAACCTTTCAGACCCACTCCCTGTGCTCAGAAGGCTTGGACTTGCCTGAGGGGGTCTTCTATGGGCGTGGTGCAGGGGCTGGAGGGTAGAGAAGAGTGGGACTACAACGGGTGTGTGGTCCCTCTTGACCTCTACTATGAGATAGAAACCCAAACTTGGCTAAGAGTAAACGAAGATGGGACGGTTACCATGGGTCTGACGGATGTAGGTCAGGTAAGGGCAGGAAGGCTCCTGCACGCCCGTATAAAGGATGTGGGTAAGGTGATAAGGAAGGGTAAACCTGTAGCATCCTTAGAGAGCGGAAAGTGGGCAGGTCCTATAAACGCCCTGGTGGAGGGTGAGGTGGTGGAGAGGAACGAGAAGGTCCTTGAACAGCCAGACATAATAAACTACGACCCCTACGGTGAAGGATGGATAGCAAGGCTCAAACCCGTAGACCTGCAAAGAGACATAAAAGACCTCCTCTATGGCAGAGAAGCTATAGAGGATATGAAGAAATACATTGAGGAATGGGATATAATCTGTATGAGGTGCACTTAATGGCGGCAAAAGACAAACATGTGATACTGCTGGTCTCTCAGTGGTGTGCCACTTGCCCCGATGCGGACAACCTTTGGAAAAAACTTCAGAGTGAATACGGCTTTAAATACGAGGTGCTCGATGTGGCACAGCCCGAAGGGAAGATGTGGGCGAAAAAGCTCATAGTAAGGGCAGTCCCCTCTACCATAATAGACGGGAAGCTTACCTTTGTGGGTGTTCCTGAGGAATCCGAGGCAAGGAGGGTCATAGAGTCGTGAAGGTAATCATACTCATGACTAGTGGGCCAAGAACCCCTTGGAGGTGTGCCTCACCTTTCTACATAGCAGCTCTCATGTCCGCCAACGAGGCGGAGGTGGAAATGTTTTTCAACATGGACGGGACGAGGCTTTTAAAAAAGGGTGTGGCGGAGAGGATAGTTCCTGCGGAACCTAACTGTCTTTCTCCCAACGGAAAGAAGTTCAAGACCGTATACGACTTTATGAAGGATGCTAAAGGGGCGGGGGTAAAGTTCTACTCCTGCAAGCAGGCTATAGACTCTCTTGGCTACACCCCAGAAGACCTGATACCAGAGCTGGACGGGGTGGTGCCCGCCAGCGAGTTTGCCCTCAGGGCTATGGAAGCGGATAAGGTGCTAACTTTTTAAAATCTTATAAAGGAGGGTTGACATGGCAGTAGTTAACGGGTGCAACATACCCGAGGACCTTTTGTATGACGTGGACGCAGACGCCAACGCCTTCACCTGGGCTAAGGACAACGGGGATGGGACCTATACGGTGGGTCTCACTTCTGTGGCAGCTGCTATGGCAGGCAGGCTGGTCGCCTACACACCTAAAAAGGCGGGCAAGGTTATAGAAAGACGCAAGAGCGTGGCAACCATAGAGAGCGGTAAGTGGGTAGGACCCGTCCCTACACCCCTTACGGGTGAGGTGGTGGAGGTTAACGAAGCCCTCAAGGGAAATCCCGCCCTTGCCAACGACGACCCCTACGGTGCGGGCTGGATAGCAAAGATAAAGCCTACAAACCCTGAGGAGATAAACAGCCTTCTTAGAGGGCAGGCTGCGGTGGATGCCCTTACAAAGGTAATGAACGAGAAGGGTATAAAGTGCGGATGATAAGTCTGGGGGGTAAAAACCCCCACCCCTCTCTTGAAGATGTGGAGTTAGAGCAAGAGCTCTTGGAAGAGCTGCAGGAAGGTTTTCGCATAAGGCTTGAGCATTTCGGTAGAGACATACTTTTTCATAGTCCCGGTTTTAAGCACTATCAAGTAGAAGACTTCTCTATAAAGACGGGTCCTAAGTTTGTGGACATTTCCATAACCGGGAAAAACTGCGAGCTTATGTGCGACCACTGCGCCTCTAAAATACTCTGGCACATGATACCCGCAACCACACCAGAAGAGCTCTGGAAAGTAGCCAACGAGCTCAAGTTGAAGGGGATTGACGGTCTTCTTATCTCTGGTGGTTCAAACAAAGATGGCGTGGTAGAGCTCCACCCCTTTCTAAAGACTATGAAAAGGGTGAAGGAAGAGCTGGGTATGTTCGTGAGTTGTCATGTGGGGCTTGTGGACAGAGAACTTTCGGAGGGTCTTGTAGAAGCTCGGGTAGATGCGGTTCTTATAGACATTATAGGTGATGAGGAGACCATAGCTCAGGTTTACAAACTACCTCACAAGAGCACGAGGGACTACGAAGAATCTCTCAGACTTCTCAAAGAGGCAGGACATAACTTAGTTCCCCACGTTATCATAGGTCTCCATTACGGAGAGATAAGAGGAGAATACAGGGCTATTGACATGATAGCTCAGTATGAGCCTTCAGCCCTTGTGCTTGTGGTAGTCATGCCCTACTTTGGAAAGGCGAGGTTTCAACTGCTTCCACCTCCAAAAGTGGAGGAGAGCGCAAAGGTGATACTCTATGCAAGGAAGGCTCTTCCCAAAAGACCAGTGGTTATAGGCTGTGCAAGACCTGCAGGTCCTGAGAGGGTAAAGTTTGACTTATACGCACTTCATGCAGGTGTGAACGGTATAACCTTCCCTGCGGAAGGAGTATTTACCTACGCAAGGGAGATGGGGCTCAACCCCGTTGTTTCCCCAAACTGTTGCTCTACCGTATTCCTGCATTAGATTTATGAACTATGAAAGTTTTTGACCTTGATACCGCAAGAGACCTAATAACGCTTATAAAGCCCATAGTAGAGGAGATAAACTTCAAGAGAGAAGAGCTTTATCGATGCCTTTCAAGTCTTGAAGAGGAAGGAGACCCCCTGGAAAGGCTGTATCTTGAAAGCCACGTGAAAGACTTGGATGCGGACATAAAGAGGCTCTTTCAGAAGATAGAAGCCCTTGGCGGTGTCATAAAAGGTATAGACCCTATACTGGTGGACTTTCTCTCTTTCTACCAGAACCGTTACATATGGCTTTGTTGGAAGGAAGATGAGGATACGATTATGTTCTGGCACGAGTTGGACGAGGGCTTTGCAGGAAGAAAGCCCATAGAAGACCTCACAGATATGTAGTCATCTCAAAGCTTTTCTAACCCCCTCCACATCGTCAGTTGCCACGCCATCCACACCCCTCTCAAAGAGCTCTCTTGCCTTCTCTGGCTCGTTTACCGTCCAGGCAACCACAAAAAGCTTTAGCCTGTGGGCAAAGTCCACCGCCTTCTGGGTAGCAAGGGTGTATTTGGGTAACACGAGAGAACAACCCAGTTTTTTCGCCTCTGGTATAGAGCCGGGCGGCTTTGCATAAACAAGACCCGTTATTACCCTACCCCTTAGAGCTCCAATAACCTCCGGATAAAAGCTTATGAGGGCTACCCAGTCCCTTGCTCCTATACTTTCAACAAGCTCAAGCACTGCGCCCCCATCCTCAGGGTGCTTTATCTCAAGAAACATGCCTACCCTTCCACCTACCAACTCAAGAGCCTCCTCAAGTCTCGCAGGAGAATAGCCATCTTTTGAGAGCTTTTTAAGCTCTTCCCAGCTCCTTTCCCTTATGTTTATGTCCACGCAGAAAGTCCTTTTGAGGTTTTCATCGTGGCTGAGAACCAAAACTCCATCCCTTGTTCTTTGAATGTCCACTTCCACTATGTCCGCACCCACCTCTATGGCTCTCTGTATAGACTGAAGGGTGTTTTCTAATTCCTTGGCAGGAATACCCCTGTGACCCACGAGTGCTTTTCTGGAAAGTTTTTCCAAAACTAACATGCTAAAATTTTATCAGGAGGTGGAGATGGAAACATTCGGCGTGCTCTTTATAATCCTCGTGGTCCTTACAGTTGTTCCTGTCCTGCTTTATAACTCTCTGATAGCCAAGAAAAACGCAGTTTACAACGCCCTCTCCAGCGTGGACGTATACCTCAAACAGAGGTATGACCTTATACCCAATTTGGTGGCTTCCGTCAAAGAATACATGAAGCACGAAAGAGAACTGTTAGAAAGGATAACGGAGCTGAGGTCAAGACTTGGAAGTGGTCTGAGCCAGCAGGATAGGTTCAGGGCAGAGGGCGAGCTCTCTAACCTTTTAGGTAGGCTTCTGATGGTGGCGGAGAATTACCCCCAACTGAGGGCAAGTGAAAACTTCCTTCACCTTCAAAAGACTTTAAACGAAATAGAGGAACGCATATCCGCTGCAAGGAGAGCTTACAATGCCTCTGTTACGGACTACAACAATGCCCTTGAGATGTTTCCCACAAACCTTATGGCGGGCGTGATGGGTTTAAAGAAAGAGGAGTGGTTTGAGATACCAGAGGAGGAAAGGGCTGTGCCTCAAGTTTCTAAACTCTTCGGTAGTTGATGAGAGAGGAAGAGTTTTACAAACGCCTGGAGGAAAAGCTCCACTTTCTTGAAGCAAAGAGGAGAAAAATATTATCTTGGCTGTTAGGCTTAGTCCTTATCCTTGCTGTTCTATCTTTGCCTTTGCTTCATTATATTTACACACACTATGGTGAGAAGGCTTTTTATGCCACCATTGCCCTAACCCTCGCCATACCTGTGCCGGTTTACCTCGAGCGACGCAAAAGTTGGTCAAGGCTCTTTAAGGAAGAGTTTCTCCTGCTACTTTTCAAAGCTTTCTTTCCAAACCTTACCTACGGAGCAGACAGATACATACCTCTGGAGCTTTTTTGGGGAAGTATGCTTTTTGTGGACAAACCCTACCCAGAAAAGTATCGGGGTGAGGACATGATTAAGGGTAAGGTTGGTGAGACGGAGATAGCCCTCTCTGAGGTTCACGCAGAGTATAAAACAGAAAGCATAGACCTTCAGGGGAGAAAAAAGACCCAGTGGTACACCCTCTTTAAGGGTGTTTTTTTCGTGGCAAAGTTCCCAAAAAAGGCAAAGGGCGTGATTCTCGTGTATCCTGACACCTTTAGGTTCTTTAGCACCCCTGCCAACCTCCAGAGAGTAAAATTGGAAGACCCGGAGTTTGAGAAACATTTTGATGTTTTTTCTAACGACCAGATAGAGGCAAGGTATATACTCAGCCTAAACTTAATGAGGCGCATGTTAGATTTTGTCCTGAAAACAGGTGCAAAGTTGAGGTTTTCCTTCATGGGTGAATACATGTTCTGTGCCATGGACCTTGATAAGGACTTTTTTAAAGCTCCTTCTCTATTCAGTTCTGTATATCCTCTCCTCTACAAGGAGGGTTTCAGACGGTATGTGCAGGAGGTGGAACTCTTGATATCTCTTGTAGAGGAGCTGAACCTAAATCGGCGCCTGTGGTTATAATTTTGCCGTATCTGATAAAGTTTTAATATCACCCAAACACCCTTCCTAATTTACCCCAAGCTTTTTTTCTCTTTCAACTCCACACGGTAGATTAGCAACTGGATTCATTCGGCTATGTAATAGCCTCAGTTCTCGTAACTTTCAACTCCACACGGTAGATTAGCAACGAAAATTTAAGATTCCCAGTTGAATTAGAAAAATTTCGTTTCAACTCCACACGGTAGATTAGCAACAATCCGTTGTTGGGTAAAGTGGCATATGGTAGCATGAAGTTTCAACTCCACACGGTAGAT